>JBFWLP010000044.1:0-26104 GCA_050252075.1 Burkholderiaceae bacterium | reverse complement strand
GTAAATATCGCCAATGACGAAGCGAAACTGCAGCAGCTGCGCCAGCTGTCCCTGGGCCAGCACGATAGCCACACCGGCGATGGACAAGGCCGCCCCCAGCAGCTGTCGCGGCGCAATCACGGACTGGAAAAAAAGGCGCCCCACCACCAGCATCCACACCGGCATGCTGGCCCCCACCAGGGTCACATTAATGGGTGTTGACGTATGCAGCGCCAGATACTGCATGCTGTTGTAAACACCCACGCCCAGCAGCCCCAGCACGGCGTATAAACGGCGCCGGCGCCACAAACCGCTTCCCGGACGAAACACCCGCCATCCGAAGGGCAGCAGCATAAGAAACGCCAGCACCCAGCGCACGAAATTGAGCGTGATAGGTGGAATCAGGTCGGCAACCGCGCGTCCGACGACGGCATTACCCGCCCACAGTAATGGCGGAACCACCAGCATAAGCGCGGTACCGGGCGTCAGTTTGTGGTTCATGGAGAAATAAAAAAGGACTATCGTAACGCAAGTTAACTGCGCCGTAGTGTGACTTGCTATCATTTCAACTGACGCACTTGCAACCCTGCCAAGCCCTTTCGCCGGAGCCCGCTTTTACATGGCCGTATTCGACATCAAACCAATCGTTCAATCCCTTAACGAGGCCCGCCGCGACTGGCGAGCCGCCCAGAAACGATCCAACGAACCCGGTGGTCGCGAGTACCCGTCGCCCCGCGCCATGGCTGCCGTCATTGACAACCTGAAGGGTATTCTTTTTCCCATGCGCCTGGGTCCCATCGACTTACGCCAGGAAAGCGAAGACTTCTACATCGGCCACACGCTCGACTCCACCCTGCATGCCCTGCTGCATCAGGTTCGGCTTGAGCTGGCCTACCAGGCCCGTAACGAGAACCGTGTTGCCACCGGCATCGACGACAAAGCCGTTGCCTGTGTCAATGCCTTCGCCCAGGCATTGCCCGAAATCCGAAGGCTGCTCGACACCGACGTTCTGGCGGCCTACCAGGGCGACCCCGCCGCGCGAAGCGTCGACGAGGTTTTGTTGTGCTACCCCGGTGTTCTGGCCATGATCCATCACCGCATCGCCCACCAGTTCTACAAACAGGGTTTGCATCTGCTGGCACGCATGTCGTCGGAAATTGCCCACTCGAGCACCGGCATCGATATTCATCCAGGCGCGCAAATCGGCGCGTGCTTCTTTATTGATCACGGCACCGGCGTGGTTATTGGCGAAACGGCCGTCATCGGCCGGCGCGTTCGTATTTATCAGGCGGTGACACTGGGGGCCAAACGCTTCCCCACCGACGAATCGGGCAAGCTGGAAAAAGGGCTGCCACGCCACCCCATTGTGGAAGACGACGTGGTCATCTATGCCGGTGCCACCATTCTGGGGCGCGTCACCCTGGGCAAAGGCTGCACCATCGGCGGCAATGTCTGGCTGATCAACGATGTGCCCCCAGGTGCCCATGTAACGCAGGCAGAATCGAAAGGCACCCGCACCTGCGACCCGGCGGTGGAAGGCAACCCCGACTGACGCCGGGGCCGCATGCCGGGCCCGCCCGGCGTCAGCCGTTCCGGTTCATCGCATGATATTCCGGGTTGGGTATCATGTCGGTGCCAATCGCCATGCGATTCGACATATTGAAAAAACCGACCGTCTCGGCCAGATCAAAAATATCCTCGGGCGACAGGCCCGTCTCGCGCAAACGCTGACGATCGTCGTCGACGACAAGCTCGGGGGTTTTGGTCATTTTCCAGGCGAAATCCAGCATCGCCCGCTGGCGGGCGTCGAGCGGCGCAACTCGATAGTTCATTACCATCATTTCCCCCAGTTGCGGATCACCGGACAAGGCACGAACGGCCTGTCCGTGCGCCACCAGACAGTAATAGCAATGATTCGCGCTGGACACCACCACGGCCACCATCTCGCGCTCCAGTTTGCTTAACCCCGATGGAGCCAACATGAGTTCGTTGTACATGGCCATGAAATTGCGCAATTTGTTGGGCCGCAAACTATAGGCCCGCAAAACGTTGGGCACCAGGCCCAGCTTTTCCTGGCACTTCTGGAACACAGCTTTCAGGTCGTCGTCGAGGGTATCGGGATCGGGTGCGCCCAGGGCGGAAATATGGTCGGGTTGCGGCACGTAAAGTCTCCTTCATGAAAAACATGCCCATTGTGCAGCACCCGGACGACGGCGTCTATCGGGCCCATCAATACGCACAATCCCTAGGCCGGAATTGCCGGCGGGCAAGGGAAACCCCTGTAGGAATAACAAAAAACGCGATGTTATCCTGCCCCCTTGTGACACACAATGTCATGAACTGACGGCTACGCGGGTAGCCATCGTTTCGAACCAACAACACACCAAAAGCACGGATTCCCGATGGAACAAGCACGCACTACCAACGATGCGTTTCTAAAGTTCACCAATGTAAAAAAAACCTACGACCAGAAAACACTGGTCGTGAAAGATTTCAACCTCGACGTCAACGAAGGCGAGTTCGTCACGCTGCTGGGGCCATCGGGTTCAGGCAAAACCACCGTGCTCATGATGCTCGCCGGGTTTGAAAACGTCACCAGCGGCACCATTACCGTCGACAGCCGTCCCATTACCAAAATTGCGCCGTACCAGCGCAACATCGGCATGGTGTTCCAGAACTACGCGCTGTTTCCCCACCTCACCGTTGCAGAGAATCTTGCTTACCCGCTGACAGTTCGCAAGCTTCCCAAGGCCGACGTCACCCGCAAGGTCAACGAGTACCTGAAACTGATCGAACTGTCCGATTTCGGGAACCGTCACCCGGGACAGCTTTCGGGCGGCCAACGCCAGCGCGTGGCTCTGGCCCGGGCACTGATTTTCGAACCCACGCTGGTGCTCATGGATGAACCCCTGGGCGCGCTCGACAAAAAGCTGCGCGAACAGATGCAGTTCGAAATCACCCGCCTGCACCAGCAACTGGGCTTTACCGTCATTTACGTGACGCACGACCAGGTCGAAGCGCTCACCATGTCCAGCCGCATCGCGGTGTTCAACCGCGGGGTGGTCCAGCAATACGCCTCGCCCAGCAAACTGTATGAATGCCCTTCCAATGCCTTTGTTGCCAGCTTCATCGGGGAAAACAACCTGGTTCCGGCCACCATCGGGCAACTGGCGGGCACCACGGTTTCGGCGGCGCTCGCCGCCGGCACACACGTTACGGCATTGAACGGAAACTGCGGCGCCGACGACCGGCAATGCATCATTTCAATTCGCCCGGAAAAGCTCGCCATACTGTCCAGTCCGCAAGAACGTGATAACCACATCAATGCCACGTTCATAACCCGCCACTATGTCGGCGACTTCATACGCTATTACTTTTCACTGGCCGACGGCAGCAACGTCACGGTGAAAACCCTCAACGATATCAATGCACCCAGCTTCACCTCAGGCCAGGCGGCAGTTCTGGGATGGATGACCAGCGACTGTTACGCATTCAAAACAGACTCATCCGCAATGTAAAGCAAGGAGAATTGGCAATGAAGAACTTTAAACTTCTGCTCGGCACGGCACTGGTTGCCGGGGTTACCGCAGGTGCCGCCCAGGCCCAGCAATCGCTCACCGTGGTCTCGTTTGGCGGCGCGTACGGCGCCGCCCAGAAAAAGCACCAGATCGATCCCTACGTGGCCGAAACCGGCAACCGCGTGCTGTTCCAAAGCTATTCCGGCGGCGTGGCGGAAATCAAGGCGCAGGTGGAATCGGGCAATATCCAGTGGGATGTCGTCGACATTGAAACCATTGATCTTGAACGTGCCTGCTCGGAAGGCCTGCTCGAAGTCATTCCGCGCGACATCCTTCCGCCGGGCGACGACGGCACACCTGCCCAGAAAGATTTCTACGAGGCAGCCCTGGCCAATGAGTGCGGTGTGGGCGAAATCATCTGGTCCACCGTATTTGCCTACAACGAGAAAACCATTGGCGGCGTCAAGCCCGCAACCGTGCAAGACATTTTCGACACCAAGAAAATTCCCGGCAAGCGTGCGCTGCGCAAGCGGCCCCAGGTCAATCTGGAATGGGCCTTGCTGGCCGACGGCGTGAAAGCAGCCGATGTCTACAAGGTACTGTCCACACCCGAAGGGCAGGCACGGGCCTTCGCCAAGCTTGACACCATCAAGAACGATATCGTGTGGTTCGACAGCTGGTCGCAGGCACCCCAGTTGCTCAACGACGGCGGAGCCGTCATGGTGCAATCGGCCAACGGCCGCTTCTTCGACGCCATCAAGCGCGAAGGCAAGCCTTTCACCATCGTCTGGGATGGCCATTTATACGATCTTGACGTCTGGAGCATCGTAAAAGGATCCAAAAAGAAACAGCTGGCCCTTGAGTTCATTGCCCACACCACCCGCACCAAACCGCTGGCCGGTTTGCAGGAAGTTGCCTACGGCCCGACACGCCGATCTTCCAACGCACTGGTGGCCAAAGATGTTATTGCCCATCTGCCCAGCTCGCACATGGAAAAGGGCCTGAAAGCCAACGGCGTCTTCTGGGCCGACTACGGCGAATCGCTGGGTGAAAAGTTCAACGAATGGCTGCTCAAATAAGTTAACTTGTACCCGGTTCCCTTACCATGATGTCCAACCAGAACACGCTTTCACCGCAGGAAATCCGTACCGAAAGGCACGAAATACAACGACGCAGGCGCAACAAGTTGCTGTTGGTGCTGCCGCTGCTGGCGTTCGTATTTTTTGCCTTCGTGGCGCCGATCACCAGCATGCTGTACCGAAGTGTGTATAACCCCACACTGGTTGAACTCATCCCCGACACGCTCGACGCCCTGGCCCAATGGAATGGCCAGGGTACGCCCGAGCCTGTCGTTCTGGGAACCATGGCGCAGGAATTGAAATCGCTGGCGGAAACACGTCAGTCGGGCCGGCTGGCGGCGGCGATCAACCGGGCCTACCCCGGCGCCTCCAGCCTGGTCAACGCCACCGCGCGCAAGCTGCGCCAGGAAGATGACGCCGCTTTGCAGAAAAATGGCGCCCAACTGCTTCTGCAAGCCGATGAGCGCTGGTCCAACACTGATTTCTGGCTGTCGGTCCATCAAGTGGGCCGCAAATATACCGACGACTACTTCCTTACCGCCCTCGATCTGGAGCGCACGCCCGCCGGCGAAATCCGGCAGCGTGAATCGGCCCGCATTTATATACAGCTTTACTCAAGAACCCTGGGCATGGCGCTGACCATCACACTGCTGTGCATTGCCCTGGGATACCCGCTGGCCTACTACCTGGCACACGCCCCCAAACGCATTGCGGGCTTACTCATGGTGCTGGTGCTTCTGCCCTTCTGGACCTCGCTGCTGGTACGCACCACCGCCTGGATCGCCTTGCTGCAAACCAACGGCGTCGTCAACTCCGTATTGCAGGCGGTGGGGCTGGTTTCAGAGCCGCTCGAAATGCTCTACACCCAGTTTGCCACCGTCATTGCCATGACACATATTCTGTTGCCCTTCATGATCCTGCCGCTTTACAGCGTTATGAAGGGCATTGATCCCAGCTATGTGCGGGCTGCGCTGTCGCTGGGCAGCAAACCCTTTTCAGCGTTCTGGCGCGTGTACCTGCCGCAAACCCTGCCGGGGCTCAGCGCCGGGGCGCTGCTGGTGTTCATCATATCCGTGGGCTACTACATTACACCGGCGCTGGTTGGCGGCACCGACGGCCAGATGATCTCCAACCTTATCGCCTTCCACATGCAGCAATCGAACAACTGGGGGCTGGCTGCCGCCCTGGGCTCGCTTCTGCTGGCACTCATTCTGGCGCTGTACTGGATCTACGACCGTCTGGTGGGCGCAAGCAACATCAAACTGGGATAAGCCGCCATGTCTGAAACCACCTACTACACCCTGCAGCACCGCGTAGGCGCATGGTCGTTGAAACTGCTGGCCTGGCTGGTGCTTTTCTTTCTTATCCTGCCCATCCTCATCGTCATTCCGCTTTCATTCAATGCCGAGCCCTTTTTCAGCTTCACTCCCGGCATGCTGCGGCTGGATCCCGAGGCCTACTCCCTGAAATGGTATGCCGCCATTTTCGACCACCAGGGCTGGTTGCTGGCCATACGCAACAGTTTCATAATAGGTATTTTCGCCACACTGATCGCCACTGCACTGGGCACGCTGGCCGCCGTCGGGCTGGCCAGCCCCGATATGCCGTACCGGCGGCTCATTACCGCCATTTTGCTGTCGCCCATGATCGTGCCGCTGATCATCGTGGCGGCGGGCATGTTCTTTTTCTATACGCGCTTCAATCTGGTGGCAACCTTTCCCGGCGTCATCATCGCGCATGCAGCACTGGGCGTACCGTTTGTCATCATTACGGTAACGGCTACGCTGGCGGGGTTTGACCATTCGCTGTACCGCGCCGGCCTGAGCATGGGGGCATCTCCGTTCAAGGTTTTCCTTGATGTCATTGTTCCGCTGATCCGGCCGGGGGTCATCTCGGGCGCGCTGTTCGCGTTTGTGACCTCGTTCGATGAAATTGTTCTGGTCCTGTTTCTTGCCGGCCCCGAGCAAACCACCATACCGCGCCAGATGTTCGCCGGATTACGCGAGCAGATCAACCCCACGATCCTGGCGGTGGCCACCCTGCTGATCGTCATTTCGGTGGCGTTCCTTACCACGCTCGAACTCTTGCGTCGCCGTTCCGAGCGCATTCGGGGCACGGCCACCCCGGAACATGCCTAGGGCTGCACTACCCCCAACGTGCGCAACACATGGCGGACCAGGCCTGCGAACACAATGCACCACGCCAAGATCGCCACATAAAAGAACACCCCCGCCACAGGCTGAAGAAAATCCAGCCCCAGCGCAGTACCCAGCCAGCCCACGCTGGTTGAATACATGCCCAGGGGAAACACCGCGCCCCAGTACAAGGGGTCGTACTGGAACGGAAACCGTTTCACGCCATGGCGCCACACGCTCAGAATAATTAACATGGGAATCCACCAGGTGCCGGCGGCCCAGTAAAAGAAGGTGAAACCCTTGATGAACGGCAGCAACGCCAGCAATTGCGGGGCATGGGCGGAATGCGTGATCAGCACCGAACCGGCCAGCGTCGATATCGCCATTGCCCCCATATTGATCCAGTACGGCGGCGCCAGATCACCGGGTACGAAACGAAAAAACGTATACCGGTAAAAAATAAGAGACATCATCCAGATATACAGCATGCCTCCCCAGAGCCAGGTGGACAATGCCAGCACGTTCAGCGGCAAACGGTAGGCCTGAAGCACGGAGTCGGCCATCAGGGCCGTTGACACACTGACAGACTGCGTGGCCACCACGGCCAGCAGCCAGGCCCCGCTAAGGCCTTTGGACAGATCAGGCTTTACCTGCTTGACGGTCAGCGCCGTGAAAATGCCATAGGTAAGAACCAGCCACAACAGGCAGGCCAATCCCCATAACAGCGTGGCAATGGCTACATTGGATCCCTGGGATAAATACTGAACGCAAAGCACCGCGCTGGCCGCCACCGTGGTGAAATAGCCGTGGCTGCGCGTATGGCTGACCGCGTCGCTGAAAAAATAGGCCGGCTTGCGTAGCAACCGCAGCAGCATCAAGCCCCACAACACCACATAAAGCCCTTTGTTCACCTGAAACAACAGACCGCCAAGCACGGTGTAGCCTTGCGCAGCAGCCGCCAGCGAGACGATCCCGGTGGCCATCACCATGCCGAAATTGGCGGGTGAGAATCCGGCAAGACCTTTGGCATTGCGCACCACATCGTCGCTGAGCGGTTGCCCGGGAACAGGAAGTGGGGAAGAGGAAAATGACTGGGACATAACGTGTGAAGAGAGACCGGAACATTGCAGGTTAAAATGACGGGTTGACTTTACGCCAACCACTTTCGTAACAATTTAACGCTGGACACCCAACAATGGAAGCTGAACGCCAAAACCAACTCGCCGCCCGCCTTGCCGACTACGCCGAACGCGAAGCGGTGTTGCGGAGGTATCTTTGACTACGATGCCAAGTCAGAGCGGTTGCACGTTGTCAATGCCGAGCTTGAAAGCCCCGATGTCTGGAATGATCCCAAACACGCGCAAGACCTAGGTCGCGAGAAAAAAAGCCTGGAAACCGTGGTCCAGACCCTGGACGATATCGCCACGGGCGTCAATGATGCCCGGGAACTCTTTGAACTGGCCGCCGGCGACGACGATACAGCCACCCTCGAAGCGATTGAGTCAGATATCGCCTCGCTGGGCGAAAGGCTTGAAGAGCTGGAGTTCCGCCGAATGTTCTCGAATCCGGCCGATCCGTTGAACTGCTTCATGGATATCCAGGCCGGTGCGGGCGGCACCGAAGCCCAGGACTGGGCCTCCATGCTGTTGCGCCAGTATCTGCGCTATTGCGAGCGCAAGAACTTCAAGGCGGAAATTCTGGAGCAATCCGACGGCGAAGTCGCCGGCATCAAGTCGGCCACCATCAAGATCGAAGGCGATTATGCCTTCGGGTTCCTGCGCACCGAATCAGGCGTGCACCGTCTGGTGCGCAAAAGCCCGTTCGATTCGGCCAATGGCCGCCACACATCGTTTTCCAGTGTTTTTGTTTACCCCGAAGTCGACGACTCCATCGACATTGATATCAATCCCGCCGACCTGCGTGTCGACACCTACCGTGCCAGTGGTGCCGGCGGCCAGCACATCAACAAAACCGATTCGGCGGTCCGGATCACGCACACACCCACCGGTATCGTGGTGCAATGCCAGAACGATCGGTCGCAGCACCGCAACCGCGCGGAAGCCATGCAAATGCTGAAATCCAAGCTGTACGAGCGCGAAATGCGCGAGCGCATGGCGGAACAGCAAAAAATGGAAGATGCGAAAACCGATGTCGCCTGGGGTCACCAGATTCGGTCGTACGTACTGGATCAAAGCCGGATCAAAGACCTGCGTACGGGTGTGGAAATTTCCAACACCCAGAAAGTGCTCGACGGCGATCTCGATCCTTTCATCCAGGCCAGCCTGAAGCAAGGGGTCTGATATGTCGTCACCAACCACTGTGGCCATCGTCACCGGCGCCTCTCGCGGGCTGGGGCAGGCGCTGGCGCTGGGTTTGCTCAATCACGACACCCACGTAATCACCATTTCCCGCACCCACGACGCCGGCCTTGCCCGCCATGCACAAGACAGCGGTTACACGCTTGAGCAGATACAGGCCGACCTGGCCAATCCCGCGGCGGCCGAACGCGTCGCCCAGGATGTCGTTGCCAATCTCCCGACCACTGCACAACGCTATATTCTGATCAACAACGCCGGCCGGGTTGAACCTATCGGTATGGCCGACGACCTGAATCTGGCGGCCGAGGTCACGGCGGCGTTCAGCCTGAACGTGACCAGTGCCATTTTGCTCACGGCCACGTTCCTGAAAGCCGTGAAGCCCCTGCAGGCCGACGTCCGGATCATGAATATCTCCTCGGGCGCGGGGCGCAACCCCATGCCGGGCTGGGGGGTGTACTGCGCCACCAAAGCCGCCCTGGATCACTACTCCGTCGTCGTGAACGCCGAACAACACGGTGTTCGCATTACATCGATTGCGCCCGGTGTGATCGATACCTCGATGCAGCAAACCATACGCGGACAAGCACCAACGGCCTTTCCGGCCGTGGATCGCTTTCAGGAAATGCACCGCAGCGGACAGCTTGCCGCCGCCCCCGAGATTGCCGCCCGCCTGCTCCGGTTCCTGCATTCCCCCGATTACGGCCGCACCGTCATCGACGACATACGCCACCACGCCTGAAGGGCACCGTCCTCCAGGCCAACGACACCAACGCCAAACCAACGCAAACCATGAATGACATTACGTCTCACCCCGACCCGATCCACGACGAAAACCATTTGATCGCCGAGCGTCGGGCCAAACTGGCCAAACTGCGCGAGCGCCAGATCGCCTATCCCAACGACTTCAGCCCCGCACATCGGGCCCAGGAACTGCACCAGGCCTATGGCGAGCACGACAAGCAGGCCTTGGCAGACACGGCGGCGACCGCCCGCATCGCCGGGCGCATGATGCTCAAACGGGTCATGGGCAAAGCCAGTTTCGCCACCTTGCAAGACGGATCGGGGCGCATCCAGATTTACGTCGACAAGAACGGTATTGGCGAAGATATCTATGAAGACTTCAAAACATGGGATATCGGCGATATTCTGGGTGTTGAAGGCACTGTCTTCAAGACCAACAAAGGCGAACTCTCGGTGCACGCCACATCGCTGCGCCTGCTGGCCAAATCATTGCGCCCCTTGCCCGACAAGTTCCACGGCCTGTCCGACCAGGAAATGCGCTACCGTCAGCGCTACGTTGACCTGATCGTCACCGAAGACACCCGGCGCACGTTTGTTGCCCGCAGCAAGGCCATGGGGAGCATACGCCAGCACATGCTGGGCGCCGGTTTTCTGGAAGTGGAAACCCCCATGCTGCACCCTATTCCGGGCGGCGCGGCAGCCAAACCCTTTATTACCCATCACAATGCGCTCGACATGGAAATGTACCTGCGCATCGCGCCCGAACTGTATCTTAAACGCCTGATAGTGGGGGGCTTCGAGCGGGTTTTCGAGGTGAACCGCAATTTCCGCAACGAAGGGGTCAGCCCGCGGCACAACCCTGAATTCACCATGATGGAATTCTATGCCGCCTATACCGACTACCGCTGGCTGATGGACTTCACGGAAACCCTCATCCGCGACGCCGCCATCGCAGCCACCGGATCGGCGGTGCTGACGTACCAGAACAAAACCCTCGATTTGTCGCGCCCGTTCGACCGGCTGACCATCGTTCAGGCCATCCAGAAATACACCACCGGATACACCACCGAACAACTGCACGACTCCCTCTTTCTGCGCACCGAATTGAAACGGCTGAAAGTCGATGTAAACAGTCCCCCTCTTGCCACGGCCGGCACAGGGGCACTGCAATTGGCATTGTTCGAGGAAACGGCTGAATCCTGCCTGTGGGACCCCACCTACATCATCGATTACCCCGTTGAGGTGTCGCCCCTTGCCCGCGCCTCCGATACCCATCCTGACATTACCGAGCGTTTTGAACTGTTCATCACCGGTCGCGAAATTGCCAACGGTTTCTCGGAACTAAATGACCCCGAAGACCAGGCCGCCCGCTTTCATGCCCAGGTGGCCGCCAAAGATGCCGGCGACGAAGAAGCCATGTTCTACGATGCCGACTATATCCGGGCGCTTGAATACGCCATGCCGCCCACAGGCGGTTGCGGTATCGGCATCGACCGGCTGGTCATGCTGTTAACCGACAGCCCCAGCATACGCGACGTTATTCTGTTCCCTCATCTGCGTCGGGAAGATTGAACGGTACGTCTGGAACCACGAAAAAAAGCAGCCGGCCGGCTGCTTTTTTTATCGGTGCCACCGCCAAAACCGGCGGCCCGGGTGGTCAGATCGTGAACGACTCCCCGCAGCCGCAACTGGCCTTCTCGTTCGGGTTGTTGAACCTGAAGCCCTCACTGAGCCCTTCCCGCTGGAAATCGATTTCCGTGCCGTCGATGAACGGCAGGCTTTTAGGGTCGACCCAGACCTTCACGCCGTGTTGCTCAAACAGCTGGTCGTTCGGTTGCACATCGTCGACATAGTCAACGTTGTAGGCCATGCCTGAGCAGCCTGTCAGGCGCACCCCCAGCCGCAGGCCAAGGCCTTTGCCACGTTTGGAAAGATGGCGGTTGATATGGTCAGCCGCCTTTTGAGTCAGCGTTATTCCCATGGTCATTCCTGAATAGATTCCTTGTAATTCGCGATGGCTGCCTTGAGCGCATCGACGGCCAAAATGGCACAAGGCCATTTGATCGGTTGCAGTTCAAGCTGTTGGGCAATGGTTTGCGACGAAAGTTCACCGGCGCTGTCAACCGACAGGCCAATGACCGTATCGGCCACATAAGAGCCCGATGCAATGGTCGCACCACAGCCGTAGGCTTTGAACCGCGTTTCCCTGATGATACCTGATTCGTCGAGCCGAATCTGCAAACGGATGATGCCGCCCGTGTGCGGAGTGCCTGCACTGCCGGTAAATACCCGCGCTAAGGCATCGGGAAAACGGCCGGCATGGCGGGGATGACGAAAATGCTCCTGCACGGCGGCACTGTAAACCGTACCCGCCATTTATACGCCCTCCTGGTGCAGCGCCGCGGGATCTTCGCCGCGCTCGACGTGTTCCCATAAAGGCGACAATTCTCGCAGCCGGCCGATGGTGGACACGAGATGATGGACGGCGAAATCGATATCCTGTTCTGTCGTGAAGCGCCCCACCGACAAACGCAACGAGCTGTGGGCCAGCTCATCGGATCTGCCCAGGGCACGCAAGACGTAAGAGGGTTGCAGACTTGCCGACGTGCAGGCCGAACCGCTGGAAACGGCCAGGCCCGTCAGATCCATGATCAGGGCCTCGCCGTCGACCCAATCGACGCTGATGTTCAGATTGCCCGCCACCCGCGGATGCAGTGCGCCGTTCAGGTACACACCGGGAAGCGTGGACACGCCCGCCCACAAGCGATCGCGCAAACGGCCCAGACGTTGCGATTCGACAGCCATGCCCTCGCCGGCCAACTGGAACGCGGCCCCCATGCCGACGATCTGGTGGGTGGCCAGCGTACCCGAGCGATACCCGCCTTCGTGGCCGCCGCCGTGAATCTGGGGATACACACGAATGCGCGGTTTACGGCGCACATACAGCGCACCGATGCCCTTGGGCCCATACACTTTATGGGCGCAGAACGACATAAGATCGACATTCAGGGTTGCGAGATCGATGGGAATCTTGCCCGCCGATTGAGCCGCATCAACGTGAAACACAATGCCCCGCTGACGGCAGATGTCACCCAGCGCGTTAATGTCCTGGATGACGCCGATTTCATTGTTGACGTGCATGACCGAGGCAAGAATGGTGTCGGGACGGAGCGCGTTTTCGAACACCGCCGGATCAAGCAGGCCGTTGGGCTGCACATCAAGATAGCTGACCTCGAAGCCGTCGTCTTCCAGCGCCTTGCAGGTATCCAGCACGGCTTTATGCTCGGTTTTTACCGTGATGATATGCCGCCCGCGATCAGCGTAAAAGCGCGCTGCGCCTTTGATCGCCAGATTGTTCGACTCGGTGGCGCCGGATGTCCAGACTATTTCACGCGGGTCTGCACCCACCAGCTCGGCCACCTGGGTTCGCGAACGCTCGACCGCCTTCTCGGCCTGCCAGCCGTAAGAATGGCTGGTCGAGGCAGGGTTGCCAAACTGTTCGTAAAGCCAGGGCACCATGAGTTCGACCACTTTGGGGTCGACCGGCGTCGTGGCCGCGTAATCCAGATACACAGGACGCTGGGACATTCACATACCTTTTATACAAAAAACCGCCACCCTGCAGCAACGGCATTACGACGGCGAAAAAGCAATCGCCGCCGCCGGAAAGAGAGTGACCGGAGCTTTCACCGCAACGCCGGGCTGATTTACCAGGCGCATGCGTTGCTGATCCACGAGATCCTGCAAGGAAACCGAGTCGAGAAAATCAGTTATTGTACGATTAAGCGACGCCCAGAGCTCATGGGTCATGCAGCGGCCGGTCTGGCCGTCTTTACCCACATGGCAATTTTCCTGACCGCCGCAGTGGGTGGCATCGATAGGCTCGTCAACGGCAAAGATAATATCGGCCACAGTAATTTTGCGGGCCAGCCGGCCCAACAAGTAACCCCCGCCCGGGCCACGCTGGCTTTCCACCAGTTGATGGCGGCGCAGCTTGCCAAACAGCTGCTCCAGATACGACAACGAGATATTCTGGCGCTCGCTGATGCCGGCCAACGTGACCGGGCCGCGCTGCTGACGCAGTGCCAGATCAATCATTGCCGTCACGGCAAACCGCCCTTTCGTGGTTAAACGCATGATTAGTTCCTTTGCAGGGCCCCGCCTTGCGCGCTAGCCGACGGCCCAATACCCGACTACGCTGCTCAAGTATACCAAAACATTACTATTATAGTAAGCTTTAAGAAAAGCACTGTTTCACTGAAACCGGGTTATTCTTGAAGACGCCCACCTGTCACAGAAGGGGAAAAAAATGCGCATCCAGCGAGCGGAATCTGTTTTGCTGATCATTGATATCCAGACACGTCTGTTGCCCGCTATTGATCAGGGTGACACCGTGGTAGACGGTGCCCGGTGGCTTTTGGGCCTGGCTCGCGATCTCGACATTCCGGTGCGTGCCACCGAACATTGTCCGGTCGCCCTGGGAACAACCACCCCGGTGCTGCGCGATGCGCTCAAGCCGAAGGAGCTGCTGGAAAAAACCTGGTTCTCGGCAGTGGCCCAGGGCAATCTGTTGCCTTCGGTTCCTGCGGAAACACGGCAATGGGTCGTTGTGGGAACAGAAGCCCATGTATGCGTACAGCAAACCGTTCTCGACCTGCTCGCAGCCGGGCAATCCGTCTATGTGGTGGCCGACACCGTAGGTTCACGCCGCGCTGCCGACAAGCAGCTGGCGTTGAATCGCATGCAGCAGCAAGGAGCAAGCCTTGTCAGCCGCGAAATGGTGGCGTTTGAATGGCTGGAGCGCGCCGATACACCCGAGTTCCGGGATGTCTTGCGGCGCTATATACGGTAAGGCGCAAACACGGTGCGCAATAAATAGAGAAGGCGGCCGGCGGGAAAACCGGCTAAACGGGATCAGGCCGCCTGATACTGCAATGCGCGCTTGCGCACCATTTCGATGACGCCCTGACAGGCGTCTTCAATGTAGTCGAGGACTTTGTTGAACCCTTCCGGCCCGCCATAATAGGGATCGGGCACGGTAGCCTCTTCGAACTCGTTGGCAAAGCGCATCAGCAGCATGAGCTTGTGGCGGTAGATCTTGGGGCACTGCTGCTGCAGAGCCGACAGATTTTCCCAGTCCATGGCCAGAATGAGATCGAATTCGCGGAAGTCGTCGGCGCTAACCTGACGGGCCACACAGGCCGAGATATCGTAGCCGCGTTTACGAGCAGCTGCCTGGGCGCGGGCATCGGGAGCCTCGCCAATATGAAAATTGTGGGTTGCCGCCGAATCCACGCTCACCACGTCCGAGAGCCCGGCATCGTCAATCATGCGACGAAATACGCCCTCTGCGCTGGGGGAGCGGCAGATATTACCCATGCAAACGAAAAGTACCTTGGTCATCATAGACGAGAGTGTGAGGGAAAACCCGTTATAAGGCAAGAGTTTTTGCAAAGTAACATAGCTTGACTATGTATCGCGAAAAAATAAAAACCCTTGAATTAGCAACGCTTTAGCCAGAATGGTCACATTTTTCAATAGGAATTGCCGCGAAGGTTACGCCTGAAAACAGGCTTAAATTATTGCAACGCAACACTATTGAAAAGACAGCAAGCCAAGCAAAAAAGTAATGGTAAACCCTAGGAAAAAGGAAAGCAAGGTATTTACTGGTATGTTTTTTGCTAACAAATGACATCAAGGAACCGCACGATATTTTGTAGGTATTTTGCAACACCCGTCACGCCCGGTGTTGCCCCGCCATACCGTTTGCGGCTCAGCTGAGCAGTGCTTTTTGCTTCAGCCGGTTCAGGGCGTCACGGGCCTTGGCAGCCAGCTCGAACTCCAGGTTCCTGGCATGATCCATCATCTGCTTTTCCAGACGACGAATTTCACGCGCCAGGGCCTTATCGTCCTTCAACACGTCGGCAGGAATGTCCTCGTCAGCGGGCGCCTGCACATCGCTCATGACGCCGTCGATCATTTCCCGCACCGCTTTGCTGACGCCGCGTGCCGTAATGCCGAATTGCTCGTTGAACGCCAGCTGTTTTTCACGGCGGCGACTGGTTTCGCCCATGGCACGCGACATGGAGTCTGTAATGCGGTCGGCATACAAAATGGCATGCCCGTTCAAATTCCTGGCCGCCCGGCCTATCGTCTGGATCAAGCTGCGCTCGGACCGCAGGAAACCCTCTTTGTCCGCATCCAGAATGGCCACCAGCGACACCTCGGGAATATCCAGCCCCTCGCGCAGCAGGTTGATCCCGACCAGCACGTCAAATACACCCAACCGCAAATCGCGAATAATTTCCACACGCTCCACAGTGTCGATATCGGAATGCAGGTAACGCACCTTCATGCCATGTTCGGTAAGGTAGTCGGTAAGATCCTCGGCCATACGTTTGGTGAGCGTGGTAACGAGCACACGCTCGCGCACAGCCACCCGCAACTTGATCTGACCCAGCAAATCATCTACCTGCGTGGTGGCCGGGCGAACTTCCACCTGGGGATCCACCAGCCCGGTGGGGCGTACCACCTGCTCCACCACCTGATCCGTGTGACGCGCCTCGTAGTCGGACGGTGTGGCAGACACAAACACACACTGGCGCATGCGCTGCTCGAACTCTTCCAGCTTGAGCGGACGATTGTCCATGGCCGACGGAAGACGAAACCCGAACTGCACCAGCGTGGACTTGCGCGACATATCCCCCCGATACATGGCACTTAACTGCCCCATGGTCACGTGACTTTCATCGATGAACATCAGGGCGTCGGCGGGCAGGTAATCGATCAGCGTGGGCGGAGGCTCTCCGGGCAGTGCGCCGGACAAATGCCGGGAATAATTTTCAATGCCTTTGCAAAAGCCCAGCTCCTGCAGCATTTCCAGGTCGAAACGTGTGCGCTGTTCGAGTCGCTGCGCCTCGACCAGCTTGCCCTCGCGCACAAAAAAATCCACCCGCTCACGCAGTTCCTGCTTGATGGTTTCAATCGCACGCAACACGGTATCGCGCGGCGTCACGTAGTGCGAACTGGGGAAGACGGTGAAACGCGGAACTTTGTGGCGTATTTTCCCGGTCAGCGGATCGAACATTTCCAGGGTTTCGATCTCGTCGTCGAACAAGGTAATACGCAAGGCCAGCTCGGCATGTTCGGCCGGAAAAACATCGATGATCTCGCCCCGCGCACGAAACGTACCCCGCACGAACTCCATATCGTTACGCTCGTACTGCATGGCCACCAGGCGGCCCAGCAGCTCCTGCCGTCCGATACGATCGCCGGTGCGCAGTGTAAGGACCATGGCGTGGTAATCGCCGGGGTTTCCGATACCGTAAATGCACGATACCGTACCCACAATGATCGTGTCTCGCCGTTCGAGCAGGCTTTTCGTGGCCGACAGGCGCATTTGCTCGATGTGCTCGTTAATCGAGGAGTCTTTCTCGATAAACAGGTCGCGCGCCGCGACATAGGCTTCGGGCTGGTAGTAGTCGTAATACGACACAAAGTATTCAACCGCATTGTTGGGAAAAAACTCGCGCATTTCCGCGTACAACTGGGCGGCCAGTGTCTTGTTGGGCGCCAGCACGATGGCCGGACGCCCGGTACGGGCAATGACATTGGCCATGGTGTAGGTTTTTCCCGAACCTGTAACGCCCAGCAGGGTTTGAAACATCAACCCATCATGGATACCCTCGACCAGGGCGCCAATGGCCGTCGGCTGATCCCCCGCAGGCGGATAGGGCTGATACAACTGAAACGGGCTGTCGGGAAACGAGACAAAACCAGGCGATGGGCTGTTCATGCTGGACACATATAGGGTAAACCCCTTATTATCACACTATTGCGAAAGCGATTCTATCCTTCCTTTTTTCCCTTCTCTTCCCCCAATTTCCATGAAATCTCTCTTCGAATCCGTCGAACTTGCACCTCGCGACCCTATTCTCGGCCTGACCGAACAATACAACGCCGATACCCGCAGCACGAAAGTGAATCTTGGCGTGGGCGTGTACTACGACGACGAAGGGCGTATTCCGCTGTTGAAAGCCGTACGGGAAGCTGAAAACGCACTGGCCAATGACCCCTCCGCCCGCGGCTATCTGCCCATCGACGGTATCGGCAGCTACAACAAGGCCGCACAAACCTTGTTGCTGGGCAGCAACTCGGCCGTCATTGCCGAAGGCCGTGCCGTTACCACGCAAACACTGGGCGGCACCGGAGCCCTGAAAATCGGCGCCGACTTCCTAAAACAACTGCGTCCGGGCGCCACCGTTGCCATCAGCAACCCCAGTTGGGAAAACCATCGCGCCATCTTCGAGCGCGCCGGCTTCCCCGTCACCACGTACGCGTACTACGATCCGGCAACCCATGGCCTGGATTTCACCGGCATGATCAATTCGTTGAACGCCATGCCCGAGCAAACCATCGTGGTATTGCACGCCTGCTGCCACAACCCCACCGGTGTCGATCCCACGCTGCAGCAGTGGGAACAGATAGCCGATGTCGTCAAAGCCCGCAATCTGGTGCCTTTCCTTGACATCGCCTACCAGGGCTTTGGCGACGGCCTGGAAGAAGATGCCGCCGTCGTGCGCATGTTCGCGCAGCGCGACCTGACTATGCTGGTCAGCTCGTCATTTTCCAAATCCTTCTCATTGTACGGAGAACGTGTGGGCGCCCTTACGCTGGTCACGGCGGCCAAGGAAGAGTCCGCGCGTGTGCTCAGCCAGCTCAAGCGAGTCATCCGCACGAATTACTCCAGCCCACCCACCCATGGCGGTACCGTGGTCTCGCGCGTACTGAACACGCCCGAACTGTTTGGCTTGTGGGTCAATGAACTGACGGAAATGCGCGAGCGTATTCGCGCCATGCGGCAAGAACTGGTCAAGCAAATCAAGGCCCAGGGCGTTACGCAGAATTTCGATTTCGTGCTCGACCAACGCGGCATGTTTTCCTATTCCGGCCTGACGGCACCGCAGGTTGACAAACTGCGTGAAGAGCACGGCGTTTACGCTGTTGGCAGTGGCCGCATTTGTGTCGCCGCCCTGAACAGCGGCAATATCGGCTACGTAGCCAAGGCCATTGCACAGGTACTGGGTTAAAACCAGCGTATTCATGCGCACACGCCCGGAAGTGTTCGCCGGGCACCTTACAAAACGCCGCATGGGCTTCGCACCGTGCGGCGTTTTTCATGGCTGGATTCAATGGCCGGTTTTGCTTGCCTTGGCCGGATAAATAGCGCACAATTGAAACTGTATTTATATACAGTCAAATAAATTATGGCCAGCAAACTTACCCCGCGGCAACAGCAAATACTTGAACTCATTGAAGCCGAAATCACCCGCACCGGCTTTCCGCCAACGCGAGCAGAAATCGCCCAGGCGCTGGGGTTCAAATCGGCCAATGCCGCCGAAGACCATTTGCGCGCCCTGGCGCGCAAGGGCGCCATTGAACTCACCCCCGGCGCATCGCGGGGCATACGTGTGCCGGCATCCCGTTCCACCTTGGCCGGGTCAACGCTGCCAACGGGGCCTGCACTCACGGCCTTGCCGGCGGGTAGCCAGTTCCTGTTACCAGTGGTGGGGCGCGTGGCGGCAGGCAGCCCCATTCTAGCCACCCAGCATATCGAGCGGGAAATTGCCGTAGAACCCACCTTGTTCTCCCAGCCCCCCCACTACTTGCTGAAAGTGCGGGGTGCCAGCATGAAAGATATCGGCATCCTCGATGGCGACCTTCTTGCCGTGCGCAAATCGGCCGAAGCAAGGTCTGGGCAAATCGTGGTGGCACGCATCGGCGACGATGTCACCGTGAAGCGGCTCGAAAAAACGGGGTCGGGTATACGGTTGCTTCCCGAAAACCCCGATTACCAGCCCATCATTGTCAGCCCGTCCGACGACTTCTCCCTGGAAGGCATCGCCGTCGGTTTGATCCGCAGCACGCCGCTGGGTTGAATAACCCGCGGCCTGCTGCTTGCACTTCCCGTATCAAGTGCCCGATCAAGTGCCCGTATCAAGCACCCGGTCAGCGCTTGATCGGTGCCTGATCAGTGCTTGATAACACCGCCTGACGATTCAGCCGGTGTCGATTTCGCCACAGCCTCGGCAGCCAGACGCGCAACCTCTTCATCCGACAACGGGGTAGGCATGGATTGCAGGGCAACCTCGAGCACCCGGTCAATCCAGCGTACCGGGATGATTTCAAGATGGTTCTTCACGTTGTCTGGAATCTCGGCAAGATCTTTGACATTTTCCTCGGGGATCAGAACCACTTTGATGCCGCCGCGATGTGCAGCCAGAAGTTTTTCTTTCAGCCCGCCTATGGCCAGAACCTCGCCGCGCAGGGTAATTTCCCCGGTCATGGCTACGTCGGCACGCACCGGAATACCGGTCAGTGCCGACACCATGGCCGTGGTAATGGCAATACCCGCCGACGGCCCGTCTTTGGGAGTGGCGCCTTCCGGAAAGTGCACGTGAATATCGCGCTTTTCAAACACGGTGTTGGCAATACCCCATTTCTGGGCACGCGCCCGTACTACCGTACGGGCAGCTTCCACCGATTCTTTCATGACATCGCCCAGCGAACCTGTGCGGGTAACCACACCCTTGCCCGGCATATCGGCCACTTCAATGGTGAGCAAATCTCCCCCCACTTCGGTCCAGGCCAGGCCGGTTACCTGACCGATCTTGTTTTCCGTTTCGGCCATACCGAAGTTGTAGCGACGTACCCCAAGGAAATCGGCAAGATTCTCCGACGTGACCATGACGGTTTCCACCGGCGCGGCGTCAGACGACTTCCTGCGCGATTTGGCCGCCTGGTCGGGTGAGCTTGCCAGCAGTTTCTTGACCACTTTACGGCAGATCTTGCTGATCTCGCGCTCGAGCGCGCGCACGCCGGCCTCGCGGGTGTAATAGCGCACGATGTCGCGCACGGCCGACTCGTCGACTTTCAGTTCACCATCGCGCACGCCGTTGTTTTTCATGAGCTTGGGCAGCAGATGATCGAAGGCAATGTGTACTTTTTCGTCTTCGGTATACCCCGACAGACGAATCACTTCCATGCGATCGAGCAATGCGGGCGGAATGTTCAGGGTGTTGCTGGTGGCCACAAACATGACATCGGACAGGTCGAAATCGACTTCGATGTAATGATCCTGGAACGTATGGTTTTGCTCCGGATCAAGCACTTCCAGCAGCGCTGACGACGGATCCCCGCGGAAATCGGCACCCATTTTGTCGATTTCATCGAGCAGAAACAGCGGATTGCGCACGCCTACCTTGGACATGTTCTGGAGAATTTTCCCCGGCATGGAGCCTATGTAGGTGCGGCGGTGACCACGGATTTCGGCCTCATCGCGCACACCGCCCAGAGCCATGCGCACAAACTTGCGGTTCGTGGCTTTGGCAATGGACTGGCCCAGCGACGTTTTACCGACACCGGGAGGGCCAACCAGGCAAAGAATGGGCGCTTTCAGCTTATCGACACGCTGCTGGACAGCCAGGTATTCGATGATGCGCTCTTTGACCTTTTCAAGACCATAGTGATCGGTGTCCAGAACGTTTTCGGCGTTGGGAATGGAGTTGTTGATACGGCTTTTCTTCTTCCAGGGAAGATTGAGCAACGTATCGATATAGTTGCGGACAACGGTTGCCTCGGCCGACATGGGCGACATGAGCTTGAGCTTTTTCAGCTCGGAGTCGACCTTTTTCATGGCTTCTTTGGGCAATTGGGCGGCGGCGATCTTCTTTTCGAGCTCTTCGATGTCGGCACCCTCTTCGCCCTCACCGAGCTCCTTCTGGATTGCCTTGACTTGCTCGTTCAGATAGTAGTCGCGCTGGCTCTTTTCCATCTGCTTCTTGACGCGGCCGCGAATACGCTTTTCGACCTGCAGGATGTCGATTTCCGACTCCAGCTGCGACAACAGCGCTTCAAGACGCTGAGTCGTTCCAACGATCTCGAGCATACCCTGCTTCTGCTCCAGCTTGAGCGGCAAGTGGGCGGAAATGGTGTCGGCCAGACGCCCGGCTTCTTCTATGCCGGTGAGCGATGTAAGGATTTCCTGGGGGATTTTCTTGTTCAGCTTGACGTACTGCTCAAACTGGGCCAGAACGGCCCGACGCAATGCCTCGGATTCGGAGCTTTCGCCGGCGTCGACAGGCAGGGGCGAGACAACCGCCGTGAAATGGGTTTCAACGTCGGTCACCTTACGGATTTCAGCACGTTGAACACCCTCCACCAGCACTTTCACCGTGCCGTCGGGCAACTTCAACATTTGCAGAATGCTGGCGGCACAACCGATGCCATAGAGATCCTCGGCGGAGGGATCGTCTTTGCCGGCCGATTTCTGGGCAACCAGCACAATATTGTTGCCGGCCTCCATGGCAAGTTCCAGCGCCTTGATGGAACGCGGGCGTCCAACAAAAAGCGGAATCACCATGTGCGGGAATACCACCACGTCGCGCAAAGGCAACAGCGGCAATTCCGTAGGATCAGTGGTAAGAATCTGGCTCGCAGACATAGTAATTTCCTTATAGATTACAGATAAGAAAGGGAAGCCGAGGCCTCCCTTTCCGTACTACCTACAGGCGTATATTGTGGTGACCCGCTGAATTTCAAGTCTACTTTGCCACACTCCGAGCCAATATAGGGCAATTCAGCGGAAAATTGTGTTTCAAAAACTCCGGTTTCCGCTCTTTACCTTAGGCCGCCGCATTCTTGAGCTTCTTGGGCTCTTTGTCGTCGGCGCCGTGTGCCGCATTGTCTTCCTCGCGAATGAGGATGGGTTTGCCTTGCCCGGTAACGGCGTTTTCGTCAAGAATGACTTTCTTCACACCCGGCGTGGACGGCAGATCGTACATGGTGTCAAGCAGCGCCAGTTCAACGATGGACCGCAGCCCTCGCGCGCCGGTGCGCCGTTCAATGGCACGGCGGGCGATGGCACGGCACGCACCGTCGCGAACCTCAAGCTCCACGTCTTCCATTTCAAACAGTTTCTGGAACTGGCGAATAAGGGAGTTCTTGGGCTCGATCAATATGCGAATGAGCGTGTCTTCATCGAGTTCCTGCAGCGTTGCCACCACAGGCAAACGGCCCACCAGTTCGGGAATGAGACCAAACTTGATCAGATCTTCGGGCTCGACCTCTTGGAAAAGCTCGCCCACACCACGTTCGGTTTTGGCACGCACCGACGCCGAAAACCCGATGCCGGATCGTTCGGTTCGGTTGCGAATAACCTTGTCAAGACCATCGAAGGCACCGCCCACGATAAACAGGATATTGGTGGTGTCAACCTGAACGAAATCCTGATTGGGATGCTTGCGCCCGCCTTGCGGTGGAACGGATGCCACCGTGCCTTCGATCAATTTGAGCAAAGCCTGCTGCACACCTTCGCCCGAGACGTCGCGGGTAATGGAGGGGTTATCGGCCTTGCGCGAGATTTTGTCGATTTCGTCGATGTAGACAATGGCGCGCTGCGCCTTTTCGACATCGTAATTGCAGTTCTGCAACAGCTTCTGGATGATGTTCTCGACATCTTCACCCACGTAACCCGCTTCGGTGAGGGTGGTGGCGTCGGCCATCACGAACGGAACGTCGAGCATGCGCGCCAGTGTCTGGGCAAGCAGTGTCTTGCCCGAGCCGGTCGGGCCGATCAGCAGGATATTGCTTTTCGACAGCTCAACGCCGTCGCCCTTGACGTTGCCGTAACGTATACGCTTGTAGTGGTTATACACCGCCACCGCCAGAGTACGCTTGGGCGTGTCTTGGCCGATGACGTAATCATCAAGAAATGATTTGATTTCATGGGGCGTGGGCAGCTCGTGACGCACGGCCTCGCGGGCGGCCTCCTGGCTTTCCTCGACGATGATGTCATTGCACAGATCGATACATTCATCGCAAATGAACACCGAGGGTCCGGCGATCAGTTTGCGAACTTCGTGTTGGCTTTTATTGCAAAACGAGCAATGTAAAACCTTATCGTCGGCCGATCCTTTCTTTTCGGGCATATAACTCTTCAGCAAGATAGGCAGGCAGTTGCCTGCCGAATATCAACCGGCGGGCAACCTTACCCGCCGACTCGCGGCGTCACGCTTCGTCGGTACGAGAAACGAGAACCTTGTCCACCAAGCCATACGATACCGCATCTTCCGCAGACATGAAATTGTCACGTTCCGTGTCTTCGGCAATGCGCTCGACCGGCTGCCCGGTATTTTTGGCCAGAATGGCATTCAAGCGCTCACGCAGGCCCAGGATTTCCCGGGCCTGAATCTGGATATCGGACGCCTGCCCTTGCGCACCGCCCGAGGGCTGGTGAATCATGATGCGCGAGTTGGGCAGGGAATAGCGTTTGCCCTTGGCGCCCGCTGCCAGCAAAAACGCCCCCATGCTGGCGGCGATGCCGGTGCATAGCGTGGAAACGTCGGGCTTGACGAACTGCATGGTGTCATAGATGGCCATGCCCGCATACACCGATCCGCCCGGCGAGTTGATGTACAGCGAAATATCTTTGTCGGGATTCTCGGATTCGAGAAACAACAGCTGGGCGACCACCAGATTGGCTGACTGGTCGTTCACCGGACCCACAAAGAAAATGACCCGCTCGCGCAACAGCCGGGAGTAGATGTCGTATGACCGCTCGCCACGGCCGGATTGCTCGACAACGATGGGCACGTAACCCAGCCCGCTTGGCACGACCGAATTACCACCATACATCGAGGCGTAAAAATCGGTGAAACGTTGCATTAATTCGACCCCATCAGTTCTTCAAACGAGACATCATCATCGGATACCTGTGCTTTGGCCAGCACATGCTCGACAACATTGTCTTCCAGCACAATGGCTTCAATTTCGGCGCGGCGCTGGCGATCCGACAGGTAGTACGCCACGACTTGCGCCGGCTGTTCGTAATTTTGCGCGAATTCTTCGATACGTGCACGAACCTGCTCGGGTTTGGCCTGCAATTCTGCCGACTTGACCAGTTCGGACACCAGCAAGCCCAGTTTCACACGGCGCTCGGACTCGGCCGTGAAGGCATCGACCGGAATAGGCATGGAATCGGCATTGGGCACACCGCGCTGTTTGAGCTCTTCACGGGCAGCCTTGACGCGATCCTGGGCATCGGACTCAACCAGCGCCTTGGGAACATCGAAGCTGCAGGCACCGGCCAGCGCTTCCATGACACTGCTTTTGGTACGACCCTGGGCACGAGCCTTCACTTCACGCTCGATGTTGGCGCGCACATCGGCCAGCAGTTTTTCAACGTCGCCTTCCTCTTGACCCAGCGATTTTGCGAACTCGGCATCGACCTCGGGCAGAATCACTTCGGCCACTTCCTTCACCGTGATGGTGAACTGGGCCGTCTTGCCGGCCACTTCCTTGCCGGCGTAGTCTTCGGGGAAACTGAGCGGGAACGTTTTGGTGTCGCCGGCTTTCATGCCACGGACGGCCGTTTCGAACTCAGGCAGCATGCGGCCCTCGCCCAGCACGAAGGGGAAGTCTTCCGCCGAGCCGCCCTCGAAGGCGACGTCGTCGATCTTGCCGACGAAATCGAGAGTCACGCGATCGGAATCCTGGGCTTCGCGGCCTTCGCGAGCCTCGTAGGAAGCGCGCTGCTTGCGAAGAATGTCGATGGTGCGCTGGACGTCGGCATCGGTAACCTGAATGGCGGCACGCTTTACCTGCAGCGCCGACAGATCGGGAACCTGAACTTCGGGATACACCTCAAATGTTGCCGAAAACGCCAGCTCGCCTTCCTGGACGCCTTCGGTTTTGGGTTCCAGATTGGGAGTGCCGGCAACGCGCAACTTCGATTCCTCGAGCACTTTTTCGAGCGTGCGGCCCACTTCGGTATTAATGACGTCGTACCGAATGCCGGGCCCGTGGCTGCGTTCGATGATGGACAGCGGCGCTTTGCCGGGACGAAAGCCCTGAACCTTAGCGGTGCGCGCTACACGTTTTAATTGCGTCTGGACTTCTTTCTCGACATCGGCGATAGAAATAACCAGATCGACACGGCGCTCCAGGCCGGACAAAATTTCAACCTCGGGCTGCATTAGGGACCTATTTAAAAATGAGTAAATTGAACAATTGAACAGAGCATTTTACCGGAAAGCATGACCTCCTTTGCAAATGCAGGCAAACGACATGATTTTTTCAGGGTAAATGCCCATACCGCCGGGTCCGACGACCACGCCGCACGCACATTTGCACGGCAATGAAAACGGTCTATAATGGAGGGCTTCCCTGCCAATGGGAATACTATCGTGCGAACGTGGCGGAATTGGTAGACGCACCAGATTTAGGTTCTGGCGCCGAGAGGTGTGAGAGTTCGAGTCTCTCCGTTCGCACCACTA
>JBFWLP010000043.1:0-26378 GCA_050252075.1 Burkholderiaceae bacterium | reverse complement strand
CCGTACTGGTACGGCCGTTTCGCCTGCCCGACGACGTTCGCGCGAAACTGCCCCAACTGGAAGCCCGCCTGAATTCCTACGTTCCGGCCGCCGTAAAATGGGCCAAGCTCATCATTGCCAGCCTGGTTGTCTTGTTTGTGCTCGACGCCTGGGAGCTGTTCCACGCCGGGGAATGGATCACCTCGGAAGCCGGCAGCCAGATCGTGGCCACGGTCTTGCGCGTGTCCATCGTGGTGCTTTTCGCCGCTCTGGTCTGGACGGTCGTTGCCAGCATTATCGAACATCGCCTGAGCCTGGATGATCCCGAGCAGGATGGAGCCCCCTCGGCGCGTGAAAGAACCTTGCTGGCCTTGTTCCGCAATGCCACGCTAATTGTGGTGGTCACCATGACCATGCTCATCGTGCTGTCACAAATCGGTATCGACATCGGCCCCCTTATTGCCGGTGCCGGGGTGGTGGGGCTGGCCATCGGCTTCGGTGCCCAGAAACTGGTGCAGGACGTCATTAACGGCATCTTCATCCAGCTGGAAAACGGCATGAACCAGAACGACGTTGTCCAGATCGGCAATGTCTTCGGTACCGTGGAAAAGATCACGATCCGTTCCGTGGGTATTCGCACGCTCGATGGCGGCTACCACATGATCCCGTTCTCGTCGGTGGACAAGTTCGCCAACCACATGCGTGACTTTTCCTATCATCTGGGCGAATACACCATTGCCTACCGCGAAAGCGTGGACGATGCCGCCTACTACCTGGAACGGGCGTTTGACGAGCTGATGACCGACCCCGTGCTGGCTCCTGAGGTACTGGAAGACATGGTGATTGCAGGCGTCACATCGCTGAACGAACGCGGGTTCACCCTACGCATCATGATCAAGACGAAACCGGGCATGCAATGGGCCGTCCAGCGCGGCTTCAACCGTTTGGTGAAAAAACACTTCAATGCCGCCGGCATTGAGCTGCCCTACCCGCATACCGTGGTGTATTTTGGCCAGGATAAAAACGGCGACGCGCCCCCGATCCGGGTGCGCGAGGTCGAGGCCCGGGTGGAGCCGGGGGCGCCCGCCATGCCGGCCGGGCACACCCCGCGTCCGCTGACGCCGGCCGAC
This sequence comes from Burkholderiaceae bacterium, assembly GCA_050252075.1. Classification (GTDB taxonomy): domain Bacteria; phylum Pseudomonadota; class Gammaproteobacteria; order Burkholderiales; family Burkholderiaceae_B; genus JAAYGT01. The sequence continues at coordinate 25,269 of JBFWLP010000043.1, read as the reverse complement.
CATCGCCGCGCGGCCGATGTTCTGGGTAACGAGCTGGCCACCGTGGTGGACGAAGAGGGCAATGTCAGCAGCCAGCCGGGTACATCGGCGCCTCGCACACCTGACGACGAGACCGGCGACGGTAAAGAACCCGGGCCGGGCGGCGGCGCCCGGCGCAATGAGCGTTAACGGCTTACAATACCGGTGCTCTGGATCCACCCCATATAGTGGGCGAACAAAACAAACAGGAACAGGGCAATCGACAAGCCAATGCGTACCGTCAGGGCATTTACGGTACGATTGGTTCCGCCTTTGTCACGCATCAGGAAAAGGTAGGCTGATGCAAGGCTGGCCACAATGCCCAGAAACGCGATGATGACGATGATCCGCATGCTGGCCTCCGAATAAACCTGAATTATTGCAGACAATGCGCCGCCCTTCGTTTTCCATCCGTTACCTGGTCGCCTTTGTCGGCCTGGCCGTCCTGGCGCTGGCCTTTGTCTCGCTGGGCAACTGGCAACTGGGGCGCGCCGCCGAACGCGACGCCATTGCACGTGCTATCGAACAAGGCCGTCGGCAAGCTCCCCTGGAACTGGCGGCCGACACGCCGGCCGATGCCTTGGTTCCCTGGCGCCCGGCCCAGGCCACCGGCACACTGCGGCACGACCTGACCGTGCTGGTCGACAACCGTATGCATGACGGTCGCCCGGGCTACTGGGTGGCCACGCCGCTGCTGCTGCCCCCGGCTGACCAGCGCCATGCCGTACTGGTGCTGCAGGGCTGGATACCTCGGTCGGGCCCGGGCCCGCAGGCACGGCCTGCGTTGCCCACAACCAGCGGGCCGGTGACCGTGCGCGGCGAGCTGCTGGAGCACGTGCCCCGCCTTTTTGAGCTCTGGTCATTTTCGGGCTCGGCCGATGTCCAGCTGCCGGCCCGCCTGCCTGACCCTTCGCGACCTATGCCCGTAGTGCAGAACGTACCGCTCGATGCTTACGCCGCCGCTTCCGGGCTAAAATTGTTGCCCATCGTACTGGCACAAACCGCCCCCACGTCGTCCGACGACAGCGGTGTGTTTCAGCGCCAATGGCCCGAACCCTCGCTCGATTCCGACAAGAATCGCGGCTATGCGCTGCAATGGTTCGGTTTTACCGCCATTGCCGTCATTGCCTGGCTGGCGCTGGCCTGGCATGTGTTGTTCCGGCGCAAGCGCCCGCCCCAATCATCGTAAGGAATGCTCTTGACTCAACCATCCTCGCCCACGCCCCAAGGCGCCGCCAAACCGCGCTCGCTGACCCCCGTCATCCTGATCCTGCTCATGACGCTGGCCCCCATTGTGCTGGCCCTGCTGGCCTATTATGTGCCGGCCCTGGGGTTGCGCCCCGCCGAAACTACCAATTACGGCACGCTCATTCAACCACAGCGCCCCCTGCCCAACGCCCAGGCCATGCCGCTCACCCAGCTTGACGGCCAACCGTTTGACCTGAGCTCGCTGCAAGGAAAGTGGCTGTTGGTCAGTGCCGACACCGGCGCATGCCCGGAATCGTGTGTACGCAAACTGTTTACACTGCGAAACTCGCACGCCAGCCAGGGCAAGCACGTAGACCGCCTGGCAAGGGTGTGGTTCATTACCGACGACCAGGCCGTTCCCCCCGAAGTACTGGAAGCGTATAAAGGCACGCACATGGTGCGCGTACAGCCCGAACAGCTCGCCCGCTTCCTGGCTCCGCAGGCCACTCCGGAACAACTGAACGCCGCCCTACGCGGGCCCATGTGGATCATCGACCCGCTGGGCCATCTGATGATGCGCTTCCCGGAAAACGCCGACCCGCTTGAGGTTCGCGACGACATCATCAAACTCATCAAGAACTCCCGAATCGGCTAACCATACCCGTCTATCATGCTAGAGCGCATTCGATCCCGTTACCGGAAGCTGGTGTTTGCCACCTGGTTTCTTACCCTCGACCTCATCATGTTCGGTGCTTTCGTGCGCCTGACCGATTCGGGGCTGGGCTGCCCCGATTGGCCGGGATGCTACGGCAAGGTCACACCGATCGGCGCCAGCGAGCAAATTCAGCAGGCACTGGCCGCGATGCCGCACGGCCCGGTCAGCTTTCCCAAGGCCTGGATCGAAATGATCCACCGCTATATCGGCTCGCTGCTGGGGCTGATGATTATCGGTATCGTTTATTTTGCATGGCGTTACCGGCGCGAACTCGGCCATACCCCAAAGCTGGCGATCGCCACCCTGGTGGCGGTGTGTGTGCAGGGCGCGTTCGGCGCCTGGACAGTCACGCATAAACTGATGCCTCTGGTAGTGACCGCCCACTTGCTGGGCGGGATGCTGGTTCTGGCCCTGATGACATGGCTGGCCGCACGCGAGAAAACCCATGCGCCGCTGCACCCCGACGCCCTGCGCTGGCGCCCTTGGGTCGCGGCGGGTCTGGTGCTGTTGCTGGTACAAATCGCTCTGGGGGGATGGGTAAGCACCAACTATGCCGCGCTGGCCTGCATGGACTTCCCGACCTGCCACGGCGAGTGGTTCCCCCCCATGGACTTCCAGAGCGGCTACTCCCTGATTCGCGGCCTGGGCGTGTTGCCCGGCGGCGAGCTTATCTCGCAAGACGCCCTGACGGCCATTCACTGGGTCCACCGCAACTTTGCCTTTGTGGTCTTTGCCTTTCTGGTGCCGCTGGCATGGCATCTGCGCCACGATCCGGGTTTGCGCGGCCCGGCCAACCTGATGCTGGCACTGTTGGCAGCGCAGCTGTTCACAGGCCTGACCACCATCTTTTTCCAGTGGCCGCTGCTGATCGCCGTACTGCACAACGGCGGCGCTGCCGGGCTGGTTCTGGCCTGCGTCACCCTGCTGGTGCGTCTGGGCCCATCGCAACAGGCTAAAATAGCGCCATGACTTCCGCCCGCATTCCACAGCCTTCGTTGTACCGGCAATACCTGGTGCTCACCAAGCCGCGCGTCACCCAGTTAGCGGTGTTTTGCGCCGTGATCGGCATGTTTCTGGCAACCCCGGGCTTGCCCGACATGCAGGTTGTCGTTGCCGCCACGGCGGGCATCTGGCTGCTGGCGGCAGCGGCTTTTGCCGTGAACTGCCTTATTGAACAGGAAGTGGACGCCCGCATGCTGCGCACGGCGCGCCGCGCCACCGCACGCGGCACGATCAGCAACGCCCAGGTCATCGTATTTTCCGGCGTGCTGGGCGGCGCCGGCATGCTGGTGCTGTATCACTGGGTGAACCCACTGACCATGTGGCTCACATTCGCCACCTTCGTCGGTTACGCCATTATCTACACCATGCTGCTCAAGCCCCTCACGCCGCAAAACATTGTGATCGGCGGGCTGTCGGGCGCCATGCCTCCGGCCCTGGGCTGGGCGGCGGTTGCCAACGCCGTTCCGGCGGAAGCCTGGATACTGGTCCTTATCATTTTCATCTGGACACCACCCCACTTCTGGGCGCTGGCACTGTATCGCAACACCGATTACGCCAAGTCGGGCCTGCCCATGCTGCCGGTCACCCATGGCAAGCAGTTCACCCGGCTGCACATACTGCTGTACAGTTTCGCCCTTTTTGCGGCCACCTTGCTGCCTTTCATCATCCGTATGAGCGGTTATCTGTACCTGGCCTGCGCCATCGTGCTGAGCGGGATGTTTCTGGCGTATTCCTGGCAGCTTTACAAAGCCTATACCGACGAGCGCTCGCGCAAGCTGTTCCGGTTTTCCATTCTTTATCTCGCCCTGCTGTTTGCCGCCTTGCTGGCAGACCACTGGCTCGCCCTGCTTTAACGCCCTTGCCCTATGCCTCTGTTTTTGCCGTCGCGCCGAACCCTGCTAGCCGTCACTACCGCCGCTGCTTTCAGCAGCCTGCTGGCCGGCTGCCAACCCGCTGACACCCCGGCACAGTTTTCCGGATCAGACATTTCCGACACCAACGTGGGCAACGAACTGTCCATGGTCGATACCCAAGGCACAACGCGCACCCTGGCCGACTTCAAAGGAAAGGTGACCGTCTTTTTCTTCGGGTTTACGCAGTGTCCCGATGTGTGCCCCACCGCCATGGCGGAATTGTCGCAGATGGTGACCTTACTGGGCGACCAGGCCGATCAGGTACAAGTGGCCATGATCAGTGTCGATCCCGAGCGCGACACACCGGAAATTCTGGGACAGTACGTTCACACGTTCAACCCCGGCTTTATCGGCCTGACCGGCTCACTCGACCAGCTGGAAGCCACCGCGCGCTCGTTCAAGGCCTATTACGCGAAGGTAAAAGGCGCCAAACCGGGCGAGTATTCCATGGACCACGCGTCGTCGTTCTATATCTTCGACAAAAATGCCAAGGCCCGGGTGCTCGTCAGCGGCAAGGCCCCGGCAGCCGATATCGCCGCCGATATCCGCAAACTGCTGTAAACCCGGGGCCCGGGGCCGGGCGGCGATTACCCGGCCGACTCGGGGCCGGACCGTGCGGGCGGCATGTCAACCGGTTCATACTGGCGCTCGCCGGATTCAAACTCCTGCCACACCTGCAAGGCCCGCTGCCGCTGGCGTACCGCAGCCTCGACCTTCTCGCGCAAGCTGTCAAAACGCTTGAACAAGCTGTCGAAATCTTTTTCTTTCAGCATCAGCAAGCGGCTGTATCCCCGCGACGTTACCTTGGCCTCGAATTCGGTGCCGGTGACCAGCGCCATTTCACCGAAAATTTCGCCGGTACCCAGTTCAACAGTGGAACCGTCGGGCAAATGTAATGTGACCACGCCCGAGGCCACTATGTACATCACCCGGTTGCGCCCGATCTGCATGCGCACGGTTTGGTCCGGCACCGCCAGACGCGATTTCAGCACCCGGCTGACAGCATCGGCAGCGTCGTCGGACAATTGGGCAAATAACGGCACGCGGCGCACCAGCTCTCGCGTACTGACCTGTATATCCAGGGGCGGTCGCTGCTCCAGATGCTCCCAGCGCTTGTTGATCTGTTTGACCATGTCGGCATACATTTCAGCGGTCACCAGCGACTGGGACAGCATGTCGCGGTAGCGTTGGCGCTCCATGGCACGCGCCATACGCCCCAGATAGGCCTCTTGCAGCCACCGGGCATAGTTCGGATACTGAAGTTTCAGAGCCGTAACCGCCGAATCCAGCATGGCCATGCGCTGGCGATGGGCCTGCACAATTTCGTCGGTGGCCGCGTCGCCCAACAATGGCCGCACATCGTTGCCGGCAAATTCAATCAAGGGGTGTGCGATTGAGCGCTTGCTGAGCAAATACACGAATCGCTTTGACAACTCGTATGCCAGCCACGACTGAAAGCCGAACAGGTAATGCAGGCGCAGTGCCAGGCGAAACCGGCGCGAATAGCGCAGGTCGGCGGCAACGGCGGCGTCGAATCCCTTCATGCCGGTGGTGCGTACGGCATCTACCTGGGTTTCCGCCTTCGCCAGCAGTACTTCGGCCGTTCGCCAGTCTAGCACTTGTGCCTTCAGGCGTTCGAAAAACAGTTCTTCCTCGCGGGCGGCAACGATGGTCAGACCGATCGACACCCGCTGCTCATGTGACAGTTGTGCGGCCTGGGAGCCGTCCATACTCGCTTCCGTATTATCGAACACACTGTGCACGCTGCGCGCCGCCTCGGGGCTGATGCGCTCATCCTGGGCGATGCGATCGGCTTTTTCACGCAAATCATCGAGCACCACCACTACAGCCTGGTTGCGCAGGGTACGCTCAAAAGGCGTCAACTGATCCAGGCCCAGCCGGCGGATCAGGGGGCGCAGGGTAATTCCATTGACAAAAAGCGTCATCAGCACGAACCCGGTTGTGGCCACCGCAATAAACTGCCGGACTTCATAAGGTATGTTGGCGTGCTCGGTGACCGCCAGCGCCAAGGCCAGGGAAACCGCACCGCGCAGCCCGCCCCACCACATCACAATGCGATAGGCGCGGCTGAATTTGGTAGCCAGCGGCGTCAGGCCCATGAGCGGCAGCACCCCGAACACCATGACCGCGCGGGCAAGCAAAGTAACGGCGAACAGCAGCAGAATCAGGCCGATCTGCCCGAACGTGATATCGGCCATCATGCGCGGAATAAGCATGGCCGCCAGGACAAAAATAAGGGAATTAGCCCAGAAACCGAACTGCGCCCAGGATCCGGACAGTTGTTCAAAGGTAGTGGGTGACATGCGCGTGCGCCCGTTCGACCCCACCACCAGCCCGGCAATAACCGTGGCGACCACACCGGACACCCCCAGATAGCGCTCGGAAATATAAAACGTCAGATACGCCAGCGCCACGGTAAGCGTGATTTCCGCCATGGGCCACCCGCGCAACCAGATAAACAGCGAAGTGACCAGGCGCCCCATGGCAAAACCCACCAGCCCGCCCCCCAGGAAACTGGTCAGAAAGCTGATGAAAACCTGTGACGCCTCAAGGTCGCGCTCTCCGAACAAAACGGCCAGCAACACGGAGTACAGGGCGATCGAGGCCGCATCGTTGAACAGGGACTCGCCTTCCACCAGGTTGGTGAGGCGTTTGGGAGCACCCACTTCACGGAACACCCCCACCACGGCGATAGGGTCGGTGGTCGCCACAATGGCCCCCAGCAGCAGACACACCACCAATCCGTAATCGGACAGCGCCGTCAACGAAAAACCCACGGCAAATGTACACACCACAACGGCCACAATGGCCATCATCAGAATGGGCCAGGCATCGTCGAGCAAGCGCCGCACATTCATGGCCAGTGCCGTTTCAAATAGCAATACCGGCAAAAAGACATAAAGAAATGTTTCCGAAGAAACTTCAAGGTTCTGCAAGGAGTTCAGAAAATCGGAAACAAACCAGGGCGCCCAATGATGCGCATGAATCACTACACCCAGCACCAGCCCCACAATGGCCAGCAATACGGAATAGGGCAAACGCAAACGCCCTGCCACCGGGGGCATGAACGACACCAGAGCCAAAAGGCCCGCCACACCGAACACAAAATAGCTGCTATTCATGCACCCTGCCAGTTAGCCGATTGATTGTCTTGCGCCAACAAGAATAGCGTGTTTTTGATACTGGCTCGTGAACGCGGGCAAAAAAAAGGGGACACCGTGGAGGTGTCCCGCAAGCATCCGCTTCAATAGGGAGGGGAAGAGGAGAAGCCGAAGCGGATGGTGGGCAACGAGTGCGATTGGCGCAAGCATTGCGCTGCCCATGATGGTTAGTCCGCGTGGTTCAGCAAGAGTTCCCCGTGTTCCCCGATTAAAATGTAAATATTTGTAAATTTCTGGTTCAGGCGCTCGCCAGCGCCAGACGCATTTTCTTGAAGGCGGCGGCCTCAATCTGGCGCACGCGCTCGGCGGATACACCAAACTCGGCGGCCAGCTCGTGCAGTGTGGCACCGCCGTCATCCTGGAGCCAACGCGCCTGAACGATGCGGCGTGAACGGGGGTCGAGCCCTTCAAGCGCATGAGCCAGCCCGTCGCTTTGCAGGGAGTCGTAGGCGCGACGCTCCAGAACCGCCGAGGGCTCTTGTTCACCGTCGTCGGACAGATAAGCGATGGGTGCGAATTCGTCGTCATCGTTCGATGAACCTTCAAGGGCCATTTCACGGCCGGACAAGCGCACTTCCATTTCGCTGACATCTTCGGGGCGCACATTCAATTCCTGTGCAATGTCATTGATCTGCCGGGAGTCGAGTGTCTGGCCGTCGGGACGCATGCGACGCAGATTAAAGAACAGCTTGCGCTGTGCTTTTGTCGTGGCCACTTTGACCAGGCGCCAGTTCCGGACGATATATTCATGAATTTCGGCCTTGATCCAATGAACGGCGAACGACACCAGGCGCACGCCACGATCGGGATCGAAGCGCTTGACCGCTTTCATTAGCCCCACATTGCCTTCCTGGATCAGGTCGGCATGCGCCAGGCCATACCCCAGATACTGGCGGGAAATGGACACGACCAGTCGCAGATGCGACATAATGAGTTGGCGGGCGGCATCGAGATCGCTGTCGTCGCGCAAGCGCCTGCCCAGCGATGCTTCTTGCTCCTGCGTAAGCATAGGCAGCCGGTTGACTGCACTGATGTACGCTTCAATAGAGCCCAGCGCACCCGGGTTCGATACTGCCGCAGCCATTGACGACGGTGTCAAGGCCAAGGATTGCGAACGTTCTGTCATAAGTTGGCGATTTTCCTGAGAAATAACCGATTACTGCTTATGTTAGCACTCTGATGGCGAGAGTGCTAACCCACCGCGTAAAAAGGCTCTGCAGATCAAGCCGGCATTTAAGAGTAAGATGCTTTTTCGGGAAAAAAGTTCCACCGGAGAATTGCATCCATGCTCGTGAAAAAAATTGTGCTTTCCACTGTGATTGCCGCCGGCGCCCTGGCCTTGCCGGCCCAGGCCCAGATCAAGATCGGGGTGGTCACCTCGGCAACCGGGCCCACCGCCATGGTCGGCATACCGCAAAAGAATACCGTACCGCTCATGCCCACCAAAATGGGCGATTTTACCGTCAGCTATATTGCCTACGACGACGCCAGCGATCCCACCCAAACGGTCACCACCTTCAAGAAACTGATCACCGAAGAAAAGGTCGACGCCATTATCGGGCCCACCGGCTCGCCCAATGCCATGGGGGTTATCCAGTTCGTGGCCGAGTCCGGCACACCCATGCTGGCACCGGTAGGCACCGCCTCGGTGGTCCTTCCCATGACTCCGGAAAAGAAATGGGTCTTTAAAACCACCCAGAACGACGACATCATTGCCAAGGCGCTGGTGGGCCATATGGTGAAAGCCGGGGTAAAAACGCTGGGCTTCATAGGTTTCAACGATGCCTATGGCGAAAACTGGCTGAATGTGGTCAGCGCACTGGCCAAAGAAAACGGCATTGACCTGGTCGCCGTTGAGCGCTACCAGCGCTCCGACAGTTCCGTCACCGGTCAGGCGCTGAAAGTGCTGTCCAAACGCCCCGATGCAGTGCTGGTGGCAGGCACAGGCACGGCAGCCGTACTGCCCCAGGCCACCCTGAAAAAACAGGGCTACAAAGGCCAGTTTTACCAAACACACGGTGCAGCTCTTCCCGCCTTTATCAAACTGGGCGGCCAGGATGTTGAAGGCACCATTCTGGCGGCCAGCCTGATGCTGGTGCTGCCGGAAATTGCCGACAGCAATCCGTCAAAACCCATTGTGCAAGACTACATCAACCGTTACAAAGCCATGTACAACGAGGTTCCGGCCACTTTTGGCGCCAACGTGTACGACGCCGGCCTGCTTCTGCAAGCCGCCGTGCCCCAGGCGGCCAAGGCAGGCCAGCCCGGCACCAAAGAATTCCGGGCCGCCTTGCGTGACGCCCTGGAAAACACCCGTGAACAGGTGGCCACCCAGGGGGTGTATAACATGTCCGCCCAAGACCACAGCGGGTTCGACGAGCGCGGCCGTGAACTGATCACCATACAGAACGGCCAGTGGAAACTGGTGAAGTAAAACGCTGTCAGGTGGGCCTGTCCGAGGCCAGACGCTCGGCATGGAAGGCCAGATGGTCTTCCATGAAGGTGGAAATGAAGTAATAGCCATGGTCGTAGCCGGCATGGCGGCGCAGTACCAGCGGTTGCCCGGCCTGTGCGCAGGCCGACTCGAACGCTTCGGGATGCAGTTGCGTAGCCAAAAACGGGTCGGCCTCGCCCTGATCGATCAGGATGCTTTCGGGAAACGGGCAATCCATACGCTCCATCAACAGCGAGGCATCGTAATCCGACCAGGCCTGCCGGTCTTCCCCCAGATACGCAGAGAAGGCCTTTTCACCCCACGGGCAACGTGCCGGCGCCGCAATGGGAGCGAACGCCGACACAGAACGAAACCGTGCACGGTGGCGCAGCGCCAGCACCAGCGCGCCATGCCCGCCCATTGAATGGCCGAAAATCCCCGCCCGGCGAGGATCTCCGGGCAACACCGTGGTTACCGCATCGTACAGTTCTTTCACAATATACGATTCCATGCGGTAGTGCCCCGACCACGGCGGCTGGGTGGCATCGAGATAAAACCCCGCGCCGGTACCGAAATCCCAGTCGTCGTCCTCACCGGCAATACCCGCGCCCCTGGGGCTGGTGTCGGGTGCCACCAGCATAATGCCGTACCTGGCCGCCAGGCGCTGTGCCCCCCCCTTGATCATGAACGTTTCTTCCGTGCAGGTCAGGCCGGCCAGGTAAAACAGCACCGGGACACGGCCCTCTTGCGCCTGAGGCGGCAAATAAACGGAAAATCGCATGGGAAGGCCGGTTTCCCGCGAGTCGTGCGAATAAAAACGCTGCACGCCCTCGAAGCACCGGTGCTCGCCGAGCACCTGAAGCGTTGCTTGTGTCATCACAGGCCTCCGGCTTAGAACATGACGACCGATCGAATCGACTCGCCGCGTTTCATCAGGTCAAAGCCCTCGTTGATCTGGTCCAGCGACAAGGTGTGTGTGATCAGATCATCGATGTTGATTTTGCCATCCATGTACCAGTCCACGATACGGGGAACATCGGTGCGGCCACGCGCTCCGCCGAACGCGGAGCCTTTCCAGACCCGGCCGGTAACCAGCTGAAACGGGCGCGTGGAGATTTCGGCGCCGGCCTCGGCCACCCCGATAATGACCGACTGCCCCCAGCCCCGGTGGCAGCACTCAAGCGCCTGGCGCATGACCTTGGTGTTGCCTATGCATTCAAACGAATAATCGGCACCGCCGTCGGTGAGCTGGATAATGTGATCCACCACGTTTTCCACCTCGTTCGGGTTCACAAAGTGCGTCATGCCGAACTGGCGCGCCATGGCCTGGCGCTCGGGGTTGATATCCACCCCGATAATTTTATCGGCCCCGACCATTTTGGCGCCCTGAATCACGTTCAGGCCAATGCCGCCCAGCCCGAACACGACAACATTCGCCCCGGCCTCGACTTTGGCGGTAAACAGAACGGCACCGAGCCCGGTGGTCACGCCGCAACCGATATAGCAGACCTTGTCGAACGGGGCATCGCTGCGAATTTTCGCCAGAGCGATTTCGGGCACCACAATATGGTTGGAGAAGGTGGACGTACCCATGTAGTGATGCACGGGTTTACCACCGACCGTAAAGCGCGAGGTGCCATCGGGCATCAAGCCCTTGCCCTGCGTGGCGCGAATGGCTGTGCACAAATTGGTTTTCCGCGACAGACACGATTTGCACTGGCGGCATTCGGGGGTGTAAAGCGGAATGACGTGGTCGCCCGGTTTGAGCGACGTGACGCCCGGGCCCACTTCCAGCACGACACCCGCCCCCTCATGACCCAGAATGGCCGGAAACAAACCCTCGGGATCGGCGCCCGACAAGGTGTAGTAATCGGTATGGCAAATGCCGGTGGCCTTGACCTCGACCAGCACCTCGAAGGCTTTCGGGCCCGTCAGCTCGACTTCTTCAATGGTCAGGGGAGCGCCTGCTTTCCATGCAACAGCTGCTTTCGTTTTCATGGGGGTATCCTTTACATTCGTGATTTACCTTGCCGGTGCGGCCACAGGGGGCTGCGCGGATTGTCCCGATGTTAAACGAAAACTCAGTATTCCGACGCCCTGCCCGTCACGGCCACCCCCGCGCGCAGCATCAGGTAGGCCAAGCCATCCCACAGCCGTTGCAGCCAACTGCGCTTGTGCAGGTATTCACGCGTCACGGGCACGGCATTGTCAGCCATTTCCTTCTCGATCGCTGCGCGCAACCCGGCGGCGAAATCGGCATCGTGAACGTACACATTGGCCTCGCGGGCGAGCAACAGGCTGAAGGGATCCATATTCGACGACCCCACCATGGCGTAATCGTCGATCACCGCCACCTTGGCATGCAGATAGCTGGCCATGTACTCGTAAATTTCAATGCCTTCTTCCAGAAGACGCTCGTAGGTGTACCGGCAGGCGCGGTACTGCATGGGATATTCCGAGCGGCCCTGCAGCAGCAGCCGAACCCTCACGCCGCGATGGGCCGCGGCGACCAGCGCCTTGCGCAGGCGGCGTCCGGGGAAAAAATAGGCATTGGCCACGAGAATATCCGCGGCGGCCTCGTTCATGGTGGCCAGATAGGCGTTTTCAATGGTTTGCCGGTAACGCAGATTGTCGCGCAGCAACAAAACCGCCCTGACCCCGGGATCATGCACCGGCTGCTCCCATTTCACCCGCCGTTGCCGCCAGTCACGCCAGCGCTTCAAACGCCGGTAGAAGGCGCTCCAGTCATCGCGCCGGCGCCAGGACATGCGCAGCCACAACCCTCGCTGCGCCCGTGAAACATCGGTAACGATTGGGCCTTGCAGCCGCACGGCAAAATCGAACCGCGGGCGGGCGTCATCTCCCGAGTCGGGAATGTCGACGAAATCGTCCAGTATATTGATGCCCCCCACAAAGGCAACGCGGTGGTCAACGACCAGTGTTTTGCGGTGCAGGCGACGCAAGCGACGCAGATTGAACCGCACGAAACCCAAACCACCGCGCTCCGGCCGGTACACCCGAAACCGCGCCCCCATGGCCGCCAGACGTTCGCAGAGCACGTCGGCGGTTTCCAGGCAGCCAAATCCGTCGATCACGACACGCACTCGCACTCCGCGGGCAATGGCGCGCGCCAGGGCGTCGAGCACACAGTGCCCGGAATCGTCGAGGTTGAAAATATAGGTTTCCAGATGAACCTGGTAACGGGCGGCATCGACGGCCTGGCAAACCGCGGGGAAAAACTGGTCGCCATTGCGCAGCAAGGTAACCTGGTTACCCTCGCGCCAGTCAAGCTCCATGTCGATGCCGGCCATCGCGAATCCGCCTTTTCCGGGTGCCCTTAGAGCCCCATGACACGATAAATACGCTGGCTCACCGCCGAGGCGGGATTAGCCAGCTCCTGCACCACACTGAAGTGATTGGTGCCGGCCACTTCCAGGGCATAAACCCGCGCATCGGCCCTCATCAGCGCCTGGGCGTACTCGGCGCTTTGCCGCCGGAACTCGCCCGACTCAAGGGCTCCGCACGCCACAACCACCGCGCAGGGACGCACGGGCAAATGAAAGCGGGGGCTCAGTGCCCGTGCCGATTCGGGTGTGAACTGCGTCCATTCGTTAATGTGGGTGTCCACGAGCAGCCGCAGATCGAAAAGCCCGCTAAACGTACTGGCGCTGTGCACCACACTTTCGGGCACCTGTTGCCCGGCATGCCAGCCGGGTGCCAGCAGCATGCCCACCAGGTGTCCGCCGGCCGAACTGCCGCTGCAATGAATACGCGCCGGATTGCCATTGTGGCGATGAATGTTCTGATAAACCCATGCCACGGCCCGGCGGCATTGCGTCACGATCGTTTCCACGCTGACCGCCGGGGCCAGCGCGTAATTGACGATCACCACGGTGGCACCCGCCTGATGCAGGGCGGGCGCCATGAAGGCCGAGTCGTCTTTCGACAATGCGCGCCAGTAGCCGCCGTGAATATAGACAAACACAGGCGCATTGGCGTGCGATGCGGGGAAAATATCGAGTGTCTCGTCGGGGTGTTCGCCGTACGGTACTCCTGTCACGCACGGCAATGTGGCGCGCGCGCGGGCGCTGTCTTTCTGATAAGCCTGCAAATACACCAGCCAGTCGGGAACCGACGCCCGGGCGTTGTATTCGCGATCTAGTGCGTCGTTCGCCAGCCCGCGGGGGTTGGCGTCGGCGGGTAAGGAAACGGGCATGGCAATGGCCTCATGGGAGCTCAAGCTCGGCAAAGAGCGGTGCGTGGTCGGAAATCTGTCGCCACGGCAACCCTTGTAGCACGCGTGCCTTGCGTACGGCAAAACCACGCTGATATATGCGGTCAAGCCGCAACCAGGGAAAAGCCGCCGGAAACGTGCGGGGGGGCGGTGTCAGACGACCGCCCCCCCCCACGCCCAGCTCGATGGCCTGCCGGGACCGGACATGAGGCGCGGCTTCTTTGCGCTGCGCCAGGGCGCCGCGCTTCATGCGTTGGCGCAAGTGCGCAATGGGGGCACGCAACAGGCGCGGCCCCGATTCCGCAAAAGGCGCGATGGAAAACACTTCGTAAAGCCCCAGCTGGCTGACGAACATGGGGGCCAGCCGGTTATTCCAGTCGTTGAAGTCGCCGGCGATCAGCATGGGCTCGTCGAGCGGCACAAGCCGCTGGATACGGTCTACCAGTGCGGCGATCTGCCGGGACCTGCCGCCCGCAAACAAACCCAGATGGACAACCAGACAATGCACCGGCCGGCCTTGCACGTTAACCAGTGCATGCAGCAAGCCACGCTGCTCCAGGCGGTGATCGGAAATGTCCTCGTTTTCGTAGTGCAAAATGGGGAACCGCGACAGCAGGGCATTGCCGTGGTCGGTCTGGTTGCGCACCGCATTGCAGCCGTAGGCCACATTCATGGCCAGGGCGGCGCCCAGCGATTCGTGCTGGGCATCCAGGCTGATGCGCTGTTCGTTGCGGCCCTGCACTTCCTGAAGAAACAGCAGGTCGGGCTGCAGGCCGTAAAGCCCAAGCCGCAAATCTTCGAAGGATTCGCGGCTGCCCGTCGCGGAGCGTCCTTTGTGGATGTTGTAACTGACGATCCGAAGGACTGACATCCGCGACTCCTAGCGTTGGGCCCAGGCCGGCATGTACTACTTTACCTCGGGCGTATTGCGCAAACGGATATGCAACTCCCGCAACTGCTTTTCATCGACCGGCGATGGTGCCTGGGTTAGCAGGCACTGGGCGCGTTGCGTTTTGGGGAACGCAATGACGTCGCGGATGGATTCGGCGCCGGTGAGCATGGTGACCAGGCGGTCAAGGCCGAACGCGATCCCGCCGTGCGGCGGTGCACCATACTGCAAGGCATCGAGCAGGAAGCCGAACTTTTCCCGGGCTTCGTCGGCCTGAATGTTCAGCGCCCGGAATACCTTGCTCTGCACCTCGGCCCGGTGAATACGCACCGAACCACCGCCCACTTCCCAACCGTTCAGCACCATGTCGTAGGCTTTGGCCAGCGCCTTGCCCGGGTCGGAGCCCAGCAGGTCTTCGTGCCCGTCTTTGGGGCTGGTGAACGGGTGGTGAGCCGCGAAGTAGCGCCCTTCGTCCTCGTCGTACTCGAACATGGGGAAATCCACCACCCACAACGGCTTCCAGCCGGCTTGGAACAGGCCGCCCGCCTTGCCGAATTCGCTGTGACCGATCTTGACGCGCAGGGCGCCCATGGCATCGTTGACCACCTTGGTTCTGTCGGCCCCGAAGAAAATAAGATCACCGCTTTGGGCGCCGGTGCGTTCGACCAGTGCCTGAAGCGCCTGCGTATGGATATTTTTTACGATCGGCGACTGCAAGCCTTCGGGAATGGCGGCAGCGTCGTTCACTTTGATGTAGGCCAGGCCCTTGGCGCCATAAATGGCCACGAACTTGGTATAGGCATCAATTTCCGTGCGCGTCAGCGCCGCACCGCCGGGAATACGCAAGGCCACCACACGGCTGCCCGGGTCATTGGCCGGCGACGAAAACACTTTGAATTCAACGTCGCGCATCAGGTCGTTGACATCGACAAATTCCAGTTTCACCCGCAGATCAGGCTTGTCGGAACCAAACCGACGCATGGCTTCCTGCCAGGTCATGGTGGGGAATGTTTCGGGCAATTGTTCGTTCTGAACGTTGGCGAACACCTGACGGATCATGCCCTCGAAAATTTCACGAATTTCCTCTTCATTCAGGAATGAGGTTTCGCAGTCGATCTGGGTGAACTCAGGCTGACGGTCGGCGCGAAGGTCTTCATCGCGAAAACACTTGGTGATCTGGTAGTAGCGGTCGAAACCGGACACCATAAGCATTTGCTTGAACAATTGCGGCGACTGGGGCAAGGCAAAAAACTGGCCATCGTTCACACGGGACGGTACCAGGTAGTCACGCGCGCCTTCAGGCGTGCTTTTCGTGAGCATGGGCGTTTCAATGTCCACGAAGCCCAAGGCGTCAAGATACTTGCGCACCTCCATGGCCACGCGGTAGCGCAACATAAGATTGTGCTGCATCTGGGGGCGGCGAAGATCGAGCACGCGATGCGTCAGCCGGGTTGTTTCGGACAGATTGTCATCGTCAAGCTGGAATGGCGGTGTCACCGAAGGATTGAGCACTTCGATGTCACGGCAGAGAATTTCCACTTCCCCCGATTTAAGATCGGGATTCACGGTACCTTCGGGCCGGGCACGCACCAGACCGGTGATGCGGATACAAAACTCGTTGCGGATATCTTCGGCGATCTGGAATGCTTTTGCATTGTCGGGATCCACCACCACCTGAGCAAGCCCGGCACGATCACGCAGGTCGATAAAAATGACCCCGCCGTGATCACGGCGACGATGAACCCAGCCAAACAAGGTGACTGTCTGGTCAAGGTGGTGTTTACTGACCTCGCCGGTATAGCAGGTACGCATCAGGAAGTACTCCGTATAGAAAAATCGTGGTATTCATCAGGAAGACCCACCCGGCGCGGGTGGATCCATCGGTTCGGGCGGTACAGCCCGGGGTTTCTGTTTCGCCGCTTTGCGCGATCGCGGCAACCCGCCCGGCACCGGCGCCACCACCCCCATCGAGACCACATACTTCAGGGCGGCGTCCACGCTCATGTCGAGAACTTGGATTTCATTGCGCGGCACCATCAGGAAAAAGCCCGACGTGGGGTTGGGCGTAGTAGGCACATAAATGCTGACGTAATCGGGCCCCAGCCGCCCGGCGACCTCGCCGCTGGGCGCGCCGGTAAGAAAGGCAATCGTCCAGGCGCCGTGACGCGGATACTGTACCAATACAGCTTCACGAAACGCCTGGCCCTCCGGGGCCAGCACCGTATCGCTGACTTGTTTTACTGAATTATAAATCGACCGCACCAGCGGAATGCGACCCAGCACACGCTCCCAACGGTCGACAATGGCACGGCCGATGAAATTGGCCGCCAGCACCCCGGTGAGCAAGACCGTGAGCAGCACCAGCACCAGTTGAAAACCCGGAATGCTGAAGCCGAACAGCGACTGCGACGACAGGAACGGCGGCACAAAACTTTCCAGCGTGCTGATAAGCAGCGCCAGCACCCACAGGGTGATTACCAGCGGTACCCAGATCAGCAGGCCGGTAATAAAGTAACGCTTAAAAAAACGCATGGCATGCCGCCGGCACGAAAAGACGATGCCGTATCAAGTCGCGGCCGCTGCAGGCGCGGAACCCGACGCCGCCGGAGCATCCGACGATGCCGATCCGCCCGAAGATTCGGACGACGCCGTCGTTTTTGCCGACCCGCCGCCGGAACCGTTGCGAAAATCGGTAACATACCAGCCCGAGCCTTTCAGCTGAAAGCCCGCTGCGGTAATTTGCTTGGCATACGATGTCGAACCACACTGGGGACATTGCGTAAGCACGGGGTCGGACATTTTCTGCAGAACGTCTGCGGCGTGTCCGCACTCGCCACACTTGTAGGCGTAGATGGGCATGACTTCACCTTGTAAATAGAGCGATTGAACCGCGCTGATTTTAACCGGATTTCGTGCCCGAACGAGGAGACCTGCCGGGACAGCAAAGGGGCGATGCCCCCGCAAGGACATCGCCCCCCGTTGTGCCGGCCCGAACCCGCTAGCGCAGGCCGTCTTCGCCCTTGACATCGGCCGCCTGCAAGCCGCCCAGGCGCGCATGCAGCCGACCCCGGGAAGCAAAGGCCATGAGCACCAGAATTTCGTCGTCGGCCGGCCCGTCGGGAAAACAGACTGTGACCGTATCATACTGGGCCCGGACATACAGGGCGTCTTTGTTGGCCAGCGGCACATCAATCGCCACACCCGGCCCGCCACGCTTGCCGGTCGAGGGCACCCAGGCCTTGCCCCCGCCAATGGCGGCCCGCACCGGCTTCATGAACGTTTCCGTCAGGAACGCATTGCCGTGCTCGTACTCACCTTTCATGCCCACCAGGCACGCCTTGCCATAGCTGGCAATCGGGTGTTCGCCCGCCTCGGCCAGAATGGCCTTGGCAAAGGCGGCACCCAGCGCCTGGGAGTTCTCAATGACGTCGTCCAGCGGCGCCGGAGACTCGCGGCCGATGGCCGGATTCTTCACCAGTGCGCCAATGACCCACTTCACCACGGGCGGCCCATCGCCCGGCACGCCCGCCTCGTTACGCCAGGTAAGCTCGCGGTAGGCATACCAGCGCCGGATGGCAATACCCGGCAGTGTTGAAACGTCCATATTTTCTTCCTTTGTCATTGCTTACAGGCCGAAAAGCCGTGCGGCACGGTCAGTGTGCCGCGCCGCTGAAATCGTTCATGATGGTTGACTGCGCCACTCGCACGTTGCGCCGGCCCGCCGGGGTGTTGCGACTGCGGCCGACAAAACGCGGCACACCGTCTGTCACCACCGCCGATACCGCCGCAATATCGCCATTTTTTATGGCATCGAGCGCGTTATCCGTGGAGCCGCCCACGCAGGCATCCAGAACAATCACATCGGCGTCCCGGCCAACCGCAATCACGCCAGAGTTCCGGTTATAGACCCGGGCGTTATTTCCCGTTGCGGCCGCAATCGCCATTTCGGGAGGCATGTCGGTCAGGCTGGCCAGATGGGTCATGGTGTACATCATGCCCAGCGGCATGATGCCGGACCCCGTCGGCGTGTCGGTGGCGATCAGGAATCGGTCGAACTGATCCGCCTGGCGCACCAGATTGGCCAACAACAGGGTGGTACGCAGATTACCTGCGGTACATACCTGCAACGCAATGTCGGTTTCGTTCACCAGTCTGGGGTAGTCGTCGTCGGGCATGGCCACCGGCCCCCCATTGGTATGAAAGGATACGTTCGGGTTCATGGCGATCAGGTGATCGGCCCAGATACCCGACGATCCGGGAATCGACGATCCGCCGGTGTGCACCAGCGTGACCATCCCGCGATCCCGGGCCCACTTGATCAGCGGCGCGTACTCGTACGGCGACGCAAACGCACCAAAACCCGCCTTGGCCAGCCACACGCCCTGATTCACCAGGTCGTCGAAATCGGACTCCTGAAGGCCGGGCTCCAGAATGACCGCTCCGGCCCATACCCGCATACCGCCCGGCCGGTAATGTTCGAAGCACTTCATGGCGGCAACAGCCAGCGCCTTCACACCCACCGGATCTTTGGGGCGACCCGGCACATGCACCTCGGATGCGCTGATTCCGGTCGTTACTCCGCCGTGCACATAGCTTTCCAGAAAGCCCACGGTTTTCTGGCGCGGCGTGTAGTCGCCGAAAGTGTTGTGGATCTGGGAGTCGATAAAGCCCGGCGACACCGTTGCGCCATCGGCATCAATGACCACATCGCATGACGCCAGGACACTGTTGTCCAGCGTTCCGACACTTTCGATCAGACCGTTGCTCATGACAATGGCATCACCTGAAACAAAAGGATTACGCCAGTCGCCTGAAACAATGGTGCCGATATTCACAATGGCTGTTTTCATAAGGTGCTCCTGAGGTGATACATTGCGCAATCCGGCACTCCAAATTGCGTCCAAAACGCGTCAATGTTATTCTGCAAAGTTAGCATATTGTCAGACAATCAGGCAAATGGTTAGTATGGACTTGAAGATAAAACCCGTGACAGTCACAGCCCAAACGGCAGACCGTCTGCGACAAGCTATAGTATCTGGGCACTTTCAACCCAATCAAAGGTTGATTGAGGCAGACTTGTGTAAGTCTTTGGGTGTAAGCCGATCCTCACTACGGGAGGCTTTACGCCATCTGGAAGCAGAGAAACTCATCTCGTCCACTCCTAATCGAGGACCCTCAGTTAGAACTATCAACTGGAAAGAAGCCCAAGAGATTTACCATGTACGGGCCATTCTGGAAGGTGAGGCTGCAGCCTTATTTACGCCAATAGCAACTTCTGAGCATATTGAACAAATGCAAACTGCACTTGACGCCTTTGCCCTTGCCGATCAAAGCAACGACGAGGCTGGCCGTTTGGCTTCGACGTCAATGTTTTATTCCATAATATTAAGCAACTGTGGCAATAGCATCATCTTTGATACTCTGGAAGGTCTGAGAGCTCGTATTAATTTTCTGCGGGCCCGATCCATGTCAAATCCTAAACGCGGCAAGTCGAGCCTACAGGAAATGCAAGCAATACTTGATGCGATCAAACAAAGGAATCCAAAGCAAGCCCGAAAAACAGCCAATGCACATGTGAAGTCGGCATGCCGGGCGGCGAGGTTACATGTTCACCCGTAAAGAGATAAAAATTTTGTGGACTTGCCGCCGTGTTATAGAGACTACACACCAGAAAATATTCTCCTAGCCCTCGTGTCACTAAAGCCATGGATAACGCTCTTCGTAACTCCGACGAAAAAATTCTATGTGCTTTAACATTTTTTGCGCCGCTTCCAGTTCAGTGCATGATGCCCTGCTCCCGACAAGCTTTTGCGTGGCCATCCTAAAAGTCACCCTATTCCCGTTAGGAAAAAACACTCTTCTGTGCTCCACATCTACCGTGACTCTCGCGCCAGGCCTTATCAATAACAAATCTAACAATTGACGTAATTGACCTTGGGGTAGAGATATGGCTAGGACATTGTTACGTCTGCAGTTGGCCTCGAAGATCTCGCCGAAGCTACCCGCAATAACGCAATGAAAGCCCGCATCTCGCAGCGCATATACAGCAGACTCTCGTGAGGAACCACAACCGAAATTATGACCTGTTACCAAAATTCGGGCTTGCCGATAATACTCTTGATCGAATACATGCCTCCCGTGATTTCGGCCATCGGTGTCAAACCGTTCATCATGGAATAAATAATCGGCGTAACACCCTGCAAGGTATGGTTTGCGTAAGAAACGAGACGGAAAAATGCGTCCAGAATCAATATCGTCCTCATCCAACGGCACAGCGACTTCAGCCAATATTTGCATGGAGAATCGCCCTCAACGTGACGACATTACATTCGCAAATAAATGCTCACCCATGGCGGCACGTGGACCATCAGAAAGTGTGGGAGCATGCCGCAGATACTCCGTAACCGCCCTAATTGCATCCACTGGCTGCTCCAGGATTGTGTCAATCAATGCGCAGGCCCGGCGCTCAAAGTCCCGCTCGGATACGACTTCGCTGACTATACCCGCCTGCTGCGCAGCATATGCGTCAATCTGGGATAGCGAGAACACCATATACGTCAACGGGCGGTAGGCGGCGCGGTTCCATAATGCGCTCATAGCCAACGTTGGCGGAAGGCGGCGTTCGCCCATCTCGGGTAGGCTAAATCTAGATTGATCGCTTGCTAATACTAGGTCGCAAGCCCCCGCCATAGCGCACCCAAAACCCTGTGCGACTCCCCGCACTAGGGCCAAACTGGGCACAGGTAACCCTCGAAGGGCCGAATATAGCGCGATGATAGGCGAAGTCATTCCCGCCCGTATATCAGAGGCCCTAGGTGCCAATCTTTGCGCATTTTTTTCCTCTGGCGCAGAACCGTAATCGCGGCCCAGACAAAAATCAGGACCCTGGGCTTTTAAAACAACCAGCTTGGTTGCAGGAGTCATATTTCTCAACGCATCAGACAGGATTTCTATCATATCCATAGTCAAGCGATTCCCATTTTCAGGGTGATTTAGACATATCTCCAGCAACGATTCCTCTTTGTTAATTATCAATACGTTATCCACTTACAGATTTCCTCTTTCAAGTTGTATAGCCGGTGATGAACTCTCTAACATCGTGCAACTGACCAGCGACGGCTGCGGCAGCAACCATTGCCGCGCTCATTACATGCGTACGAGCCCCCGGCCCCTGACGACCCTCAAAATTACGTGGTGACGACGAAGCACACCTTAGCCCAGATGAAACCGTGTCACCGTTAGAACCTACACACATTGAACAACCTGGCTCGCGCCATTCGCAACCGGCATCGATGAAAATATTGGCGAGACCTTCTTCTTCTGCCTGGCGACGAATTGCCTGTGCTCCTGGTACGATAATTGTGGGCACTCGTACTTTGTTACCTTTCAGTACTGCAGCGGCAGCACGGAGATCGTAAAGCCGGGAACTATTGCAGGAGCCGATAAAGGCAACGTCAATCTCGGTTCCAGCAATTGGCTCACCGGCCTCCAACCCCATATAACGTAAAGCTCTAGTGGCGCGCTGCCGCAGTGCGTTATCTGAAAACTGATCAGGATTTGGTATACGCTCCGTCACCGCTATCGCTTGATCTAAACCAGTACCCCAAGTGAGCATCGGCTGGACATCTCGAAGCCGCAAGAGTATTGCCGCATTATGTTTAGCCGCTGGATCGGATCGCAAACCATCCCAATCCGCTACCGCAGCCTCCCACTGCTCTCCAGAGGGGGCGTAGGGTTTCCCCTTAAGATAAGACACAGTAACAGCGTCTGGCCCAACTAAACCGGAAAGAGCACCTGCCTCAATGGCCATGTTGCACAATGTCAACCGCTGATCCATACATAAGCTCGACACATAATCCCCATCAAACTCGAGAACATGTCCCGCCGCACGCCGAACGCCTAGCTGCTGTATTAGAAAAAGGATTACGTCTTTTGCTGACACCCCGCTATTCGGTGTGCCATTTAAGGTGACATGCATGCTTCGTGGTTTACGCCTCCAGAGAGTTTGCGTTTCTAAAAGTTGGCGATGCTCGGTCTGCCCAATACCGAACGCATAGCTACCGAAGGCACCTACTGTACATGTGTGAGAGTCCGAGCCGGCAACAAGCATTCCCGGTAGAACCATTCCAAGCTGCGCGGCCGCTACATGCATGATGCCGTGGTCCCAATGTTGCACATCGTATATAGGGATGGCATTAGCAGCAGTATTACGAGCAAGTGTATCGAGCATCACTCGGGCTTCGTCACTCACTCGGTTGAGGTCATGGCGTAGTTCCGGTCGCGTTGGAGCGTAGTGATCAGCAAAAGCGACATGGCGCTGCGGATAACGCACAGAGGACGCCCGGCCTCCAATCGCACTAAAGGCGAAAGTGGTTTCCTCATGCAGAAAGCTCTTGTCCACAAACAATAAGGATAGCTCTTCATCCTCAGCCCCTGCGGCGACCAGATGGCGGCCCCATAACTTGTCGAGCAAAGTCGCGGACATACCTATTCCAAAGTCATACCCGATGTGCGAACCACTTCAGAATACTTTTTATTCTCGTTGCTTATGAAATCAGAATAGGCAGAAGGCTTCATTGGTGTAGTCAGCACCCCCCTCTGTGCATAGGTATCCCTAACGTCCGGCATATCCGTTACCTTAAACAACGCGGCGCTCAATCGATTAACCACCTCATCAGGTACCCCTTTGGGGCCGGAGATACCAAACCAAAGGCCTCCTACAACCTTTGGAAAGCCCACCTCCCCCATGGTCGGTAAATCCGGCAATACCGTCGAACGGGTATCGTTCATAGTAGCTAGCGCCCGCGTGTTACCACTTTGTATATTTCCAAGCTGCGATGGTACGCCGTCAAACATGATCTGGATCCGCCCAGCCACGAGATCCATTACCGCCGGCCCCGCCCCCTTATAGGGCACATGCTGCAAAGAAGCGCCGGTAACTGATTTAAAAAGCTCACCCCAAAGATGCAACGGACTTCCTGTGCCTGATGAGCCATAGTTCAGTTGCCCTTTATTTTTATTGGCATAATCAATTAATTCTGCCACTGTAGTTACGGGCAACGCCTTGTTAACAACCACTACCGCAGGAACAGTTGCAATTAAACCGATATGCGTAAAATCAGCTAACGGATCATAAAGCGGGGATCGTACAACTACCGGCGCAGTACCGTGAGAGGTACTGGACGAAAGCAAAAGCGTATAGCCGTCTGCATCAGAGCGCGCAACCTGTTGAGAGGCTATCATTCCTGATGCACCCGCCTTATTCTCGACGACGACCGTCTGTCCCAACTCTTGCCCAAGCCTCTCCGCAAACAACCGTCCAATGAAGTCGGCCGCACCGCCCGGTGGCACGGGAATCACTAAACGCACTGGACGGTCAGGATAAGCCGCTCCCGCCCTAGGCGCCAAACCCATTAAGCAGAAAAATAATACAAAAACCGGCGTCCATTTGAAACAGTTACGTGTAAGCATTATTTGCTCCTCATAGTGGTGTAATTACGGCTGAGCAGTTATGCTCAAGTCGCTTGAATCCACTGGCTACACTGCTTGCCAGCAATACGCCCAAAAACCGCCCCAGAAACTAGACCGGTGCCTCCGGGGTAACCTCCATAGAAAATTCCACCCACGATTTCACCAGCCGCATAAAGCCCTGGCAGGGGCCGTAGTGATGGAGTAAGCACTTCGGCACGTGTCGAAATACGCAACCCACCAAATGTGAAAGTAATACCGGTAGTAACTGCGTAGGCTTGAAATGGGCCTTTATCTATTGGATAGGCCCAGTTAGATTTTGGAATTGATAAACCAGTGGTGCCACGACCATCTTTTATAGAAAGATTAATGGGAGGATCACCTTTCGGCACAGCTTGGTTATAAGCTTGAACGGTACGAAGAAATCCGGCTGGATCTACACCATCCAATCGCGATGCCAATTCCTCCAAGGTATCACCCATCACCTTGGTAACCTGACGAATTCGATACTCGTCGCGTAGCATTGGAACCGCTCGCTGATCGAACACTTGCCAAGCCAACATTCCTGGCTGAGATAGAATCTCGCGCCCAATACGTGCATATGTGTAGGTCTGTATATCAGAGCCTTCATCCACAAAGCGCTCTCCGCGAGCATTGACCATAATCCCAATCGGGTAGCTAAATTTTTGGTATCCGTCGCCAACAACCAAATCACCGCTTTCGGGAGCGTTCATATCCCAGCAGGTGGAATGTGCACCAGACCAATGGCCTTTTGAATCAGCACCGACACTTAGCGCCATCGTCAAACCCTGCCCAGTGTTAAAGCGACTTCCACGCACCTTAGCCAAATCCCAATTAGGGCCAAGGTAGCGAGCACGCATTTCCGCACTGGCCTCAAACCCACCACATGCAAGGACCACCGCCCTAGCTAGTATGCGAGCCGGCCGGCCATCGGTTTCACAAAAAACCCCGGCAACTTGACCATCCTCAACAATGAGATCTTTCACGTAAGTCCGAAGCCGGATTTCGACACCCATTCGACGCGCCGAAGCATAGTAAGCATCTAATAGCCCAACACCACCCCCCCACACTTCGCAAGGTAATCCCCCCATTTTTAACGGTGCTCAGAAGTAGCAATGCTATGCGGCCATGGTCAGCCGCTGTTTTGGGGTGATACCGCCCAATGCCATATTTGGGCGCTCGTTATTGTAGGACCACATCCATT
>JBFWLP010000042.1:0-26669 GCA_050252075.1 Burkholderiaceae bacterium | reverse complement strand
CGAACCATTCGAAGGCCCGGCGGTGGCATCCGAGCCAGGTGGCCACCTTCTGGTCCCAGACGAACTCCAGGTACTGGTGGCGCGAGAAGCACAGGGTCATCACAAAGGCCCAGGTGCGCCGCACCTTGCCGCTGGCCGGATCGTGCAGCATGGGGCCCGCACCAAAGTCCACCTGAACGGCCTCGCCCGGGCCGAACGCCAGGGGAACCGTGGCCTTGGCCGGCCGGGCGCCGGCAATCGAGACCATCATCCGGTAGACCGACGAATAACTGCCGGTGTAGCCGTGTGAGCCTTGGAGGTGGGCCAGGATGACCTGGCCGGACACGCCGGCCGCCATCCATTCGGTAATTTGCTGCCGGTGCGGCTCCAGGGGTGACTGGGTTGCGGCCGAGCGTCGGGTCTTGCCAAACGCCTCGGCCAGCACCGCGTCATCGGGCAGTGGCGAGTCCGGCTCAAGCCAGCCTCGTTCGAGCGCTTGCTGGCGCAGTTGGGCCAGCTTCGGTCTGCCCAGCAGGCGGGTCTGCGCGATCTGGCGGTCGGTGTCGCCACGGCGCATGCCAAGCAGAGCTTGTCGATACTGATACATCGCGATTCTCCTGCGTGCCACCGTCATCTCCTTGCAGTCATGATGCTGCAAAGGTAACGGTCTGACGGTAGTTGAGAAAGATGCGTCCAGTACCGGCAACCCTTCCGATGGCTCCTAAATGCCGAAAAAAGGGTGGCTTCTAAATGCCGGAAATACCCTGGCTCCTAAATGCCGAAAAATCCGTGGCCTCTAAATGCCGAAAACGAAATGGCTCTTTTATGCCGAAAGATGACAGGCGTGTCTAAGTAGCTGATGATACCAGTTATACAACGTCTCCCGAGATACACCGACGGCGTCAGCCACTTCCTTTGCTGAGCTCGCCCGTGTGTTCAACGCAATTACTGCCCGCTGCTTCTCGGCGCGGGAGCGGGGAACGTTGTCAAAGCTGCCGCCAGTGATCGTCTTACCAAACTCGGGGCGTAATTCTCGAATCCATGCACGCAATGTCTCGCGACTTGGATAGCCCAGGCACCGAACCGTGTGAATCAGACAATGGCCTTGTTCGACGTAGTGGTCCACTGCCCGGCGTTTCTGCTCTTCGTCGTATTGCCACTTTTCACGCCGGTACCCCGTGCGTAGATCCTGCTTGTCTGCGAATTCAGCACACCACGCCTTAAGCGAGTTCTTGGTCGGATATCCCAGCTGACGCAGCGTCGCGTTCATCCGTCGTCCGAGCTTGTAGTACAGCTTGACGGCTCGCAGCCTATCCTCATACGAATACATGAACTACTCCCAAGTAGTCCAAGATTTTGTCCGCACCTCCGGTGGGTCAGTATTACACCGGCGCTAACACTTACGGCTCCGGCCCCACGTTTCTGGTGTCCGTAATGGCCCGTGGGCGGAAGGCCAGCAACGGCAGTTATCGACCCGTTGCAACCATTGGGTGGTTCGATGTCCCAACGGCAGGTAACCGACTGGAGCGGTAGCCCGAAGTGAGCACTTACCGGTGGCACATCAGCCTTAGCCTCGCCAGAAGATATCTTGAGTGGACTGAACGTTGCCGTCAGTATGGGTAACTATTGACGAGACAGGCCGATCCTATCAATTTCGACCACGAACTCGACTTTCGAACTGAATGTTTGGACGTTGCCAAGCGCCACATGTAAAACACGATATGCATAGGACGTGAATGTCGTGATCGTCTCGCTTTCTCGATGTCCTGGCTCTGTAAGCGGCGGCTGATCCTGCAACCAATAAATTTGCTGGACAATTTTCTTAACAGCTTGGCCATCGGCCCCTTCGCGAGTGAGAAGAAAACTCATCCGATTAGCGATACTATGCGCCCGCGTTTCCATGTCGTGTTTGAGCAGAACACCTTCGAGGGCAGATACACAGCTTCGCAAACGATCCAACGGGGCCACTAAAGTCGCGCCTTTGCTATAGATCAGGATGCTTGCTCGTACAGCCAGAGCAAATTCGCTCAAGCCCTCTGACACTACAAGCGAGGCTGCTGATTCCAGGAGATCGGAATTGAGTTCCGAAATTTGTTGCGTGGATAGACGCCAGTACCCCACACGCTTCGGTAAAACGCTCTCACTATAGTGAAAGCCACCTTCGTGCAACGCAATCAGCTTCGATGTCGGAATGTACTCTGCACCTGCGAGAGCTACCGGGCTGAACATGTACGATCTAGGGGCCGCTGGAGAGAAGAAGGTCAGCAAACCCACAGCATCTTGAGCGATCCGAAGTGCTCGTTCCACCGCAAATGCCGGCTCGGCTTCAATGGAAACGACTGCGACAGCATAGCCTTGGATCTCACCTCTCAATTTTTCGAAGAATTGACCAACTTGTTGCTCCTGCTCTGGCAGGAGTGAGGACGCTCTGCTGTGCAGATTCTCCATTACGGCAGCGGTAATTGATTCGATGAGAACAGGGCCAAAGCTGAATCCCTGTTCAACTTCCATGTTGGCGATCGGCGCCCAGACTTCGAAATTCGTGACAGTTTTCCGAGCCGCATCGCTCAGCGCATCCGAAAATGATGACTTGGTAGCCGAAAATCGTTGTCTTGCCCAATCAAGGAAGGCCGTTTCAACAAATTTACGGCTCAAGCTAGTGCGGGCCCAAGCTGCTTTCAAGACAGCATCAGTCAGACTATCAAGGGACTTGTAGTCGGTCTCCACTAGGCCATACGATTTGCCTTCATGTTGGAGGAACATGAGGGCTGCCCCTCCGCTCACCTCCTGCCCCCAGAACGTGATCGGCCCAATCAGCTCTCGATCCGTAATCTGAGCGACTACCCTTTCAGTCGAAAATTCCTGAGGAGCCTGCTTGAAGTGAAGCTCTCGAATTTTTCCCAGAAGGTCAAGGGAAATCCGATCAAGTTCAGCGGTATGAACCGAAGTAAATTTGAATGGTTCTATGAAGGGAGCCTCAGGCGGGTTCGTTGGCGAGATCGGTTCTCTCGTTGGGCCAATCGCTTGAAGCTGTACCTTAAGCTGACTGAGTTCTTGGAGGTCTGAGTCATGGTGCGTCTCGAGAGCGGCATCCAACCACCTATGGAATTGGTTGACGAGCGTCAGATACTCTTGCGCAAATTCGTGAACGTCTAGATGCTCTCCGGCGCGCTCCAGGTAGATCCGGGCCACAGACTTCCAGTCCTTCCAATCTAAAAGCGAGGTAGTGTCATATTGAACACTTGTTTCCATCGAGCCAGAACCATCTGTTGCGCCGGGACTGGTCACGAATTTCATAACCATTCTGGAATTGGGCAGACCTCTATGGAGCATATAGTTGCGAAGGCCTTGAACGAATTGCGCTACAGGAGAGTTCGCGAAAGTCGCACTCACCTGCTTTTCGTAGATCGCGAAGAGTTCAGTGCCTGCGTAATGCTTCCTCATGAATACCCGTGTATGCTCAACGAGGGTTAAGGAAGATGAAACGAAGTTGTGAACATGACGGTTGAGCTCACGATGGGCTTGGAGTCCAGCTTCGCGGTTCTTCTCCATCATCATAACGATGCCCTGATCGGGATCCTTGATCCTTTGGGCTGCCCCAATTAGTTCCACGGCATTCATCTGGAACACATTGAGCGAGAAACTGCGTTGATGGGCACGGTCAAGGTAGCACGAGCCCTCCGACTCTCTAATCTGCCGGAAAAGATCGGCTGGAGTACTGGGTTGTTTCATCGCGATACCTCGGCGTTGGCAGCTCTTCTTCAAAGAAATTGAAATTATGTGGTGGTTCGCCCAATCAAGGAGCAGTCGTTTAACGTGATTATCGACCAAGTGATACGCCGCCGAGAGCGTTGCTAACCGCGACAGCTTGGTACGCGAATGTCCGGATGGGCCAGAGGGTCTGCATATGCTATCAGGCAGGTTGCAACCCAAAGCGGAAGTTAGATCTGGGACGTTAGATGGCTGCTACGCAGCGATTGCGGTCCGTCAGTTTCGGCGGGCGAACTACTGCAGCCAAAGGGCAGAAACTCATAGAATGGCCAGCAAGGTAGGAAGCCCTGTCAGTTCCAGATAGAAACCAACTCGGCGATCTTGGTTGCAACTACCGCCATGGTGTCTTCTGATGTATCAAGGCCACTTCTCGAAGCAAGCATGGGACTGACCTCACGTAGCGCTGTGTACGTCGTGCCGTGTACGATGGGCACAAGTCGGTTGCTTTGGAGGAGGGTCGAAAGTTCCTTGTCTGCTATGCCCTCTTTAGGGAGGCGAGCAAGCAATGCAGGGGTCACCAGAACCAGTCCGACTTTAGACGTCGCCAGGCCCCTGTCGATAGCGCGCATCATCGGCACACCAAGGCCAAGATCCTTTTCGCTGAACCAAACCTTGACACCCACTGCCTCAAGCAAATCATGCAGCTGTTTCGCGGAGCCTTGCCGGTCATCCCAAGCATGGCAGAGGAAACAATCTCGAAGGTCAGGTCTCGTTGTCGCTTCTTTTTCAACGGCCTCCCGTACCGGCGTAAGGGAAGCCACCTGAGCAGATGTATACGAAACAGCCGAACCGGGGCGGGACCAGCGCGGCCGTGAGCTGCCGCCTCCGCTGGATCTACTCCCACCGCTGAAGCTGTTGCCGCCGCCCGCTGAACAGGTCGAACCGTAGCCGCTGCCATAACTGCTGTAACCGCCGTACCGACGGCCATAGCTGCCCCGACATGCAGGGCATGCTGCAGCAGCGCTAGAAGAGCGATGGCCTTCGACCGGAGCTGTGCACCTAGCCATACTTACCCCCTCGGTGGAAATGGGTCATTGCCGTGACTGTCCTTGTATTGAATCTGGCCATTTTTGCCATGAACCAATAACTCGGACTTTTGATTCTGCGAGATTTCTCGAGCGCGATCCACCGCATCTTGCTTGCGGTCAAACACCTGAGTGTCGCGTTGGGCCCCAGCCCCGCGGACAGCCCAGCCATCTTCACGGGGAACGACATGTTGATTGCGTTTACTCATGCTGACACTCCTTGTCGCGGCTTGATTGCCGTTATATTAGTGTGCGATCGAAAAATTTGGCGCGGACAACCGCCTAGGCGTTGTCCGCATGGAAAATGGTGACCGCATACATAAAAACCCAGGGAGGAGTCGTGCAACCGAAACCGTCTTCAGAACACCATGCCAGTATTGAGGAGTTGTCACGTGCCCTGACGATGCTGACTGCAGCCGAGCAACTGCGCCTTTTCGCAAGAGCCCGCCTGCTTATCTGGGGCACCGAATACACGGATCCCCTAGAGTTGTTCAATGAAGCGGTGAAACGTGCCCTCGTCGCCGCAAGTGGATCCAAACAAGACGGTGAACGCGGCCGTCCCTGGCCCATCGACCGGGTGCCGCTTCCGGCCTTTTTATCCGGCTGTATGGATAGCATCTCCAATGCATCCCGGGAGTCGCATGGTCAAACCCAGACTGATCGATTGGAGGCATTGGCAGGTGAGGCCGGGGACGCAGAGACCGTGATCTACCGAGCTGGTGGTTGGAACACTGACGTCGTAGAACAGGCGATTGAGGTGGAGGACACACTTGACAGGCAACAACGAGCTCAGGCTGATGCGCATGCCATCGAGGCGCACTTCAAGGACGACCAAGAAGTGCTCGCCGTAATCGAAGGAGAGAAGGCTGAAATGTCAGTAGCAGATGTACTTGCCTTATTTGATCTCGATCAAAAGACCTATGACACGGCACGGCGCAGGCTTAGGAGGCAGGTCGACAAATTGATGCCAGGAAGGAGACTGCGATGACCAACGAAACGCGGAAGACGCTCGACTCAATTCGAGCCCTGGCGCTTAAAGACCTCGACATTGCGTCTGACGAAGATATTCGAGCCGAACTCGCCGCTGAAGGCTTCGATCTCGATCAACTAGCGGCAAGCATTTCAGTGAGTCTTGATGACGTACTGGCAACCTGCCTTCGTCAACAAACTGCGGCCGCCAAGGTGGCCATGCAGACCCGTACGCCCCACAAGAAATCGCTGCGACCTACCCTGGGTCGAATCAAAGAGCGCATCGCACAAGCCTTTGTAGATAATCCACAATTGGCGACAGCATTTAGAGAAGGAAGCCACCAAAGCAACGCCGATCTCGAAACACTTTATGACGACCTTGTGCTGATGGGCAAGATTCCTGACAACGATGATGACCATTGATATCGATAGGCTTAGCCGTCCGGAACGCTTGCTTTGGGAGCATGGTGTCAGGAAACCCGAGCACATTGATTTGGAGGCTATCGCCGGGGCTACGGGCGCTTACGTCGTCTACAGAAAACTCGACGGTTGCGCTGCTCGCTTGGTGGCCGCCGATAATCGCGCTGTCATCAGTATCTCTATAGATGACAACATTGGACGAAAACGCTTCTCACTAGGACATGAATTGGCTCATTGGATACAGGACGCACAGCGGGCATCGTTCAAGTGCTCAAGTACGGACATCGGTCCACAGAATGCTCTAGCCAAGTCAATCGAAGCCGACGCCAACAGCTTTGCCAGTCAACTGATCCTTCCGGACTATCTTGTCTGGCCATGGGTCGCTGATCGCAAGTCCAACCTCGATCTTGCTGGCGCTATGGGCGGGGCATTCCAAGCCAGCCTGACTGCTTCAGCCCTGAAGTTGCTCCAACGCGCCAAGGCTCCGACCGTCATTACCTGCCACGATCAGCGGAGGCTGAAATGGTCCAGGCGCAGTCCAAATTTCCCAACCGATTTCTACATCCTCGGCGAACTCCATCAGGAAACAGTCGCGTTCGAAATGACCTTTGGCGCAGTCACAGGTTTGAGCCGTCCGAAGCGAGAAAGTGCCTCGCGATGGATTAGCGGCCCAGGCACTTATCGAATGGAAGTCTGGTCGCAGTCGATTAAGCTTCCTGAAGGTTCGGTGCTCACCATGCTTTCAGTTGTATAGCCAGCCGATGGACTCGTGATCGGTTTCGTACTTGCCCACATCTAAGGTTCCGAAACTATTTTCGGCAAGAACCAACCATCCTGTCACCTTCGAGTATTAGGGGCCCCAATGCACCATAATCAGACATTGGAATCAGCCAAGCGAACTTCAGCTCTTGGCCGGACAGTGGCCATTTGGAAATTCACTGTCCGAGTGTGAGTAAAAATCACACTTCTGTCTGCTCTGGCATACTTCGAGCTTTCACAGAGGAGACGGAATTGTTCAATGAAGAAATGCGTTCTGATGCGCAGATTCAGGAGGCGGTAAAAGAACTTTTCCTTGGACTTGCACCTGAAAGAACTAACGAGCTTAAGCGGCTGTGGGACGATTACCAACTTCAGTTCTGCCTATTCACGGACGACAAGGGCGTGTTGCTTGAGTGGGGGGCTTACAGGTACGTGCATTTCAACCACCGCGCATTGCGAGTCATCTGGGTCAGCTCCTTTGCTGCCTGGGAGGCCTACAGCTGTGCGCAGTCGACGTTTTGCGATGAAGAGCTCCACAGCTTTGACCGCCTACGGGAGCTTCTTGCATTAGCAATAGCGGTTCGGGACGCGAGTGACCCAGAAGCTGTTTCACTAAAAGGTCTACCCGAACCGGGCTCACTTCCTTCCGACCCGCAGCTTCGAGCTCCGGCGGAACTAGCGATGTTTGCCGCAGGATGGGCAATGTTGCATGAGGTAAGACACCTGAAGCATCAGCAAGAAGGCACTTCAACCGCTGATGGTGATGCTCCGAAGTTCTTCCGCGCTGAAGAACTCTCATGTGACCGCTTCGCAGCAGAGTACCTAATTGTAACCGTAGAGCAGTATGCCTCGGCTCATTCGGTGGACCAGACCAAAGTTCGCATGAAGAGGGCTCTGGGTATTTACTTCGGCATATTCGCGCTAATCGTCCTAGGACATCCTAACTGGAATGAAACAACGTCTCATCCGTCAGTATCCGACCGACTGCGGGAGATGCGCTCTATATTGAGCACTGACGGATTAGATGAAGCGCTTTGCATAACTGAACTGGCATTAGCCGGTCTAAAGGCTGTTTGGCCGGACGCGCCTGATTTCGTCAGCTAGTCTTAATTGACTTGTCCGGAAGCAGTCTCTCGGGAATGGCTGCTCCTGGCCGAACGTCGCCAACGCTGGTTGGCCGAGACTGCCCCAAAGTCGAAAATCAGACACCTCTGATGGAATAAATTTTTCGCGCGGCATGTATTCCCACACTTTTTTTCGCCCGACTTGCACGGGCTCTTCAGCAGGGTGTCCCTGGAAGGGAGGTGGGCCCCCCAAGACGCGATGACGCGCCTCTTGATGCGTATTGCAGATGCGATTACCTCATTAATAACCTTCTTCACCATAAGCAAACCCTCCTTTACGTTGAATGTAGACAACCAAGCAATGAACTCCGAAGCGACGAATCCCAAGATAAAACTCATGGGGTCAAAACAAAGATAAACATAGCCCGCCATCATCAGTCTCAGGAGGCCACCTCTGAGAGACACAAATTGTGTTTCGGCGTGTTCATTTTATCGCTTTAGGGCGCTGCATTTTGGCCGTCACATGCACAATAGTAGGCGCGACCGCAAAGTCCGCGCCAGGGCGTATGTGACGGCCAACGAAGCGTGTATATTCGTACGGTATCGATTTGGCACCCACAAAGGATATCTCATCGCCCTGCAGCATTTCGCGTACGGGCGCCTTTCACAAGTCCTAGGAAGTCTAGAGTAGATATCGAGCAAAGTCCGCTTCTGGCCGGACAGCGACCATCTCGGCTGCTGTCCTGGTTGATTGTAAGTAAATATCACACTTCTGTCTGCTCTGCCATTTCCAGCGCGTCATCGACTTCGATACCAAGGTATCGCACCGTGCTTTCGAGCTTGGTATGACCAAGTAGCAATTGAACCGCTCTCAGGTTTTTTGTACG
This sequence comes from Burkholderiaceae bacterium, assembly GCA_050252075.1. Classification (GTDB taxonomy): domain Bacteria; phylum Pseudomonadota; class Gammaproteobacteria; order Burkholderiales; family Burkholderiaceae_B; genus JAAYGT01. Next base: position 17,795 of record JBFWLP010000042.1, on the reverse strand, counting down.
TCGGTAAATTAATGACGCCTTTGTCCTTCGCATTGTGTGCGTGCCGTATGTGGTCGGATCTAAACCGATGGCGGTCACCCAAGCATCTACAATCCGGGCATATTGCCTAGTCGACAAGTGCAAAGATGCGTGAATCCTGCTTGAGAAAATGAAATCATCAGCGCGCAACTGTTTATAGCGTATCCATGTCGCCAACGATTCGCGTGTTTGCTCAGTAATTTCAAATTGCACAGGACGTTGGGTTTTCTGCTGCATAACAATCGCACGAGTTGCTACGTGTTCTCCGTGTGCGATATCTCGGACTTTTAGCTTCACTAAATCGCATGCGCGAAGCTTGCTGTCGATTGCCAGGTTGAATAGAGCAAGATTACGGATGTCATTCGACAGCTGTAACCGGACGCGGATAGCCCAGATGTCCTTGAGCTTTAATGGTGCTTTTTGCCCAACGAGTTTTCCCTTGTTCCAAGGCTCGTGCGTCAAGGCAGTGTGTATATTCGGTTTCATGAAGAACTCCTTTTTGTAGGGAAGGAGTTTTAGTTTGCTGATAATCACGAAAACCCGATAGATCGTCGAATGAAAATATGATCAGACGCTCACGACCCAAAACGGGCGTTTCGAAAAGGCTCACACTTCGCTTTGGGGGCCGTAGGCACTGGCGGTTCTTGTACCATTACAAACGGGAGCTGGGTCAATCCGTTGGACGCTCGGTTTTTACACACTTCAAGGAGCATGATTATGTCGGTATCAAGCGAAAGCCGAACCACTACCCGAGTAATCTCCATTGCGGCGCGCAATGCAGCGCATCGTATGGTCCTCATCCTTTGCGCCATGGCCATGACGCTAATTGGCATGCAAGCCTTCGCGCATCACGGCTGGGCCTGGGCGCAAGAGGAGCAGTCCGAGGTGAAGGGTACCATTGCCGAGATTTCAATGGTGCCGCCACATCCAGCCCTGCGCGTGAAGGACCAGGATGGTCGTTTGTGGCAAGTCGATCTGGGAAACCCGAACCAGACACAGCGTTCAGGTTTCTCCGGCGACACTGCCAAAGTGGGCGATGACATTACGGTACTGGGCAACCGCACCAAAGAGCCGAACAAGGCGCATATAAAAGCCGTGCGCATTACGGTCGGCGGCAAACAGTACGACATGTATCCAGAACGCATCAAGCAATGACGACACGGCGATGACAGGTTTTCTGCAAGCAATTTCCGGCTGGCCCGGTGCCACCTTCCTGCAGGAATGCTGGGTCGCCTATCTCGTTGTGAACGCAGCCCACATCCTTGGTATTGGGCTACTTCTTGGCGCGATCCTACCGCTCGATTTGCTTCTTTTGCGTTCAACGCGCAGACGGGATCTGCCGACCCTTGGCCCTTTTCTTGTACGCGCAGCGGCGACGGGCACCGCACTCGCGGTGACGACAGGGCTTTGGTTATTCTCGGTGAAGCCGGTGGAGTACGCAGAGAACCCAGCTTTCCTCTTCAAGGCTACACTGCTTGCGCTGGCAATCTGCAACATCGCACTTCAGCATCGCGGCGAGCACTTCGATGCAGCTCTGCGCAGCGGCCGGCCATCTGTGCGAGTTCGAACCTTGGCCGGCACATCCGCCATTCTTTGGCTTTCAGTCCTTATAGCCGGCCGCTGGATAGGTTTTGTCTGAGACGATGTAATTGGCGCGTGAATCCAATCCCGCAGATCCCATAGGCCCTAGAGTAAAATTTGCCGCCATGCGCTTCTCCCACTTTGACCAACGCCTCGCCGCTCTCGGCGCCTTGCCCGTGCATCGGGGCCGGGTCGTGCGTGCCTGGCTAGGCGGGCACGCGCTGGATATCGGCACGCGACGGCGCCGCTCCGAGCACTTTCTGCCTCTTGCGCTGCGCGACGCTGTGCCGGTCTTGACGGCGGAACTGGACAGTCTCGCCCGCGTTCGCTCTGAACACGCCGGCAACGATGGCTCTCGCTTGCTCATCGAGCTCGCCGACGGGCAGATGGTGGAAAGTGTGCTGTTGCCGCGCGACGGGCTTTGCGTTTCCACTCAGGTCGGCTGCGCGGTCGGGTGCCGCTTCTGCATGACCGGCAAGAGCGGCCTGATCCGCCAGGTTACGAGCATGGAGATCCTCGCCCAGGTCGTGCTGGCGCGGCGTTTGCGTGCGGTGAAGAAGGTCGTTTTCATGGGAATGGGTGAACCGGCGCACAATCTGGGCAGCGTGCTCGAAGCAATCGACCTGTTGGGTACCGAAGGCAATATCGGCCACAAGAATCTCGTATTCTCCACCGTGGGCGACCTGCGCGTGTTTGAAGCCCTGCCGCAGCAACGCGTCAAGCCTGCACTGGCGCTGTCGCTGCACACGACCAACGCCAAGCTGCGTGAGCACTTGTTGCCGCGCGCACCGAAAATTTCGCCGGAAGAGCTCATCGAGCTTGGCGAGAAATACGCTCGCGACACCGACTACCCGATCCAGTATCAATGGACGCTGCTCAAGGGTATCAACGACGGCGACGACGAGCTCGATGCGGCCGTTCGTCTGCTTAGGGGTAAGTACGGCGTGCTCAACATCATTCCTTTCAACAGTCTGGAAGGGGATGACTACCAGCGCCCCGATTTCGAGCGCATTCGCGAAATCGTCCGCTATCTGCAAAGCCGTGGTGTGTTGACCAAGGTAAGGAATAGTGCAGGGCAGGATGTGGACGGCGGCTGTGGCCAGTTGCGCGCCCGCGCGGTTGGTACAGCGCCGACTATCAAGCCCAGACTAAAAAGCCTGAACCCGGTGTAATACCGGGCTCAGGCCTTTGGCACTTTTTTAACTGCCCAGCTTTCCGCGGGTTATTCGATCTTGATGTTGGCGGCCTTTACCAGGTTCGTCCATTTCTTGATTTCATTGTCGATGCGGGTTTTGAACTCTTCAGGTGTGCTTGCCACGACTTCGACACCCTGGTTGCCAAATTTCTCGATAACTTCGGGTTGCTTCAGCACTTTCGTCAGATCGGCGTTCAGTTTCTGAATAATGGGCTTGGGTGTGCCGGCAGGGGCTTGAATGCCGAACCATACGTTCACCTCGTAGCCTGGCACACCTGCCTGGTCGACCGTAGGCGTGTCGGGAAGCATGGCAGACCGGGTCATGCCCGTCGTGGCCAAGGCCCGGAACTTGCCGCTTTTGATGTGTTGAATGACGTTGGGAATGTTGTCGAACAGAACGTCGATTTCACTTCCCAGCAGCGCCACTACGGCAGGGGCGCTTCCTTTGTAGGGAATGTGTGTCATCTTGGTGTCTGTCATGTTCATGAACAGTTCCATAGACAGGTGGTTGGACGACCCTGTGCCCGTTGACCCGTAGTTGACTTTGCCTGGGTTTGCCTTGGCGTAATCTATCAGTTCTTTAACGGATTTAAAGGGGGATTTTTCCGGAACCACCAAGGCATTCTGTGCACTTGCCGCCCAAATCACGGGTTCGAAGTCTTTCTGTGCATCGTAGGGAAGTTTTTCCCCATAAAGGCCAGGCAGCGAGGAAAAGGGCAGGGGGGTAATGAGTAGCGTGTAGCCATCGGCTTTTGAGCCTGCCACATAACTGTTGCCGATCAGCGTATTGCCGCCCGGTTTGTTCAGCACAACGACCGACTGGTTCCACATGGGGCCCAGATATTGCGATGCTGTTCTGGCGAGTGTGTCGTTGAACCCGCCCGGCGTGTACGGCACAACGATTGTCACTTCGCGGGCCGGGTAGTTTTCAGCGGCGGCAGCCGGCGCTGTTGCGCCCAGCGCCAGCAGCGCCGAGGCACAAACCATCATTTTCTTGCAAGTACTTATCATTGTTTGTCTCCTGTTGTGTAGTTTGCAGCGGTATAAATCAGAACTTCACGACGTAGCCCGGGCCGTCGATGACGGGGAACTTCTTGAAAATGTCCTCGTCGACCTCAACACCCAGACCGGGTTTGTCCGAAGGTGTTACGCAACCGTTCGAGTCGATCTGGAACGTGGACCCGAACATGTCGCGGAATGGGTTGAACTTTGAAACGCATGCTTCGAAATAGCCCGAGTTTTCGGTGGCTGCCATGAAGTGCAGCGTGGCTGCATGGTTCAGGCCGGTGGCAGAGCTGTGGGCGTTGATGGGAATGCGAAATGCCGAGGCCAGTGCGGCGATGCGAATACCTTCAGTGATGCCCCCTGTTTTCGACAGGTCGGGTTGCCAGACCTGAACCGCCCTGGCTTCGAGCATTTGTGCGAATTCGAAGCGCATGAAATGGTTCTCGCCGGCGGCAATGGGCACCAGGGGGGTAATTTTTGCGGCTTCGCGATACGAGGCGAAGTCGTTGCATGCGAAAGGCTCTTCGAGCCAGCCGGCACGGATATCGGCCAGAACGGGCAGTACCCGCCGTGCTTGAGCGATGGTATAGGCGGTGTTCGCGTCGGTGAGAATGTCGATGTCGTCGCCCAGTACTTCCCGTACCTTCGTAACCCGGGCGATATCGTTATTCACGGTGTCGCCAATGCGCAGTTTGACGGCCTTGTAGCCCTGGCTAACGTATTCTTGCGCCTCTTCGGCCATGCTTTCAGGTGCCTGGTAGCCCAGGGCAATGCCGCCGGCATACGCGGGAACAGCGCGGCGTGAGCCGCCCATGAGTTCATAAAGAGGCATATTCGCCGCCTTGCCGCGGATATCCCAGAGAGCCATATCGATGCCGGAGTAGGCCAGCGCGGCGCCCGCCCCCAGCCCGTGGCTGGAGAACTGCATGCGGTGTATTCGTTGCCAGGCTCCGATCACATCGGTCGCTTCGAGCCCCATGATCAGCGGGGCCAGGGTGTTGTTGATAAGGCTGACAATGGCGCCGGGGCTTCGGCCCGGGTGCGACTCGCCGTAACCCACAAGCCCGTCGTCAGTTTCCACCTTGATGACAATAGCGTCGCGCTTGAGCGTGCTGCCCACGCCCATGGTTACGGTTTTTCCTTCCGGCAGACGGTACGAGAGCGGTACAGCGGTAATTCGGGCAATTTTCATGAAGTCTCCTGGGCAGGTTTTTTGATTGATAATCGTGTGCCGAACTAAAATTTGTACGATGAATATATCATATAACTTTTTGGTTCGCTATTTTTTTGTGCTTCCCTTCAACACGTTGTCAAGCCGTGTACGAGCCAGTCTTTGGGCCGCTTTCCTGCTTGCTCCGGACCAGTAGGTGGACTCTGCGCTCTGAATGCGTTGGGCGGTATTTTTCATGTGATCGAAGGCTGCCTGCCGGGCGGCGTTGGCATCTTTGTTTTCTATTGCCTGAGCAATGGCCTTGTGTTCAACGCACACTTGTGCCGACAGGTGTTCCGCTGTGGCTTCGTTGCCTCGGGTTAGCCGTATGGCGTCTTCCAGTGCGCGTGTCAGCATGCCAAGCAGTGCCGTGTAGTGCGGGTTGCCGGCGGCCCGTGATATTGCCAGATGGAATTCAAGGTCTTCTTTCACGCCGTCGCCACCGTCTTTCACGGCCTGGTCGATCGACTTCAGTGCCTTTTTTATGTGGTTCAGGTCGGCGGTGGACCGGCGTTCGGCGGCCAACGCGGCCATTTCCGCCTCGATGCCGCGACGCAATTCAATAATGCGTACGACCCCAAGCGCGGGATCGACATCGGGGCTAAGGCGGAAAGCCTCATAGGAACGGGGGTTCTTTACCAAGGTACCGCTGCCTTGGCGAGTTTCTACCAGGCCTTCGGATTTCAGCCTGGAAATGGCTTCTCTGACCACGGTGCGGCTTACGCCATATTGCGCAGTCATGTCTTTTTCGGTGGGCAGCCTTGTGTTCGGGGGGTAGACCCCTTTTCGTATCTGTTCTGCCAGCTGCTCTGTAATTTGGTCTGCCAGAGTCGGTTCGGTGGAGAGGTGTTGTGCGGTTGCCATGCAGCCTTCCAGTGTTATTGAACGTTGAGCAAGTACAGCCCGGAAAATTCAGAGATTGTTGTTGACAATTCGTATGATCAATTCATATTATAAATTATGTGAACCATTAACGCCAGACCAATATTCAGCCATGACGACCTCTGCCCGACTGTCCGCTTTTCTTTCCCGCCGGTTCCCCGAAAGCATTGAGCAAGAACTTGGGCGGCGATTTCATCTTCGGGTGAATCATGACGACGGCATTCTTTCTGCTGACGCGCTGGTCGAGCAAGCCCGGGGGGCTGATGTGCTGTTCGTAACCGCCACCGAGCGCTTGCCTGCCGATGTTCTTGCAGCACTTCAGGGCTCTGTCGGGATTGTTGCCACGTTGTCGGTGGGTCTGGATCATATTGATCTGGCGGCGGCGCAAGCGGCGGGCATCCGTGTTTTGAATACGCCCGATGTTCTCAGTGACGCGTGCGCCGACCTTGCCATGATGCTGGTGTTGAACGCGTGCCGGCGCGGTTACGAGGCAGACCAGCTGGTGCGCTCGGGAAAATGGTCCGGTTGGGCGCCAACCCAGTTGCTGGGCTTGCAGCTCAAGGGCCGGCGCTTGGGCATTTTTGGCATGGGCCGCATAGGCCGTTGTATTGCCGAGCGCGCACGGGCATTCGGGTTGGCCATTCACTATCACAATCGCCGCCCCGTGGAACAGGCGGGCGATGCCAGGTATCACCCCACGCTTGAAAGCCTGATGGCGCATTCAGATATTTTCCTTGTGGCGGCCCCGGGCGCGCCGGAGCTAAAGGGCATTGTGGATCAAAAACACCTTGCACTGCTGCCCGACGGGGCTGTGGTGGTGAATATTTCGCGGGGTGATCTTATCGATGACCCGGCACTGATCAATGCATTGCAAGGCGGCGCGGTGTTCGCCGCCGGGCTGGATGTGTTCGCGAACGAGCCTGCCGTGAACCCTGGCTACGGTCGTTTATCCAATGTCTTTCTGACCCCCCACATAGGCAGTGCAACAAACGAAACCCGGGAAGCCATGGGCTGGCTTTTGATTAATGGCATCGATCAATTACGGCAAGGCAAAACGCCCTTGAATCTGGTAGTTTAAGACCGACGCCTTGCCCACAACTTCATTCACAATTCTCTGGAATATTCATGAATCTCTCTCGCCCCTCTCTTTTTCGTCAGGCCTGCTACATAGACGGCCAATGGGTGGGCTCTGCCGATGGCGGAACCCTTAACGTAGAAAATCCGGCGGACGGCCGGGTGCTGGGTACGGTGCCCAGGTTGACCGCACAAGATGTACAGCGTGCCATTAAGGCGGCGGATCGGGCGCAAGCGGGTTGGAAGGCGGTTAGTGCAAAAGAGCGCTCGCGGCTCATTCGCCGATGGTACGACCTTTGCATGCAGCATCAAGAAGATTTGGCCACCCTGTTAACGCTGGAACAAGGCAAGCCGTTGAAGGAGTCCAGGGGGGAAATTGCGTATGGCTCGTCCTTCCTTGAGTGGTTTGCCGAAGAGGCAAAGAGGGCGTACGGCGATGTCATTCCTGCCACCAGCAATGATCGGCGCATTGTCGTTATCAAACAGCCGGTGGGTGTGGTGGCGGCGATTACTCCCTGGAATTTCCCGAATGCCATGATCACCCGCAAGGCCGGCGCAGCGCTGGCGGCAGGCTGCACCATTGTGATCAAACCCGCATCGGCAACACCCTATTCCGCCCTGGCGCTGGCCGATCTAGCGCACGAGGCAGGCATTCCGGCCGGTGTGATCAATATTGTTACGGGTTCTGCCGGCGTGGTGGGCGGGGAACTGACCGCAAGCCCAACCGTCAAGAAGCTGTCATTCACCGGGTCGACTGAAATTGGCAAGGTGCTGCTCAGGCAGTGCGCCGATACGGTGAAAAAGGTGTCAATGGAACTGGGCGGTAACGCGCCTTTCATCGTATTTGACGATGCCGACCTGGACAAAGCCGTTGCGGGTGTCATGGCGTCGAAGTTTCGCAATGCCGGTCAAACGTGCGTGTGCGCCAACCGCATTTTTGTACAAGATGGCATCTACGACCAGTTCGCGGCGCGTTTGAAGCAGGCGGTTGAGGCTCAGCGTGTGGGTGATGGTTTGTCGGAAACGACGGATCTTGGCCCGCTTATCGACGTGGCCGCCGTAGCGAAAGTCAAGGAACATATCGAGGACGCTTTGGCAAAAGGGGCAACGGTTCTGACCGGGGGGCGCTCCCACAGTGCCGGCCCCTTGTTTTTTGAGCCCACGATCCTTCTGAATGTTGCCGACGATTCGTTGTTGATGAACGAGGAAACCTTTGGTCCGGTTGCGCCGTTGATCCGTTTCCATACCGACGACGAAGTGATACGCGCCGCCAACGCAACGCCCTTTGGCCTGGCCGCCTATTTTTACACCAACAGTTATCAGCGGTCGTGGAAGGTTGCCGAAGCCCTAGAGGTGGGCATCGTGGGGTTGAATGAAGGGATCATCTCAACCGAGGTTGCTCCGTTCGGGGGCGTTAAAGAGTCGGGCATTGGCCGGGAAGGATCAAAATACGGCATCGATGATTATCTTGAAATCAAATACATTTGCGCGGGTTCGCTGGTCTAAGGCGGCCCTGCCACGCACGTGAAGGCTAACCCGTATTTCTGAACCAGCAAGAGTGGAAAAAATGACAACGACAACACCAAAAATCGGCATTATCGGTGTAGGTTTGATGGGCCATGGTATTGCCCTTAACATCCTGAAGGCGGGTTATCCCCTGGTGATGCTTGATCATCCAGGCAATCAACCTGCCGATGACCTGACCCGCCTGGGCGCCGCCAAGAAGGGCTCGGCCCTTGAGGTGGCGCGTGCCGCCGACATGATCATCCTTTGTGTAACCGGCACCCCGCAAGTCGAGGATGTTCTGTATCGCCAGGATGGCGTGCTTGCCGGTCTTCAGCCGGGGGCTATCGTTATCGATTGCTCCACAGCCATTCCGTCATCGACGTTGAAGGTTGCGGCCGATGTGGTGGCCGCCGGCGGACGATTTCTTGATGCGCCAATGACCCGTACACCCAAAGAAGCGGCAGAGGGGCGTTTGAACCTGATCGTGGGGGGCGCGCTCGATGATTTCCAGCAGTGCCTGCCGGTGTTCCAAAGCTACGCGGAAAACATTGTGCATGCAGGCCCCGTGGGTTCCGGGCATCAGCTCAAACTGCTTCACAACTTTGTATCCCTGGGTTTTTCCGCCGTTATTTCCGAGGCGGCCGCCTGTGCGCAACAAGCAGGTCTTGCGCCCGAAACCCTGGTAGACGTGCTGGCGGCAGGGGGTGGCAAGGGGGTGGTTCTTGACCGACTGACACCCTACATTCTGAATAAAGATCCTTCCGGGTTCCGGTTCTCGCTTTCCAATGCATTGAAGGACATGACCTACTACAGTGCCATGGCATCAACGCTGGGCGCATTTCACCAGACCGCCGATGCCGTAAAGGCCACGTATCAGGTAGCCAATAAGGTGTCGGAAATATTGCCGGTGCCCGAGCTCATCTCTATCCTGGCGCAGCCGGCACAGGCCGGGGAAACCCCCATAGCATGACGACGCCGGCGGAATTTCTGGACACTGAAAAAAGGATGGAAGCGGTATGGCGAGCATGTATGAGATTGCGGTAATTCCCGGGGACGGCATTGGTACCGAAGTAATGCCGGAAGGGCTTCGTGTCCTTGACGCCGCGGCGCGGCGATTTGGCTTTGAGTTGGCGTTTCGTCATTTTGACTGGAGCTGCGAACATTACAAGCACACCGGGAAAATGATGCCGGATAACGGCATTGATCAGCTTAAGGGTACCGATGCCATTTTTCTGGGGGCGGTCGGTTTTCCGGGCGTGCCCGATCACATCTCGTTGTGGAACTTGCTGATACCGATTCGACGCGAGTTCAATCAATATGTGAATTTGCGGCCTGTTCGCCTGCTTCCGGGGGTTGAGTGCCCTCTGGCCAACAAGAAACCCGGTGACATCGACTTCTGGATCGTGCGCGAAAACACCGAGGGCGAGTATTCGCAGCTGGGCGGGCGTATGTACGCCGGCACGCCGGATGAGTTCGTGTTGCAAGAGGCCGTGTTCACCCGGCGCGGCACCGACCGGATCATGCGATATGCCTTCGAATACGCCCAGTCGCTCGGTCGACCCCACGTAACCTCGGCGACAAAATCAAACGGCATCTACCATTCCATGCCGTTCTGGGACGAGCGCTTTGCACAGATGGCGGCCAACTACCCGGACGTCCGTACCGATCAATACCACATCGACATCCTGGCGGCTCGATTTGTGATGTCTCCCGAGCGATTCGATGTCGTGGTGGGGTCCAATCTGTTTGGAGACATTCTGTCGGATCTTGGCCCGGGAATTACCGGAACGATTGCTGTCGCGCCCAGCGCCAACATTAACCCGGAACGTGAGCACCCTTCGATGTTCGAGCCGGTGCATGGTTCGGCACCGGACATCGCGGGCAAAGGAATTGCCAACCCGATTGGCCAGATATGGTCAGGCGCAATGATGCTGGATCATCTGGGCGAAAAGCAGGCCGCTGCCTGCATTATGCGTGCCCTGGATACCGTTCTGGTTGGCGGCAACGCCGTGCGTACCCCCGATCTGGGCGGCTCGGCCCGAACGTCCGATTTGGGAAAGGCGATTGCCGAACTGGTCGCCAGTGTGTAGTTGGATACCAATGTCATGACGCCTACCGTTCTGCTGACCAATCCTATCGATTCCGCCGTTACCGCCGCGTTGGCCCAGGTGGCCAACGTTCGCCAGGCATCGGCCGCCGATCTGCAAACCCTGGCTCGCGAAGGGCTGGACTGCGATGTGATCGTCGTGCGCGCACCCCTGCCCGAGAGCCTGTTTTACGAGTCGACGGTATTGCGCGGGGTGGTTCGGCACGGTGCGGGGCTGGACATGATTCCCGTGCCGGCCGCTTCCGACAACGCCATTGTTGTTGCCAACACCCCGAATGTGAATGCGCGTTCAGTGGCCGAGTACGTTATGGCGCAAATGTTGTTGCTGGGCCGGCATTTGCATCGGGTTGACGCACAGCTTCGCGCTTCTACCTGGCATAGGGCACGCCGCCTGGCCGATGACGCCGTCGAGCTTGGCGGGAAGTGCGTCGGTATTATTGGTGCGGGGGCCATTGGAACCGACGTCGGCGCCATGGCGCATCATGGCTTCAATATGAAGGTACTGGGTTATCGGCGATCTGATTCACCGCTACCTGCCTTCATGGAGTCGGCCACGGTTAACCAGTTGTTGAGCCAGGCCGATTTTGTGGTCTTGGCCTGCCCCCTTACGCCCCAGACGCGGGGTATGATCAACGCAGAGAAACTGGCGTTGATGAAAGACGGGGCTTCCTTGATCAATGTGGCGCGTGGTGCCGTCATTAACGAGGCCGATCTGTTGAACGAACTGCAGTCGGGCCGGATACAGGCGGCGTTAGATGTCTATGCCGAGCAGCCGTTGGCTGAAAACTCACCGTTCAAAATGCTGCCCAACGTCATTCTGTCCAGTCATTTGGCCGGCATCACCAAAGAGAGCATGCGCCGCATGAGCGAATGTGCTGCGTTGCAGGTTATGGATATTCTTTCAGGCAGGCTTCCACAGTTTCTTGTGAACACCGAGGTCGCCGAACGGGCGCTGGGGCGCATGGAAGCTCTCGCCGCGCGTAACATCCATACGACAGCCCCTGGCTGAATCAGTCAATGAACCGCCTAAAACAATGGGCGAAGGCCTTGAAACGCGATGTCATGACACTGTGGTTTGCGTTGAAGCATCCACAAACGCCTTGGTACGCCCGCGCCTTTGCCGCCGTTGTCACAGCCTATGCGTTGAGCCCAATCGATCTGATCCCGGATTTCATCCCGATTCTGGGTTATCTGGACGATCTGATCATTGTTCCTGCGGGGGTGTGGCTATTGTTGCGAATGGTTCCCGCCCAGGTGTTGAGTGACAGCAGGGCGCAAGCCGATGCGTGGTTTCTTCAGGGGAGGCAAAAGCCAACCAGCTTTCTTGGCCTTGCCATCATTGTGGTGGTCTGGTGCCTGGCTGCCTGGGTTACCGTCAGGATACTATTCCCCTGACGGCACGCCCCGCGCCGTCTCGCCAATGCGCGCCGCCTTCGATACACTCACGCAATTACACGAAGGAGACGTATGACTACCTTAATACAGATTGCCGTTCTGGATGATTACCAGGGCGTTGCCGGCGATTATGCCCAGTGGGATGCCCTGGCGGGAAGGGCCCAGGTCACGTTCTATCGGGATCATATCGACGATCCGGACGCACTGGTGGATCGCCTGTTGCCCTACGATGTGGTGTGTGTCATGCGTGAACGTACGCCGTTGACGGCGCCGCTGCTGGGCAAGTTGCCCCGGCTGAAGCTCATTGTTACCACGGGTATGCGCAATGCTTCGCTGGATATTGCCCATGCCAATGCGCAGGGAATCGTTGTGTGCGGCACAGGGTCCGGGCACACGGGCACTCCGCAGCTGGTCTGGCTGCACATTCTGGCGCACGCCCGCCATTTTCAGCAGGAAAGTGCAGACCTGCGCCAGGGGCGCTGGCAAACCACGGTGGGAAGGGATTTAAGCGGTGCAACGCTGGGCATTGTGGGGCTGGGCCGGGTGGGCACGCATGTGGCCCGTGTAGGCAATGCGTTCGGTATGAACGTCATTGCCTGGAGCCCGAACATGACGGCCGAACGTGCCAGTGCGGCCGGGGCGGAATTTGTGTCGAAACAGGCGCTTTTCCAGCGGTCGGACTATGTGGTGATTGCCATGCAGTTGCGTGAGTCGACCCGGAACATTGTGGGTAACGCCGAACTGGCCCTGATGAAACCCGATGCGTTTCTGGTGAACACGTCGCGTGCGGGTCTGGTAGACGAAGCGGCGCTTGTTGACGCGTTGCGCGCCGGGCGTATTGCGGGGGCCGGCCTGGACGTTTTCGATCCCGAGCCGTTGCCGGAAAACCATTTATACCGCTCGCTGCCCAACGTGATCCTGACGCCCCACATAGGCTATGTGACGGAACAAAACTACGCGCTGTTTTACCGCGAAACGGTGGAAAACATTCTTGCCTGGCTGGACAACGCACCTGTCAGGGTACTGACCGGCCAGGAGTGAGGTATCAGAACTTCACCATGTTTATCAGCCCGCCGTCGACCGGCAGAACAGTGCCGTTTACATACTTTGACTCGTCTGAGGCGAAGAAAAGGCTGGCCTGGGCCACATCCCAAACTTCCCCCTGCTTCCCGGTAGGGGACATCGCGTCGCGCTTTTGCCACATGGCCCCAAGGTCCCCACCGTAGAGCCGGGTATTGTTCTGTTCTACGATCGGCGATTTGATCAGGCCCACAAGCACGACGTTGCTGCGAATGCCGTGCGGAGCGTACTGAATCGCAATTTCGCGGGACATGGCAATCATGGCGCCCTTTGACGCGGCGTAGGCAAACTTGGGAAAGGGTATTGCCCGTGAACCGTTGATTGAACCAATATTTACAATCGACCCCGATCGCTGGCGTTCCATATGGGGCAGTGCAAATTTAGCGGTGAGAAATACGCTCTTGGCGTTCACGTTCATCATCTGATCCCATTGTGCCTCGCTGTAGTCAACGGGTCCACCGGCGTTCGTGATGCCAACGTTGTTGTGCAGTACGTCCAGCCTGCCATAGTGTTTGATACAAGCGTCAATCATGGCGCTGCAGTCATCCGCCTTACTTACGTCGGCGGCGAATGGAAGAGATTCGCCGCCCTCGCGACGAATCTCTGCAGCGGTAGCTTGTGCAAGCTCGGGAACGATATCTGCGACCACCACCTGCGCGCCTTCCCGAGCGTACAGCATGGCGCATGCCTTACCGTTGCCTGTACCGTGGCCGCGTGTTCCTGCGCCGGTCACGATGGCTACCTTACCATTTAGTCTGCCAGTCATGTCATCACCTTTCTGTGTGAGTTATCCAATGCGTCGCGAGACACCATCCCAAAAAGCATCACGGATTTGTCGCTTCAATACCTTGCCGTTCGGACTGCGAGGCAAGCTGTCGATGAAGTCGACAGTTTTTGGTGCGTGGACCGAACCGAGGGTTGATTTGACCAGCTGAATGATTTCGTCGGTAGTGACGTGCATGCCGGGCTTAAGCTGGATGACGGCCTTGACGGCTTCGCCCCACTTGGGATCGGGTACGCCGATGACGGCGCAATCTTCAACGGCAGCGTGACTGGCAATGACATGCTCGACTTCTGCGCTGAAAACATTGAAGCCGCCCGTAACAATCATGTCTTTTTTTCGGTCAACAATGTAAACGAAGCCGTGTTCATCTTTGAATCCGATGTCGCCGGTATGGTGCCAGCCGTGCTCGGAAACGGCTTGAGTTGCATCCGGATTTTGGTAGTACCCACCAAAAACGAGATCACCTCGTGCGACGATTTCGCCGCGTTGACCATTCGCGAGCAGTTGGCCGTGTTCACCCATGATTTCAATTCGTTGCCCGAGTGTTGCTCGGCCACAGCTTGACCACCTGTCGCTGCCCTCGGGAGCATTAAGTAAGTCGCGGGTGGACAAGAACGTCAAAAACATGGGGGCTTCGGCCTGGCCAAATGATTGGCACACGACGGGTCCGAAGATATCCATTGCCTCCCTGAATTTTGCAGGGGCAACCGGCGAGGCAGCCAGCACAATTGCGCGCAGTGACGAGTAGTCAAACTCACGTACCCGAGGGTGGGCGAGCATACTGTAAAGAACAGTAGGGGGAATATAAAAGTGTGTAACTTTGTGTCGTTCAATTGCTTCCAGTATGCCAAGAGCATTGGCCGATGGAAGTACGACGTTCTTGGCGTTTTCAGCCATCATCATTAATGCGACAACGCCGGCGCCGTGGGTCATCGGGGCGGCAACCAGGTGGACGGCAGGGCGGTCGGTGGGGAGACAGGTCCAGAATGCCTTAATGGCGGACTCCCATGTGCGTTGTGTCCATATGGCTGCTTTTGACAGGCCGGTCGTGCCACCGGTTGGAAACACGGTTTCTATGCGCAGCGCATCGTCGTGGGGCTCGGGCGCGGGCTCTGATGCCTGGCTGGTAAAGGATTCCAGGCTGATTCCAATGGTTGGTTCAATAGGTTCGTCGATGCAGACAAGATGGCGCAAGGTCGGAACTGTATCGCGCAACTCTTTGGCTTCCCGGTTCAGTGACGGATGGAAGAAAAGCACAGAGCATTGCGTCGTGCGCAAGAAGGCGGCGTTTACAGACACCGGATTACGCATGTTGACGGGTACCCAACGGGCGCCAACCCGAAAAATTCCCATCATGGCGCAAAAGGCTTTTGGGTCGTTAGGACTGAAGACGGCAATATTGGCGTCTGACTCGCCTGCAGCATAAATTCCCGCGGCGATTTTCTCGGAAAGTTCGTTGACTTGTGTGTAGCTGTAAGCGCGGCCACCATCGGCATCCATAAATGCGACGCGATCTGGAGCGCTTGCCATTCCGCGCCTGAAGTAGTCGATCATTCGCATTTGCCATCCTCCGTTTATGATACAAGAGAATTGTAGTTTATGGCTCTTGCTTTTATCGTGTAAGCAGGGAAAATACTAGTACAAGTAGATTGTGGTTCATGATGAAATCAACAAAAACAAACACCTGAAGAAACCGTAAACGGAAGGAGATAAACCAATGAAACGACGCACCGTATTGGCCTTGCCGCTGATGGCTGCCGCCTATCCATTGCTTGGTCGGGCCCAAGGGAAATGGCCAGACAAACCTGTGAAATTAATTGTGCCGTTTGCGCCGGGCACGGCACTCGATATCGTGGCCCGGTTGTTGGCTACCAGTGCCTCCGAGCAGTTGAACGTCTCTTTTATTGTCGAGAATCGGGTGGGGGCATCCGGTGTGATAGGGACCGAGGCGGTTGCCAGTGCGGCACCGGATGGTTACACACTGCTTTTCACCGCGCCGGCACATTACATTAACCAGTTTGTATTCGACGCCTTGCCCTATCACACCGAAAAAGATTTTCGGCCGGTTACAAAAATCAGCAATGCGCCATTAGTACTCGTGGTGGGAAAAAGCTCTCCGTTCAGTAGTGTCAAGGACGTCATCGCGTATGCCAAGGCGCATCCGAAGAAGCTGCGTTATTCATCGAGTGGTCAGGGTGGCACTATCCATTTGGCGTTCTCGCTCTTTAATCAAATGGCAGGCACAGAAATCGAGCACATTCCCTACACCAGCGGTGGTCAGGCATTAACTGACGTTATGGGGGGGCACGTGGATATCACCTTCACGGCAGTGGCGACAGCGTTGTCCCATGGGAAAGCGGGTACGCTGAAGTTGCTTGGCGTAAGTGGTCTGGAGCGTTCCAAGGCAATGCCCGACGTCCCTACCGTATCAGAGGCCGGTCTGCCCGGATTCGAACTTACTTCCTGGGGCGGCGTGCTGGCGCCGCGCAAGGTTCCCGATGCTGTCGTCGAAAAACTCAACGAAACCTTTGTTGCCGTGGCCCAGAAGCCTGCATTCCAGGATCGTTTGGTGGCTGCCGGAGTTGAACCGGATTTGCGTCCGACGCCTGCGTTTGCAAGTCAGATTGCCCAGGAAGTTCCCAAGTGGAAAAACCTGATCGAGCTGACCGGTGCGGCGCAATCCAAGAAGCAATAATCGTTTCTCGAGTAGGAGACAAAAAATGAAAAAGCTATTTACTGCTGTTCTTGCCGGAGTATGTTTGACGGTGGGTTCGGTGGCCGCAGCGCAAGGTGCGTTCCCGGAGCGCGCTGTCAAAATGATCGTGCCCTACCCGGCGGGGGGCGGCGGTGACATTCTGGCGCGATCAATTGCCGAGGTTTTCCAGAAAATGACAGGCAAGGCAATGGTGGTAGAAAACAGGGCGGGTGCCAACGGCATGATTGGCGCGTCAGCCTGCAAGTCAGCGCCGGCAGATGGGTATACATATTGCCTGCCCGTTTCAGACGTGATGGCAATTAACCCGCATATTTATAAGAAGGTACCTTACGATGTAGAGCGCGATTTTACTGTCGTATCGCCTATCGCGACCGTAGTGCTGGCATTTGTTGCCAACAGTAATGTGCCTGCAAAAAGTCTGAAAGAGCTCGCGGCATGGTCGGCAGCGAACAAGGCAACTGCCAATTTCGCGACCTGGGGTGTGGGAAGCGCCGCCCATCTGGCACTGGCCCAGTTCAATCAGTCAATGGGGGGAAGTCTCACCAACGTTCCGTATGCCGGCGTGCCGCAAATGCTCCAGGCTACGCTGTCGGGTGACGCGTCAGCCACTCTGCTTTTTTATGGCCCTATCGCGCAGTACGTAAAAGAGGGGAAGCTGACCCCTTTGGCTGTGTTGGCGAGCTCGCGCTATCCCGCCTTGCCTGAGGTGCCAACAGTTAGCGAGGCGGGTTTTAACTTTACACCCACGGTTTACTACGGCGTGTATGCTCCGGTGGGCGTTCCGCCGGCCATCGTTAGCCGAATGAATCAATTGTTGACCGAAGCAGTCAAAGACCCTGCGGTCCAGAAAATTATGAATGCGGCCGGCTTCACACCGCTGAATGAGTCAAATGAAGCATTTTCGAAACGTGTTGTCGACGATCGGGAGGCGTGGGGCCGTGTCGCCAAGTCGCTCAACTTGTCTTTGGAGTGATGGCATTGCAGTAAAATGTGTTTCATGACAATCCCCCTCAAAGAACGCGTTGCATCGGAGCAAGGGCAGGCCGACAACTCTGTTGCGCCTGTCCACATCAAGAGGCTGCTTCACAAAAGCCTTGTGCTGCATTTTATGGTGCAGCTTAGTTTGGGCGAAGACGCCGACCCGCGTCTGGCAATGCGCTCAATGGGTCGGGTGCATCATCGAATTCTCTATTTTGCGCATTTTGCGCCCGGAATAACCGTCAGTGAGCTGTTGAAGGTGCT
>JBFWLP010000041.1:0-26766 GCA_050252075.1 Burkholderiaceae bacterium | reverse complement strand
TGTGACATTTATTGGGGTTCGGGTTTGGGGAACGGGTAACCGGGTGCCCCTACCGCGACCTGTTCTATGACACTACGGCAAATTTCCAGATGGGGTTCCCCAGCCGTTACATTGCTGCCACATCGCTGGCAACCTTAACGCACTGCATCAACGACAACGGCCGCTTACGCGGCCGTGCCCATATGTGTTCGCCGGACGGATAACTTCCTATTGTGCAATAGCCCCCCCAATATTTAACATTGGAGGGGCTAGGAAACCTCCCCGTCCTTAGCGTAGCAAAGGGGATCTCCTAGATGAGAGATTAGATAAAGTCGGCAGCAACAAATTGTGCGACGTCAGTAAATACACCCACAAGGTCGATTTCGTCTGCAGTGATCGTATTAGCAGTAGCTGTGCTGTTGGTGATACGCAAAACGATGGAGCCTGTGCCGTCATCCAATACGAGTAGTGCACTGTTAGTGTTAGCTATGGCTGCGTCCAAATTTGAGAATGTACCGTTGAGCGCACCACCAGTCGCAAGCAACTGGGTCTCTAGAGTCGCATAGTTACTGGCTAAACTTGTCAAATCGGAGCTAAGAACGGCCGCGAATGCAGAGCCCTGTGTATTACCGGATACGTTAGCGATCCCATTAGTCTGAATGTAGACGGCATCACCGGCAGTTCCGAAAGCCCCATTTAGGGTAGCGTTAGCGGTGACGTTGCCTGCAACTGCACTTTGCAGAGTGCCGTTGTAGTCGTATTTATCCGTATTGGAGTCAAAACCTGTGACAATTTCACCGTTTGCCAACGTCGTCGCTGTAGTCACGATAGTCTCAACACCTAATGCATCACCTGTTATTGTGATTGCATCAATGCCAGCACCGCCATTAATTGATGTAGTATTCGCGAAGGCTGCAACGTTGTTAAATGCGATAGTGTCAGCTACCCCACCTCCGTTTAACGTAGATGCAACTATTCCGCCCGAGGTAAGAGTGACTGAAATGTCTACTCCTTGAGTTGTTAGGGCACTAGCATCAATCGTACTGCCCGTAGTCAGAGTAGCAGCTGTAATATCCAGACGGCCATCGGCATTGCCATCAATTGATGCAATCGCATTTTGTGCAAAACCAGCAAGTGTTACGGTGGTGTTTGTAGTGCTAGTGATTACTAAATTTTCGACACCTGTAATTGCTGCGAAATCACCATCAACCACATCGGACCCGTCGCCAATCACCGTTAGTGTGTCATCTCCGGCACCACCTGCGAACCCTGTAGTAGTACCAAGTGATGCAAAGTTAACGAAAACGTTATCGTTGCCTTTGCCGCCCTTTACTGTATCACCAGTAGAAATACCACTGGTTGCAGCGGCACCAACCGTCAAACGGTTGGCAAACTCAGCCGCATCAATCGTCAAAGCGCCTGTGGGTGCTGTTGCATCGGTGATTGTCAGATCGCTGTTACCAGAAACCTTAACGGATGTCAGTGCAGTGCTGCCGGTCAAAGCAGAAACAACGTGTGGAGTGCCGATTTGCAGCGCATCGGCCGTAACCAAATTTAACGTCTCAACACCTGCAGCATTAATTGCCCCAACTGTTATCGCACCAGCAGTAGTGTCCCGATCATCAATCGTTATGTTCACTGTGTTGGCACCACTAGTATCCGCCAAGTTAATAGCAAGCTGGCCTGTGACATTGTTTGTGACACGAATAGGAGTGTCCGCGCCAACATTATTGAATGTTGTTGTACCAGCCGACTCAATCTGAATGCTGCTCAAACCCGCGATAGAAGCAAAGTTGTACGCATCGCCACCCGCAGCAGAGCGAACTGCTAATGTCTCAAACCCTGATAATTTAGTTGCTGTTGTCGCGTAGTTTGTAGAGGCGGTAAAAATAACGGTATCGTTAGCGCCCGCGCCGGCCTTCACAGTTCCAGTCAATGCAAGATTGCCTACGTTGACGGTGTTATTACCAGCACCACCTGTTACGGACTGGCCAGCTGCGCTAAGGGTCACATTGACGCCACCTGCCGTCAATCCAGAAGCATCTACATTATCAACATCTGTATCCAACGTTCCGATGTTAACGGTAGTTGCGGCACCCGAAATAGAGATTTTGTTGTTAGTACCATCGTTTGCGATACCGGTGATACCACCAGTCGCAGTTAAGTTAGAGTCTGCGTTGATTGTTACATTTGTGATGTTTGTCGCTGTACCAGCAGCGCCCAAAGCATCGACCCCAAGGTTAATGGCGGCCACGGTATTTGCCGCACCACTGGAGGCAATCGTAACCGAGCGCAAGCCTGCACCGTCGTCAATATTGATATTGTCGGCTGTAGTGGTACCGGTTCCGCCACTAACAGCAATTTTCGCGTCGGTAGCAGTTGCAACATAGCTACCAGTAACCTCACCTAAAGTAATCGAGTTATTACCTACCAACCCAAGGGTGCTACCAGAGGCAAGACCAGTTACAGTAACCGTGCCAGCACTGAGATACGAGTTAACCGTTTCTGCACCAGGTGTATTGGCAGCATTCAGGGCCAAATCAGCGGCTGTAGCCGTTTGACGAAGATTAAAAATCTCTACGTTTTTGATCAAAGCACCGCCAGTCGCATCAGTGTTGGCTGCTGTGCTGCTAATTGTCATCGTATCAGTACCCGCACCACCATCAACGCTGTCGATTGCGGTTAAAGTATCTGTGGCTGCAGCAACGGTAGCAGCGCGAACGCCTGTGATTACGTCATCGCCAGAGGTTCCCACGACATTATCGGCACCCGTAGTGAGCGTATTCTTTTGTAATCCCTAACCCTTTGCCATATAAGAATTATTCCAATTCGCGCACTCCATTCCAGCACATAAAAAAGATAGCGGTTTGGAAAGGCACAGGCTCTCGTAAGGAAACCAGCTGTATCAGCATACCATCGTCGCTCACCAACGCCGCAAGGTCGGGATACCGTGCGGCAGATTTTTCGCAGGCCTGGGTAAAGGCTTCGGCCAAGGAAAGCAGTTCGTTTCTAGCCTTTACCCAAACAGGCCGGACGCCTGCGCCGCTGCATTGGCATGAAGGCGCTTGCGCGCTTCGGTCAGGTGCAGGTATACCGCCGTCGTTTTCAGCTGGGTATGCCCCAGGGCCTGCTGTACGTCCACGATATCGGAGCCGTTGTCCAACAATAGCGAGGCATAGGTGTGGCGCAGGTCGTGCATTCGAAGCCCTGGCAGGCCCGCCTTGTTGCGTACGGTCACCCAGGCCGACCAGCACGAATGGTAAGGTTTGCCCGTTTTGGGGTTGCTGAATACCCATTCCGAGTCGGTATCTTCCCAACGCCGGCGAAGCAGCGCCAGTACCCCGGCACTCAGGTGAAGCACATAACCCCTTTTCGCCTTGTCGGCTTCGGCGGGAATGGTCAGCGTTCCACGGGCCGGGTCGAACCAGCACCAGCGCATGGCCAGAACGTTGTCACGCCGCAGGCCGGTGGCGCCCATGACTCGCAAAATGTCGGGCAGGTTCTTGTTGTGTGATTCTTCTGCCGCTTGCAGCAAGGCCGTTAGTTGTGGGCGGGTCAGGAATTTTCCCACCACTTTTCGAACCGTGGTTAATTGAATGGCATGCGTGGGGTTTTCCGTAACGGTGGTGCCCTTGTGTCGTATAGCTTCGTTGAAAATATGGCGCACCAGGATAAGAATGCGTTTCACCGTGCCCTGGGCCAGCGGTTTTTGGCAGTGTTTTGCCCAACGCCCGCCGGCCACGGGCTTTTCCCGCAACCGGCCCGCGTAGGCCACCATGTCGTCGTCGCTAATTTCGGTCAGCCGGCAATGCCCGAACTCGGGCTGTATGTGATTACGGTAAATAGAGGCGTGTGTTGCGTACGACCGGCTTTGCAGCTTGACCTTGGGCAGGAAGGTTTTGAAGAAAAACTCATCCATGGTTGGCGCCACAATCATCCGGCCTCGTGGCCGTCCTTTCTTTTGGTTTTGCAGAGCGTCAAGCTGCGCTTTGGCTACAGCCCGGGCGGCAGTGGCCGAAATATCGCCCACCTTGGCCAGCCGTTCCTGGCGTTGTTTCTTCTGTGCGTTCCGGTACAGCACCACATAGCTCATGCTGCCGGTAATGGTTTTCTGAACCGCGAAGCCGGTTTGCTCGGTGTCGAATATCAGAACATGCTTGCGGCCGGCGGGAATGGCGGCTTCTTTGATGGATTTCTCGGTAATGTGCAGCTTCATGGTCAAGTGTCCTTACCGCACGCTTAGCCAACGCGGCTGACTGGAAAAGGCCTTCCAGCCGGGCTCAGCGGTGCGAAGCGCTGGAACTTGCGCATCAATGTTAAGGGTGCGCCAGGCGCTGGCCTTGATCCCTTTGGGTGGCTTCTGAATGCCGGAAACGAAATGGCTCTTTTATGCCGAAAAATGACAGTAGCAGTGCAGGCCTGAATACCGCTCACGAGTGCGGCTTGCCTTGTAAGGTGTTAGATTTTTTGGTAAATTATCTAACAAAGAGACAGCCATGAGCACATCACAAGCCATCCGCGAGCGCATCGCGGCCCAACCTGCTGGAGAACCTTTCACCCCCGCCCTGTTTGCAGGGTTGGGTTCGCGCGCGTCCATTGATCAGACCTTGATGCGTCTGACCAAGGAAGGGTTCATTGAACGCCTCGGCCGTGGCATCTACACCATACCCAAGACCAGCCGTTTTGGTCTAAAGACCATGCCTTCGCCAGAAACAGTGGCGCAAACGTTGGCTGCCACCGAAGGTGCCTCCATCGAAGTGCACGGGGCCGAGGCCGCTCGTCGTTTTGGCTTCAGCACCCAGGTGCCGGCACAGCCGGTCTTCTACACTACCGGCTCGTCTCACACCGTGCGGATGGGTAAGCTGCAAGTGCGATTGCAGCACGTGGCGGCGCGCAAGCTCGCACTGGCAGGTCGCCCAGCGGGCCAAGCCTTGTCTGCACTCTGGTACCTCGGTCGTCGACAAGTCACGCCGGCCACGTTCGAGCGTATTGCTGCCAAGCTGCCGCAGGTCGAATTCGAAGCCTTGCGCAGTGCCAAGGCCTCGATGCCGGCCTGGATGGTCGAAGCCCTTCGTCGGTACGAGGAAAGCACGGTGGGGTATGGCTGACATCCACCGCGAACACTACTTCGGCCTGTCCGTCAGCGATCAAGCCGATTTACTCCAGAGCCTGGCACCCGTGATGGGACGCCGGGCCGAAATACTCGAGAAAGACATCTGGCTGTGCCAGGTGCTCGACACCCTGTTTCAGCTGCCGTGTCGCAAACCCATGGCCTTCAAGGGCGGCACCTCGCTGTCCAAGGTCTACAAGGCGATTGACCGTTTCTCCGAGGACATCGACGTCACCGTCGATTACCGCAGCCTGGTGGCGGACGCCCCCGAGTTGGAATCGATTGCCAGCAACAACCAGCGCTCGCCACGGCGCTTCCCACGCAGCCCATCAGCATCGAGGTCAGCGATGACGCTGAGCAGTTGTGGGTGTTCTACCCCAGCGCGGTAGAAAACACCGACAGCTACGTGCGTTCGAGCATCCTGATCGAATTTGGCGGTCGGAACTCGACCTTGCCACAGAGCACGCTGGCCATCACACCAGATATTGCCGACCACGTCCCCAACCTCGCATTGCCGACCGCGAGGGTATCCGTGTTGTCTGCGGCGCGCACCTTCTGGGAGAAGGCCACGCTGATTCACGTTGAGTGCCATCGCCCGAGCCTGAGACCCAGTGCCGAGAGACTGTCTCGCCATTGGTACGACCTGGCGCGGCTGGCTGATCATGAAGTCGGGCAACAGGCCATGGGCGATTCGGCGTTGCTGCGCGATGTCCTGCGCATCAAGGAAACCTTCTACCGCAGCGGTTTCAGTCATTACGACCAGTGCGCCACGGGCGGCTTGCGATTGATTCCGGATGAGCCTCTGCTGGATGCCTTGCGTCAGGACTACCAGGCGATGCTGGCTGCCCAGATGTTCTATGGCGACACACTCGCCTTCGAGACCATCGTGGAGCGCCTAGGGCGGCTGGAGGCTGAACTCAACAGCATTGGTCGCCGCTGAAGCGGTCCACCAGGACAGGGAGAAAAAGAATGACCTATCGGATTGATGACCTGGAGGTCCCGGCTGAAAGCCCCTTCCTCCACGATGCGCTGGACCGCAAGCCATTGGTGGAGTTTCTGTCCTCGCTGATCAAGCGGCTGAACGGCCCGTTCGTGATGGCGCTCGATTCCCCATGGGGAACGGGCAAGACCACCTTGGTTCGGATGCTGGAGGCGGTCAATGTGGTCGGCAGGCGGCCGGTGGTGACGAATCAATCGACGGCAATAGCCACTGCATGAAATTTCCCGAACAGGAAACTTGTCAATATCCCAATGCAAACAAATCCATAGTTTCCCGATCGGTTAATTTGTTTGACAGTACCTTCTTCAGACAGCATAATTTCCCGAACAGGAAATTCACATGCCTACACTAATCGAAACGCCGGAACACTTGGGCGACGTGGTGCGCCACACCCGAAAAGCACTCAGCCTGACCCAGCCCCAACTGGCGCTTGCAGCCGGCGTTGGGGTGCGGTTTATTGTTGATCTGGAAGCAGGCAAGCCAACCGTCCGCCTTGAGAATGTCTTGCGGGTTCTTCAGGCGCTGGGGGCAACGCTCAGCGTGTCCAGTTCAGACGACAGCCAGACACAGGCTGGCCCGAAATGAGCCGCGTCCTGGAAGTCTGGCTGCTGGGGCAACACGTCGGACAGCTTGCACAAGTCGATGGTCGGCTGAGTTTTTGCTACTCAACGCAATGGCTGCAATCCGCCAACGCACTTCCATTGTCGCATCACCTTCCCTTGCAGGCAGAGGCTTTTGACGACAAGGCCACGCGCCCCTTCTTTGCCGGCCTTTTGCCCGAAGGCGACAAGCGCAGACTGATTGCCCAGACCTTGCACGTCTCGCGCCAAAACGACTTTGCTCTGCTTGATGGCATCGGCGGTGAATGCGCTGGTGCGGTCAGTCTGCTAGAACCTGGTCAACAGCCCGATCTCATCCCATCAGCGCAGGACGTACGCTGGTTGGACAAGGCAGGGCTGATCGCTATCCTGAATGAACTGCCCCGCCGCCCGATGTTGGCCGGGGAGGAAGGGCTACGCCTGTCACTGGCGGGGGCGCAGGACAAACTGCCCGTCGTCTTTTCCGCGGGACGCGTCGGCCTACCTCTGCAGAACACACCAAGCTCCCACATTCTCAAGCCGGCCATTCAGGCTATAGAAGGCAGCGTGTTCAATGAGGGCTTCTGCTTGGCACTCGCAGGACAGATGAAACTGACTGTCGCCAGTGCAGCCATTCACCGAGTAGCTGATCGCGTCTATTTGCTGGTGGACCGATATGATCGTGTGCGCCAACCGGAGGGTGCCTTGCAGCGGCTTCACCAGGAGGACTTCTCCCTGATCTACACCGGACGCGGTACGGTGTTGGCACCGCTCTACGATGCGCTATCGACAACGGCTGACTGCAAGGAGATGACGCGGTGCCGGCCGATCGACTGTCAGCTGTCCCGCCGCTTGAGGTTACGGAAGAAGTTTTCGTGCGGCCCAACCACATCAGCAGTTTGAGCGTGCCCTCATAGAGAAACCAGTCGTACCAGCATATCAGCAAAACGCTCAGACAAACCGAACCTCGAGGCGCTTGCCCAAAGCTGCGGCGTATTTTTGCAAGGTGGCAACGGAGGGCGAGTGCTTGCCTGTCACCAGGGCGTTTTCCAAACGTGCCACGGCGGGCGCCTGGGTACCCATGCGTTCGGCCACTTGGGCCTGTGTCAGGCCAGCCTCGGCTCGCGCGTTCAAGATTGCATCGAACATAGGCATCTCTTCGCGCTCGATACGCTCGTATTCCGCCCGTACAGCGGGATCCTTGAGCATATCCTTAACGAGTTGCTTGTGCGTTTTCATCTTTTACCTCCTTCAAACGGCGTTCCGCCAAGCGCCGCTCTTTGAGCGGCGTCTTGTCGGTTTTCTTCACGAAACTGTGTAATATGACGATGCGCTGGCCAACCAGGGTGCAGAAAAACACCCGGGCAATCCCTTCCGCGCCTTTCATACGTAACTCGAACAAACCATCGCCGAAGGCTTCTGTGTGTGGCTTGCCCAAGTTCGGACCGTATTGCTCCATCCGCGTTGACAGTGCGATATATCGAGCCCGCAAGGTGGCGGGCAGAGCAAGGATGTCGGCCTGAACGTCATCGCTGAAATAGTGAACGCGATAAGTCATTCTGGAATAATAACAAATATGTTAATTTCAGCAAAGGACAACAAACTCAACGGGTCAGTATTACACCGGCGTCAACACCTTGCTGATTGACGTCAGGTCGAAGCAGGCAGAGTTTAGTGCAGCACAGCCAGCGCGATCTCAGGCGCTTTGTCCAGAATCTTCAACAATGACTTGGCTGCCCCGGTGGGGCTGCGTTTGCCCTGCTCCCAATTTCGGATAGTTTCGATAGGAACATCGATACGTTCAGAGAACTGCGCCTGGCTCAGCCCTAACCGCCTGCGTACACGTTTGGCGAACCGGGCAGCATCCTGCATGGCTTCAGCATCATCGGCCGCCGCCTGGCGAGCAATTTCCTCTTCTGTGGTGGCATCGATGCGCGCAAGATCAGCGCGCCCCATCGGCACCGAGGAGGGGTCGGTCAGATTAAGTGTTACGCGTACTTTTTTCATAATGAATGACCTCACGTTTATTGGCCTTGCGAGCTGAAATGATGCGGATGGGCGTTCTCCTCCTCCGGCTCCTTCATGCGTGACATCAAGCCAGTACCCATACCGTCATACTTGGCGCGCCATTTATAGAACGTGGCGTTGTTCATGCCGTGCTCGCGACACAACTTCGGAACCGGTGTGCCCGTTTCCGCCTGTTGGAAAATTCTACCTTTAAGACCGTTCCTTTTCTGGGGGAATACCGGGGGATTTTTACTTTTGGGTGTTAATGGGTGTTTTATTGGGTGAATGGGCTGAAAAATGGGTGTAATTGGGTGTACTATTGGCTGATGCTTCGTACTGACACCATTCAGATCACGCCAGAGATTCTGACGCTGATCGCCAAGATAGATGAGTTCAAGGGCGCTTGGCGTGCCTTGGGGACTCTTGCGCCTGAGCGTTTGTCAGCCTTGCGCCGTGTAGCCACCATTGAGAGCATCGGTTCCTCGACTCGGATCGAGGGCAGCAAACTGACCGACCGTGAAGTTGAGCATCTGCTTGCCTGCTTGGAAATTAAGCGCTTCGATACACGCGATGAGCAAGAGGTTGCTGGTTACGCACAGGTGATGGACGTTGTTTTCGGTGCTTGGCAGGACATCCCGTTCACCCAGAACTACGTCAAACAGCTGCACCAGATTCTGCTCCAGCATAGCGAGAAGGATGCGTGGCATCGCGGTCAGTACAAGACCAACACCAACAGCGTGGCCGCATTTAACGAGCACGGCGAGCAGATTGGTATCGTGTTTCAGACCGCCTCCCTGTTCGACACGCCACGCTTGATGACAGAACTCGTCAGTTGGGTGAATGAACAGCGCGAATCCAAGCTGTTGCACCCGCTGCTGATCGCAGCGATCTTTGTGGTGGTGTTTCTGGAGATCCATCCCTTTCAGGATGGCAATGGCCGGATCAGCCGTGCACTCACCACACTGATGCTCTTGCAGGCTGGTTATGCCTATGTGCCATACAGCTCGCTGGAGAGCGTGATCGAATTGAACAAGGACGCGTATTACCTGGCACTGCGCCAGACGCAGGGCACTATTCGAACTGATGCCCCCAATTGGCAACCGTGGCTGGTGTTCTTCTTGAGGTCACTGGCAGAGCAAGTGCGGCGGCTGGAGAAGAAGGTCGAGCGAGAAAAACTTGTTCTGGCCAGCCTGCCGGATTTGTCACTGCAGATCGTGGAATTTGCTCGTGGGCATGGGCGCGTCACGATAGGCGATGCCATAAAACTTACCGGAGTCAGCCGCAATACCTTGAAGGTTCACTTCCGCAATCTGGTTGAGCGCGGGTATTTGAATCAGCAGGGACGCGGTCGCGGTGTCTGGTATGAGCTTAAGTAGTGGAAGTTCGAGATGTTTAATGTGATTGTGTCGGGTGCTGGCTGGAAACCGTACCCCCACTGGAGGGGCGGTGAGTTTTTCCATGCGCCAAGGTCCGAGCTGCTGTAATGTTGCAGAGTTGGTTGCATGTCTGCAACCAACTCTGCAACATTACGCCGACAACGCATAAAAATGGCCCGCCTACGCGGGCCCAACCTCTAGGCGCTTGCCCAAACCTACTGGCACACGTGAGCCTTTGAACATCGACAGGTGGAATGTGTCGGTGATCCCCCCCGCATGTCAAGCCACTTGTTTGATCTGGCCAAAACGCCGGTGCCGCGATTTGAGTCGCGGACGTATCACGGTTTTCCATCGCCCCAGATCCGACTTTTCTTTCCATCGGTCTGTATCGGGTAAGTCGGGTTCGTCAATGAAATACATGGCGGAGTACACCAGCCAACCCTGCTCGTTGGGGGCGTGGTCGCGGTAGCGCATAACACCCCGCACGCCGTCAACGGTCAGAATGTTGGGGACATGCTCTGTTTCGTAAATTTCATTGAATAGCGGTTCATCGGCCGGGTCGATTTCAAACGTAACGATGTAGAAATAACGGGCATTCAGTGACTGCAGCGAGGCTGGGGGCATGGGTTTTTCCGGTGTAGGGTGGGGTGGCAGCAAACGAGATTTATTCAGGCGTGATGCCGGCGGCTTTGATGACCTGGGTGTATTTATTCAACTCGCTTTGCACAAAGGCGTTCAGGTTCTCGGGGCTATTGTTGGCTACAGTGTGGGTACCCAGTTGGCGCAGCCGCTCGGTGACATCGGGCAGTGCAGTTATACGATTGAGCTCCTGATTGAGCTTTTGCACGATTTGTGGCGGTATGCCTGCGGGGCCGTGTATTGAGTACCAGCCATTGGCTTCGTAGTTGGGCAAGCCCGCTTCGGCGAAGGTGGGAATTTGAGGCGCATCGGGTGATCGCGTGGCGCTGGCAATGGCCAGGGGGCGCACTTTGTTGGAGTTGATCATGGGCATCAGGGCGGCGGCGGTGTCAATGACAACGTCGACTTCCCCCGCCAGCAGGGCCACATAGGCGGGGCCGGCACCGCGATACGGCACGTGCAGCATGTCAACGCCGGCCTCCTGGCTGAAGACCATGGCCGATACATGCATTACAGAGCCCATGCCGCCCGATGCGTAGGTGTATTTCCCCGGCTCGGCCTTGGCCATGGCGATAAAGTCTGCCACGGTGTTGGCCTTGCTCGACGGGTTGATTGCCATGATGACCGGAGCAACCCCCAGCATGGCAATCGGGGTGAAATCTTTCACCGGGTTATACCCCGGGTTCCGGTACAAGTTAGGGCTGACCGCGTGACTGGCTATCGAAGAAAGCATCAGGGTGTAGCCGTCGGGCTCGGCGCGGGCAACGTAGGCAGCGGCGATGGTTGTGCCGGCGCCGGGTTTGTTTTCGATAACCACGGGGCTGCCCCAGGACTCCGACAGCTTCTGGCCGAACAGTCGTGCCAGGTTATCGTTTCCGCCCCCTGGGGCGAAGGGAACAACCAGCCGTATGGGCTTGCTGGGGTAGTCTTGTGCCACGGCTACGTGGGTGGGCCCCAGCAGTGTTGCCAGAAAGGCCCCTGCGAAAACGAATGCTTTGATCTTCATGGATGACTCTCCTTGTGGTTCCCGGGAACACGATGTTCATGAAACGAGCGGGGCGACTTTTGCCCCCTGGATTCCGTGGCGTGACAATGCCCGGGCAACAAAACCCGAGGCTTTCATAGATTCGACAAATGCATTCAGGAACTGTTGGGTTGGGTGGCTGTGCTTTGCCGATATGGCGCAGGCCTGGTTAATGACCATGAAGCCGCCATCCAGTAATCGAACGCGGCCCACACGTGCCGCTTCGGCCTCAAGCTGCTGCCGCACGCCGGCGCCGGCGGTGTACCCCGATTGCAGCAAGGTTTCAATGACCTGTTCGGAAAGCGGAACCCGCACAAGTTCAGCATGCTGTATATGACGGGTAAGGAACAGATCGTAGGCGCTGGCCGCACCCACCACCAGGCGATGGCCGGCCTGGTCTACCTGCTCGTTCGAGGTAATGGGTGAGTCGTTGGGAACCACGTACGAGCCTTCTATTTGTACATAAGGCGCGCTGAAGTGGATGCCTTCGGAACGTTTTGGGTCGATCGCCATGAAGCCAATGTCGGCGTCTCCGTTCTGAACGGCGCGCACAGAGTCTGCGGCGGTGGGGAAGCACAAAAACGTTACCGCAACCCCGAGCGATTTGGCGAACTCTGCCGATAAATCCACACTGACCCCGGCGGGCTGTTGTGGCTGGCCGGTGTAGTGGGCCAGCACGGGATTACCCATGTTCAGTGCCGCCCGCAGCGTTCCGGACGGGGCGAGTTCATTGGTGTAGGGGGTATTGGCGTGCATGTCGTTTCCAGCCTTGCAGTATTCTGATATTCATGTGATACATCACAGATTACCGTGCGTGATTACGGCTTGTCAACGACGATCCGTCGCTGCCGAGCCGGTGCGCCGGGAATGCTAGAATCCCTTCGACATGCGCAAGTTCACCCATACAACATCAACCCAGGCAACGGCGTCTGCCGCTAAGCTGCCCATGCAAGAGGCCGCTTACCAGCGTATTAAGCAGGAAATCATGAGCCTGAATTTTGCGCCGGGCGATTACCTGAACGAGCTAACCCTTTGCAGCCAGCTTGGCATTGGTCGAACGCCGGTGCATATTGCGCTGCGCCGGCTGATGCATGAAGGCCTGGTGGAAATCGTTCCGCGCAAAGGCAGTATGGTCAAGCCGCTGTCGCTGGATGAAATTCTTCAGCTTACTGAAGTTCGGCTGTGCAACGAGGTGCTGTGCGCCCGGCTGGCGGCGGTTCGCGCCACCAAGGAAGACATTGTTGCAATGACGGCGCTGCTTGAACGCAGCGATTCGGCCAGTGCGCGGGGCGATGCCGCGGAACGGCTGGCGCTCGGGCGCCAGTTTCATCAGCTGATATCCAAAGCGGCGTGCAATAGCGTACTGGCCGACATCCTTTCCACGCTGTACGACAGATCATTGCGCTACTGGGTGATTTCCATGCGTGAGCCGCAACGCCACGTTCCCGTAGGCCGGGAGCACTGGGAAATTCTGCATGCCATTCAGCAGCGTGATCCCGACGCCGCCGCCGAAAGCGCGCGCAAGCACGTTGAGTCGTTTCTGGAAACGATCACCCGACGCATTGCCTAGTGGTTACGTAAATCCGGGAATTCAGTTACGTAAATCTCGGAATCAGGTGACGTAAATTACGGAATCAGGCGACGTAAATTTGGGATTTCACGGGCGTCCTTGACGGTAATTCTGGTGTATTACGCCACCCGCCCGTCTACACAATCATCTGATAGATATTCGTCTTCTGGTGCCGCTGGTCGGTAAGGTCCAGGCTGGCCTTGATGTGCTCGCAGTGATGCACTAGCTCGGCGATGCAGCTGTCGGCGTCGCGGGCTTCGATCAGGTCGACCAGGCGTTCGTGTTCGTCTACCAGGCAAAGCACGGCACGTTCGGTTTCGTACAGCGACTGGATCAGGCAAACGCGGTGAATCAGGCGTTTGATGGTGTCCAGTATGATTTTGTTGTCGACAATTTCGGCCACCAGTACATGAAAATGGCCGGCAATCTGGTTGTAGTCGGCCTTGCCCTTTTTGAACGCTTCGCGCTCCAGCGCGGTGTGATGGCGCAGCCGTTTGATGTCGTGCGGGGTGGTGCGTTCGCAGGCCAGGCGGAACAAGATCGATTCAATGTGAACCCGGGCTTCGAAAACGTCCAGGGCCTCTTTCACCGAGGGGCGGGAAATGAATGCTCCCCGATTCAGTTTGAATTCGATCACGCCCTCGATTTCCAGCCGTTCCAGCACGCGGCGCACACGGGGGCGGGACAGCCCGTTGGCCACCGCCAGCTGCATTTCATTCACATGTTCCCCGGGGCGAAGAATTTTGCCGATGATGGCGGTAACGAGCCTTTCATACATGCGTTCTTCCAGGTCAACCTTGTGCTCACGCGGCACGCGTTGTGACGGCGTGGTATTAATTTTTGTCCCCTTTTGGGTGTGAACTTCTGCAGCCATACATAAAAAGGGCGCTCCAGGGCGCCGCGCAATAGACGAATTATCGTTCCATTTTAGCCGAGGTTATCCTTGTGAAACGTGGTTCGCCCGGGAAATGTCGACACAAATGTCTGCGATATCCACGAATTCGCAGTCGCCTGGGGTGCCGTCTTCATAAATCACCACCAGAAAGTTCCGTCCGCCTTCCAGAACGCTGATGCCGGCGTGCCAGACATTGGGCTTGTAGGTAACGCCGGTATGGCCGGGCACGCGGAATGCGCGTGCGGTGGTCAGAAGGGGGCGATCGTCGGGGCCGTTGTCGCAAACGACCACCAGGTAGCTGTCAACATCTTGCGGAAAAAAGCTTTGGCTGGAGCCGGGATGCCTTTCCAGCCGGCACAAGGTAATGCTGTCGGCGCCGCGACGGTCGTCGGCCTGCACTTGCGCCAGGTTGATGCGGGCCTGGGGCCGGCGGTTTTCAATCACGTTGAAGTGGTCCCGGCGCCCCGCATCGCCCGTTGGGCCGAATACATGGCCAAAGGGTGCGAAGGTGGGTGCGTCGATGGGTTCGAGCGTCAAGCGGTGCGGCGCCGGGTGGTTCATTGCGGGTTCCGTTGAAAAGTATAGCGATGGCTGTTATTGGGCACGTTCCTGGCGGCCGCGTACCAGTTGCGACAACGTTACGGCGATGACCAGGGCGGCACCGTAGAACAGGTCTTGCACAAAGGTGCTGATGCCCAGTACGGAAAGCCCGGTAATGCCGGTGATCAGGAAGTACACGGCAAGCATCGAGCCCCAGGGGTTGAACCGGCCGGGGTTGATGCAGGTGGCGCCCAGGAACGAGGCCGCAAATGCCGGCATCAGGAATGACATGCCCGACGAGGGGTCGGCCGCGCCGGTGGTGCCGGTGTACACCACGCCGCCCAGGGCGCCGAACAGGGCCGAGGCAACCAGTGCGCCCCAGCGTACGCGGTCAACGTTGATGCCGCTCAGGCGGGCCACTTCGCGGCCCCGGCCCACGAACAGCAGGCGGCGTCCCACGGCGGTGTAGGTAAATACGTACCAGGACACAAAGCAGATCACGAGTGCGTAGTAGAAGGCCAGGGGAATGCCCAGAAACCGCGAGGCGATCACCGCTTCGATCAGCCGGTTATCCACGCCGCTGATGGTCATGGAGTCGCTGATCCACAAGGTAATGCCGTGCAGAAACGTGCCGATGCCCAGGGTGACGATCAGCGAGTGGATGCGAAAGTACACGGTGAAAAAGCCGTTGGCCAATCCCGTGACCAGTGCCATGGCAAGTACGGCAACGATGCACCATATCAGGTCGATGCCCATGTTCACGTTCATGACGGCGATCATCATGGAGCTGAGCGTAAGAATGCTGGCGATGGACAGGTCGAAGTCGCCCGAGGTCAGCGGAATGATCAGGCCCAGCGTGACGATGACCAGAACGGCCTGGGAGCCGAACATGGTGGAAAAGGTTGCCCAGTTCAGAAAACTGTCGGGCCGCAGCCAGCCGAAGAAGGCGATGGTGAACAGCCAGACGATGACCAGTCCGTACTTTTCCAGTTGCAGCGCGGTGCCGCCGTTTTGGGCTGCTTTAGAGCCGGTGTTTTTTACAGCGTTTGCTTCCGAATTCATGTCAATCCCCGTTGCAACATCATGCAGCGTTTGTTTTCTCGGCGCCGAAGCAATGTTCGGCGATGGTGTTCTTGGTGACGTCGTCGCCATGCAGCTCGGACACGATCTGGCCGCGATCAAAGACAAGCACGCGGTCGCACAAGGCTTCCAGTTGCTCG
Source organism: Burkholderiaceae bacterium (assembly GCA_050252075.1). GTDB lineage: Bacteria > Pseudomonadota > Gammaproteobacteria > Burkholderiales > Burkholderiaceae_B > JAAYGT01. Next base: position 10,828 of record JBFWLP010000041.1, on the reverse strand, counting down.
AAGTCTGAGCTGGCTACGACGATGGCGGCGCCTTTGGCGGCCGCATTGCGCAGATGGACAAACAGTTGCTCGCGGGCGCCGACATCCACCCCTTGCGTGGGCTCGTCGAGCAAGACCAGCGCAGGTTCAAGCTGCAACCATTTGGCCATGACGGCTTTTTGCTGGTTTCCACCCGAAAAATTCTGTATGTCCAGTTCGGCGTCGCGCGGGCGAACGTCGAACGATTCCATCAGTTGGCGGGCGTTGCGGGCCAGGGTGTTGGCGGCAATGGCCCACGGGCTGCCCAGTCGTTCGTAAACGGGCATGCTCAGGTTCTCGGTGACGCTCAGGCTGCCGATGACGGCGTTGTTCTGGCGATCGGCGGGAATCAGCACCATGCCTTGTTCAATGGCGTGCTGGGGGCGCATTTGATCGATATTCCCCTGAATGGAGGTTGTGCCGTTCAGGGTGAACGTGCCCGACCGGGCGGTCTTGGCACCGTAGAGCAAATAGGGAATTTCGTCGTAGCCCGACCCGATCAGGCCGGTCAGGCCGATGATTTCGCCTTTGGCGACTGTCAGGTTCACGTTTTGCACGATGGCGCCGCTTAACTGCTTGACCTGCAGGGCGGTTTGCGTTTGCCGGGCCGACGCGGGCTTGGCCTCCCGTTCCAGGTGGTGGCCCACGATCATGGCGACAATGTCGTCTTTGCCGGCCTGGCGGGTTTCGAAGGTGCCGGCAACCTCGCCGTCGCGAAGCACGGTGGCCCGGTCGGTGATCTCCAGCACTTCGTCAATATCGTGCGACACGAAAATGACGCCGGCACCGTCGGCGACCACTTGCCGTACCAGGGCAAACAGGCGCTGAACGTCTTTGCGCGGCAGGAACGGGGTGGGCTCATCCAGAATGAGCAGGCCGGCGTTATCCACTTTGCCCAGGTCGCGAAAGGCGCGCACGATGGCGAGCAGGGCGCGTTCCACGGGGCTGATGTCATAGACTGTGGTGTCCGGGTCGATGGGGATCTGGTAGCGTTCAAGCAGCTCCCTGGCCAGCTTGGCTTCCTTCTGCCAGTTGATTTTCCAGCGGTTTTCGGTAGCCAGGTCGCCCAGCAGCAGGTTTTCCAGAACTGTCAGCGACGGCAGAATGCCCAGATGCTGGTGCACGAAGCTGATGCCCAGCTCGCGTGCCCCGCCCGAGGGCATGGGCAGCGAAACGGGCTTGCCGTTGAACCACATGCGCGCGCCCGGGTCGGGGGCGTGAAAGCCGGCCAGGGTTTTGATCAGGGTCGACTTCCCCGAGCCGTTATGGCCCAGCAGGCCATGCACTTCCTGGCGATTGACGATCAGGTGGGCCTGGTTCAGGGCTCGCGCCCCACCGAAATGCTTGGATAGATTTTCTATCTTCAGCAGCGGTGTGGACGCGGCCCCGGCGTTGGCAGGTGTACCGACACTCATTGAAGCTTCCACAGCTTGTTGTAGCCTTCTACGTAAGCGTCACCGTAGCCCGTGGACAGCTGGGGCGGTGTGCCGGCGGTGTTGGCATTGTTCTTGTCAAAGATGAAGAAGGGGATCTTGGGGTCTTTGATTTTGTCCAGTCCGCACAGCATGCGCATTTCGGCGTCGAGCACGGCGTGGGCAATCCAGTCCAGGTTCTCGCCGATATCCATTTCAACTTTGCCTTGCTGGATCAGTCCAATGACGAACGGAGTACCGTTGAAGGTGGCGATCTTCACGCTGTCCTGCTTGCCGGTCAGGGTGATGGCCGGAACAATGAACTGCGACATGCTGTCGTAAATGGGCAGAACATAGTTGATGGTGGAGTCGCGAAGCAGCTCGGCCTGTACCGTGGGCTGAATTTTGGTGGACCAGTCATTCACCGGAACGTTCTGGATCTTGTACTTGCAATCCGGGCACACTTCGGCGAACTCGGCCTTGATGCCTTCAACCATCGATCCGGTCGAGAATACTTCGCTCGAAATAATGACAAGAGCGTTGGCCTTGCCTTGGGTATCCATGATGGCCCAGTCGGCGATCAGCTGGCCGGCCTTGCGGTAGTCGATGGGTACGGTTTCAACGTTGTTGGGCACGGCTTGCTCGAAGCCCGAGTAGTGCGAGGCTACGGCAATGATGCCGGCGTCCTGGGCGCGTTTGATTTGCGGGCCCAGCACTTTGGGGTCGGTGCCGCCGATCATGTCGATCAGGTCAAACTTGTTGTCGACGGCATAGTTCACGCCTTGCACCCATTGGGTAAGCTGGCCCTGGTTCTGCCATTCCATGAACTCAAAACCAACCTTTTCGGCAACGCCTTTCATGGCGTTGTTGATGTTCTTGACGAACGGGTTGGCGCTGGAGTTCGGAATGCTCATGACTTTCTTGCCGGCCATACAGGCCTTGGCATCGAAGGCGGGGCCGGGGGCCACAAACTTCGGCAATTCACGGTAAGGCTGCAAACGTTCCTTGGCGATGTCGGCCGGCGATTGCGCGGCGGCCTGGCCGGCAAGCAACATCATTCCGGCCATGGCCAGTGCTTTCTTCAACATAGTAATCCCCTTAAGGTTAAGAACCTGCATTACTGATTTAACGACTTACTTCATCCCTTCCCGTTCCAGCCAGGCATGGGCGATTTGCTCACGGGTTGTAAACCAGACATCTGGAAATTGCCGTGCATAATCAAAGAACCACTTCAGTGCGCGGATGCGGCCGGGACGACCCACCATGCGCGGGTGCAGTCCGATCGACATCATGCGCGGGCCGTTTGCCGACTCGGCATACAAAACGTCGAAACTTTCCTTGATGTATTCGAAAAAGTCCGATGCGTGTGTCAGGCCCGGCGAGTTCCAGTAGCGGAAGTCATTGACGTCGGCGGTGTAAGGCACCACCAGATGGCGCTTGCCGTCAACTTGCACGAAATAGGGCACATCGTCGTTGTAGGCGTCGGAATCGTACAGAAAGCCGCCTTCTTCCACCACCAGCTGGCGCGTGTGTACGCTGGAACCGTAACGGCAATACCAGCCCACCGGGCGCTTGCCGCAGGTGCGTTCGAACGATTCGATGGCCATGCGAATATGCTCGCGTTCCTCTTCCTTGCTCAGGCGAAACACTTCCTCCCAGCGGTAACCGTGACTGCAGATCTCGTGCCCGGCCTGAACCATGGCGCGGGCCGCTTCCGGATTCTGCTCCATGGCAACCGCGCAGGCAAAGATGGTGGCGGGCACCTTGGCGTCGTCCAGAGTGTCCAGAATGCGCCAGATGCCGACTCGCGAACCGTATTCGTACATGGATTCCATGGCCAGATTCCGCACGCCCGGCGGGAACGTGTAACTGCCCCATTCGGTCATTGCTTCCTGATCCGGGTCGCCCATGGCGTGGGATCGTTCGGACCCTTCCTCGTAATTGATCACCACATTGATCGCCAGGCGGGCACCGTTGGGCCACTTGCCCGTCGGGCGTTTACTGCCATAGCCCACCAGGTCACGGGGAGGGTTCACCATCATTCAACTCCTTACAATCGATTACAAGCATTGGTGAAAGCACGATTGTCAGCAATCGTGTGAAACATTGCCGCCACTGTAGAAGAAAGCGCCGGGAACGTAAACCTAGTATTACTACTGATAACTTGAGATTGGGGTCAGAGCAAATTTTTGCTCTGACCCCAAATTGTTTCCGTTAGACTTGCTCGACTGGTCGGGTTCGGGGGATTCAAGATGGGTGCTTTTTGTTTGTCACGCACGTCGTTGGCGGTGGGGGCGGCGTTGCCGGCAACGCCGGCACGCAGGGCGTGGGCGGCAAATTAACCTTGAACACGGTGGTGGGGGGTTCCGGCGGCAGCGGTAACCACGGCGGTGCGGTCAATGTTACGTATTCCGGCGGCATCACCACCGGCGATTTGTTCCAGCTGCAATATACCGACAGCTCGGGGAAAACAAGTTACACCACGCCCATTGCCACGGGCTCGGGGTCGCACGGCATTGTGGCGCAGTCCATTGGCGGCGGGGGCGGCATGGGGGGCAGTGCTGACCCGGCCACCAGCATCATTCCCGACCTGGCCGGTTCGATCATCGACGATGTGAACAAAATCCTCGACGCCAAAAACGGCATTGGCTGGCTGGCCAAGAAAATTACCGACTTTGACACCGAAGAGTTTGAGTTTCCTACCGGCTATAAAACCTCGGTGGCAGTGGGTGGCAGCGGCGGTGCCGCCGGCGATGGCGGTGCGGTGCAAGTGGCGGTGGGCGCCAACAGCCGCATTGGCACCACCGGCCATCGCGCGTACGGGGTGCTGGCGCAATCGGTGGGCGGAGGCGGTGGCACCGGTGGTGTGGCGGCGGGTGATTCGCTGCTGGATACCGATGTCAAGCTTAGCCCTATTACCGGTGCCGATGTCGATATCGGTTTGAATGTCGGCGGCGCGTCGGGCAATGGCGGTAACGGCGGTGACGTTACCGTCACGATCAATGTGCCTCGCGTTAGCGGGCAGGACTATCGGCTGTTCTCCTCGGGCTATGCGTCGCCCATTGTTGTCGGTCAGTCGATTGCCGGTGGCGGCGGTATCGCGCACGACGGTTCCATGGTGGGTTTTTCCGGGAAAATTGCCGGTGCCCCGGTGCCCGACGTGAAGCTTGGCGCCATGGACAGCGGGCGGGCGGGGGCCGGCGGTAATGCCGGTGCGGTCACTCTGGGAACGTCCAGCCAGCCTTTGAATGCCCTGATGGAAAATGCCGGCGACGCCTCCGGCGTGCTGGTAGCGCAATCGATCTCGGGCGGCGGTGGAATAGCCGACTTTGGCTGTACGAACAGTGGCCGCCCGCAGGGAGCGGTGGTGGCCAGTGCCTGCTTCACCAATACGGGTGAGGCGCCTGCCGCCGGCAATGCCACGTACATGCCCGACGTGTTCGTGAACCAGGCGCAGTCGTTCGGCCTGACCATTCAGGGCAGCGGCAATGCCGGTAACGCCGGGGCGGTGGCTGTCAATGTGCAGGGTGCCGGCCTGCATACCACCGGCGACCGCAGTGTTGTGGTCGTTGCCCAATCTATTGGCGGTGGCGGGGGGTTGGCGGTGGCCGATCTGCGCAACGTTGCTTCGACGGCCATTCAGCCCAACGGGCGTGGCCAGGGCGGGGCGATTACGTTGTCGTTTGACCAGACCAGCCTGACATCGTCGGGGCACGGATCGTGGGGAATCTTGGCGCAGTCTATTACCTCGGGCGGCGGATTGCTGGGCGATACGTCGGCCGATCTGCTTCAGCCGCTGGCACCTTCGGCAACGCGGTCGGGTGAGGACGGAATGCAGGCCGGCGATATCACCGTATCGCTGACTGACAAAACGGCCATCAGTGTGGGGCGCTCTGCCAGTGTGACCAATGCGCACGGCATGGTATTGCAAAGCCTGGGGTCGGGTGGCGGCATTCAGGGCGGGTCGGCGCAGGCACTCAGTGCGCCGCTGCTGGCCGGAATGACCGGCAGTTTGTCGTCGGGCCGGGGCGGTTCCATCCAGGTTTCGATCGATGCCAGCTCGTCGGTCGAGACCACGGCGATCGGGGGCATCGGAATTTTCGCCCAAAGCTCCGGCTATTACCTGGGATCGGCCGGCAACCAGGGTGTCCTGACGGTGGATGTGCAAGGCAAGGTCATTGGGGGTACCACCGGTACCAACCCCAGATCAGGCAGAACGCTCGATGGTATTGGTATCCTGTTTTCGGGCGGGGCGTCCAGCGCCGTGGCCGGGTCGGCCAACACGATCACCGTGGACAAGGGGGGCGTTATCAGCACGCAAGGCGGCACCAGCAGCGGCTATGCCATCAAGGTGGTCGATGGGCTTACCAATGTGACCAATAACGGAACCATTACCGGCAGCATCGATTTAGGGGCGACCCCGGGAACCGTCACCAACGCCGCCGAAGGCGTGATGAACAAAGGCCCGGTGTACAGTGTGGGCGGCAACAGCCTGAATAACTACGGCACATTGAATATCGGGCTGGCTGAAACCGTCGGCACGACCACTCTTGACGGTCGGCTGAATCAATATGAAGGCGGCCGCACGGTGTTTACGATCGATGCCGCCAATGCGCTGGCGCCGCACGACACACTGGTGGTCAACGGGCCGGTGAACATGGCCGGCGAAATCCAGTTGCACAGCAACAGTTTGCTTCCCGGCGCCTATCCCGTTCTGAGTGCATCATCGCTTAACTTCACCGGCAAGGTGACCGCGTCGTCCTGGGTGTTCAACTGGCTGCATCAGGTCAGCGACAATCAGTTGTCGGTTCGGCCGCAGGCACGTTTTGCACGCGCCGGTTCGGGGTTAACGGGTACGGCCGCCAGTTTGGGCGCGTATTTGCAGCGTGGCTGGAATGCGGCCGACGCCTCGAAAGGGCGTGTCTTCGGTTACTTGAATCAGGTGCAGTCGCTGGACCATTACCGGGAAACCCTGATGCAGCTGGGCGGGCAGAATTTGCACGCCCAACCCCAGCAAATGTTAACCGGCGCATACACCAGTTTCAGCGATAGCATGGCGTGTCCGGTGTTTCAAACGCCGGGTCTGCAGGCGCAAGGGCAAGGTTGCGTCTGGGCGCGGGTGTCGGGTAATCGTACAGACCAGTCGGCCATGGACAATAACCTGGGGTACCGCTCCGAGGGTGGCGGGCTGCGGCTGGGCGTGCAACGCCGGCTGGATGCCAACTGGACGATTGGCGGCACGGTCGGGGCGAACCTGAACCGGCTGACGTCCGACGGATTCTCCAGCAAGGGAAACATGTACGATGCGTCGGTATCCTTGAAGCGTCAGATGGGCAACTGGTCTGTTACCGGGGCACTGGCCATGGCCTACGGCAGTTTCCGCAATGACCGTACGCCGCAACTGGGCCGTGCGGGTAACGCCCTGGGGTTGAACGCCACCTATTCCAGCCGTTCGTCCATGACGCTGTTGGGTGCCCGGTTGCGTGCCGCTTACGACTTTACCTGGGACGCTTCCTACCTTCGTCCTTACCTGGATGTTGACATCATGCACACCCGCAGCCCATCGTTCAGCGAGTCGGGCAGCGGGCCGCTGGGGCTGGCGGTGGGAGCGGTGAATAAAACCAGTGTGGCGGTAACACCCATGCTGGAACTGGGCACCCGCTACGATGTAAACGCCAACACGGTACTGCGGGCCTATGCCGGTGCCGGTGTGAGCTTCCTGCCTAACAATCAGCGCGTCAGCCAGAACAGTTTCGTGGGGGCGTTAAGCACCAGCGGAACATTTGAATCACGCAATGACGGCCCCTCGGCAGTAGGCCGCCTGAACCTGGGGGTGCAGGTGATCAATAAAAACGGGCTGGAAATCAGTGCCGAGTACGGCTTGCAGGCGGGCAGCAACTACCGCTCGCAAAACATCTCGGCCCAGCTGAACTACCGTTTTTAAGGCACCAGTACGACTTTGCCCATGGCCTGCCGGTTCATAATGCTGCGCAGCGCCTTGGCAACGTCTTCAAACGGATAGGTTTGCGTCACGGGCGGGTTCACCTTGCCCGATGTGTAAAGGTCCATCAGCGCCTGCATATGGCGTTCGGCCTCGGCACGGTCGCGGCGCAGGTAGTCGGCCCAGAACACACCGACCAATGATGCCCCCTTGAGCAAGGCCAGATTCAGGGGAACGCGCGGAATGTCACCGGCCGCGAAACCCACAACCAGATGGCGGCCTTCCCAGCCAATAGACCGGAAAGCAAGCTCGGTGTATTCGCCGCCCACCGGGTCGAAGACGACATCCACCCCTTTGCCTTGCGTAATTTCCTTGATGCGGTCGCGGAAGTTTTCAGTGGCGTAGTTCACGCAGATATCGGCGCCATGCTGTTTGCACAGCGCCAGTTTTTCGTCGGTGGATGCCATGGCAATGACGCGTGCGCCCAGCGATTTGGCGATTTCGATCGCGGCGATACCGGTACCGCCGGCGGCACCGAGCACCAGAACGGTTTCGCCCGGCTGAACTTTGCCGCGCAGCGTTAAAGCATACAGCGCCGTGCCATAGGCCAGCACGTACGCCGAGGCGGTGGTGAAATCCATTTGGTCGGGAATGCGCACCACGCGCTCTGCCGGCGCAATGGCCTGGGTGGCAAACCCGCCCCAGGCAAAACTGGCAATGACGCGATCACCCGGCTTTACGTGGGTGACGCCTTCGCCCACCGCTTCCACCACGCCCGCAACTTCACCGCCGGGAGAAAAGGGCAGGTCGGGCTGGAACTGGTACTTTTTCTGAATGATGAGTGTGTCGGGAAAATTGACGCCGGCAGCCTTGACATCGATGGCCACTTCGTTGGGACCGGGTTGCTTGCGGGGAATGTTTTGCACGACCAGGGTTTCAGGAAGGCCCCACGCCGTGCAAAGTACGGCTTTCTGTGTCTCGGTTTTCATTCGATTTCTATAGTGATGGTTGAAAAACAAGGATCATCATATAGGGATCAGGCCCGTGTGTGAACTCAGGTATCCTACATATCGCTTTGGTGCTTGAAGGATACCGTGCCTGATACTGTCAGCATAGGAAAAACAGGTGGTACGTTGTCAAGTAATAAATAAAAGTTATACTTTTGGTCACACGTGTTCTTTTCTGTTCCGGTGTGCCAACTATGAAAATTCGACAGCTGCAGTATTTCATTCGCGTTGTGGAAATGCAGAACATTACGCGTGCTGCCGAAAGCCTGCATATTGCCCAGCCGGCGTTAAGCCAGCAAATTTCCCTGCTTGAAGAAGAGCTTGGTGTGAAGCTGCTGATGCGGCGCGCCAAGGGGGTGACGGCCACCACCGAAGGCAATTTGCTCTATCGGCACGCGCAGACCATCTTGCGCCAGGTAGAGAACACGAAAAGCCTGCTGAACAAGTCGAACAATCAAATATCGGGCAAGGTCTCGATTGGTCTGGCGTCCAGCACGGCGCGGTTGATCAGCTTGCCGCTGCTGACGGCCGCGAAAAAATCTTACCCGTCTGTGGTCATCGAGGTTGTCGACATTCCGAGCGTTGATTTGACGAAACTGGTCATGCAAGGTCGCGTCGATTTTGCGATCTCTCCGGATCACCAGCCTATCAAAGGCTTGTCGCTTACCCCTTTGTTTGAAGAAGAGCTTTATTTGCTGGCGCATCCCGATGTGCAGTTTAAAGACGAGGAAGTTTCAATTGCTGAAATGTCCAAGCTCGCGCTGGTGCTGCCCAGCCCACCCAACCAGGTTCGGGCAATTGTTGACCGGGCTTTTCTGACACAGCATCTGACATACAACCTGTTTGCCGAAGCCAGCACGTCGGCGATTCTGGTTCCGCTGGTTGCTGCAGGCCTGGCGGCGACCGTGTTGTCGTATTCCGCCGTGCGGCCCGAAATTACCAGTGGATACATCAAGCATTACCGGGTATCGGCCCCGTTAAAGCGCGAAATGATGCTGTGTTTCAGCGAAACCGCAGAAACGGGGGTTGCCGTGGAAGAAATCATCGCCCTGACACAACAAGTGATCAAAGACTTGTTGCATCGGGGCTTGTGGCTGGGGTGCCACCTGCTGAACTAGCAGGTTTTATTCCGGAACCGTGCAGGGCGGTTACAGCAGCCCGGCTTTTTCCTGGGTTTGTTTGACCACTTCGGTCATGTCTACGGTGCCGGATACCTTGGCCAGGGCTTCCGACCAGATTTGCCCGTTGAGCGTTGAGAGGGGGGCGTCGACACCCATTTCCTTCAAAATGGACAAGCCGATACCCACGTCTTTGTGCATCAGTTGCAACGAGAAGCCGAAATCCCAGGTGCGGCCAAGAATGGCTTTGGGCCAGGCCACGTTGGTCATGAAGCTGCCGCCCGACGAGGTGTTGACAATTTCCTGCATGACCGCGGGGTCGAGGCCGAATTTTTCGCCGGCGGCAAATACTTCGCCGCTGGCCGCCAGAATGGTGGCTGCAAGCAGGTTGTTCAACCCTTTCACGGCATGGCCCGCACCGACATCGCCGGCACGCACAACGTTGGCCCCCATCAGGCCGAGCAGTGGCTTGACCGACGTGAATTGTTCGGACTCGCAGCCCACCATGATGGTCAGTTTGGCGGCTTCGGCGCCGGCGGGGCCGCCCGATACCGGAGCATCGATATACACAATGGATTTGGCAGCGGCGGCCTTGGCATTGGCAACGGTGTTCGAGGGCACCGACGAGCTCATGTCAATGATTACGCTGCCCGGCGCCAGAACGTCGATCAGGCCGGGCTCGCCGTCGCCGCCTTTGACGATTTTATCGATGATGCTGCTGTTGGGCAGCATGAAAATGACTACATCGGTCGATGCCAGGTCTTTCAGCGACGAGGCGCCTACCGCCCCGGTATCGTGCACCGCCCGTTGTACGGCATCGGGATTGGCATCAAAAACACGCAGCTCGGCATAGCCTTTCAAGTGTTTGATCATGCGGCTGCCCATCATACCCAGCCCGATGAATCCCAGTTTCTTTTGTTGATCAATATGTACGGTCGTCATGGTTTGTCTCGTTATGGTGAAGTTGCTTTGGTTCCAGGAGGCAGCACCTTAGGCCGGAAACCCGTGGCTGCCCAGGTTGTACGACACCTGCTTCACATCGGTGTAGCTGGCCAGAATGCCTTCCAGCGAGAACTCGCGCCCCGCACCACTTTGTTTGACGCCGCCGTAGGAGTGGCCAATTTGCTGGCCGCTGCCCTGGTTGATCAATACCCAACCCACATTCAGTGCATGTGCCATGCGAATGGCCGGAGCACCGGCGCGAGACCACACAAAAGCGGCCAGGCCATATTCGGAATTGTTGGCCCGTTCAATCACATCTTCTTCCGAGCTCCAGGTGGAAATGGACAACACTGGCCCAAAGACCTCTTCGCGCGTGAGCTTGGCTTCCGC
>JBFWLP010000040.1:0-26920 GCA_050252075.1 Burkholderiaceae bacterium | reverse complement strand
TTCATAAGCACGAAGCGCGAGGCGTTCCACAGCTTGTTGCAGAAATTGCGATACCCCTCGCAAAGTTTCAGGTCGAAGTTGATATTGCGGCCCAGCGTGGCGTAGGCGGCCATGGTGAAGCGCAGGGCGTCGGTGCCGTAGGCCGGGAATCCGTTGGGGTAGTCTTTGCGCGTTTTCTTGCGGATAGACTCGGCCTGGCGCGGATTCATCAGGCCGCTGGTGCGTTTTTCCAGCAGGCTGTCCAGGTCGATGCCGTCGATCAGGTCGACCGGATCGATGGTATTGCCTTTGGACTTGCTCATTTTCTTGCCTTCCATGTCGCACACCAGGCCGTGTACGTACACCGTGGAAAACGGTACCTTGCCCGTCATGTGCATGCTCATCATGACCATGCGCGCCACCCAGAAGAAAATGATGTCGAAGCCCGTAACCAGCACGCTCGAAGGAAGGTAGCGGTTCAGGTCGGGCGTTTGCTCGGGCCAGCCCAGGTCGGTGAACGGCACCAGCGCCGAGGAAAACCAGGTGTCCAGAACATCGTTGTCGCGGCGCAGCGGTTCGGTGATGCCGGCCGCGCGGGCCTGTTCAATGGCTTCCTGCTCGGTGCGGGCCACGAAAAAGGAGCCGTCGGGGGCATACCAGGCCGGAATCTGGTGGCCCCACCACAACTGGCGCGAAATGCACCAGTCTTGAATGTTTTCCAGCCACTGGTTGTAGGTGGTGGTCCAGTTTTCGGGGTAGAAGGCAATGCGCCCGTCGGCCACCACTTCCAGGGCAACGTCGGTAATGCTCTTGCCCGGATTCAGGGTGCCTTGCGGGGCGGGTTTGCTCATGGCCACAAACCACTGGTCGGTGAGCATGGGCTCGATAATGGTGTTGGTGCGGTCGCCGCGCGGCACCATAAGCTTGTGCGCCTTGACATTGCCCAGCAAACCCTGGGCGTCCAGGTCGGCCACCACTTGCTTGCGGGCCTGGAAGCGGTCAAGGCCGCGATACGCCGCCGGCGCGGTATCGGCAATTTTTGCGTCGAGCGTCAGTACGCTGATCATGTCCAGCCCGTGGCGCTGGCCCACCGCGTAGTCGTTGAAATCGTGGGCGGGCGTTACCTTGACCACGCCGGTGCCGAACTGCGGGTCGACGTAGTCGTCGGCAATGATGGGCAGTTCGCGCCCCACCAGCGGCAGGGTGACGGTTTTGCCGATCAGGTGGGCGTAACGCTCGTCGTCGGGGTGCACCATAACGGCCACGTCGCCCAGCATGGTTTCGGGGCGGGTGGTGGCCACGGTAAGGTGGGTAAGGCCGCCCGACGGCTGAGTAAGCGGATAACGCAGTTCCCACAGATGGCCGTCTTCTTCCTCGCTGACCACTTCCAGGTCGGAAACGGCCGTACCTAGCACGGGATCCCAGTTCACCAGGCGTTTACCCCGGTAAATAAGCCCTTGCTCGTACAGGCGCACAAACGTTTCCACCACCCCGCGCGACATGCGCTCGTCCATGGTGAAATATTCGCGGTCCCAGTCGCACGACGAGCCCAGCCGCCGGAATTGCCCGGTAATGGCGCTGCCCGATTTTTCCTTCCATTCCCACACTTTTTCGGTGAATTTCTCGCGGCCAAGATCGTGACGCGACACATTCTGCGCGTCAAGCTGGCGCTCGACCACGATTTGCGTGGCTATGCCCGCGTGGTCGGTGCCCGGAATAAAGGCCGTGTCGTCGCCGCGCATGCGGTGATAGCGCACCATGCCGTCCATGACGGTTTGGTTGAAGGCATGCCCCATGTGCAGCGTGCCGGTAACGTTGGGGGGCGGGAACTGAATGACGAAGGGGGCCGATGCGCGCCCTTCGGGCGGCTGCACATGCTGCCCGCTGCGAAAATAACCCCGGCGCTCCCATTCGGCGTACCAGTGCGCTTCCAGTTGTCCGGGTTCAAAGCTTTTGGCGAGTTGATCAGAATCGTGTGGTGCAGAAGGTGTTGTCATGACGAAGCAAAGAGGGGAAGGCGCCCGTATGGCGCGCACCGCTAAAGAAAGTAGGAAACAATGCCGTTATTTTAAGCTGCTGTGGCTACATGTGCCCGTGCTAAAATGACCGGTTCCCAAAAGTTAGTTAAAAGTTATTGTTTTTACTAAACATTTTTATTTTTCAACCTGTTCTTATATTTAGTGGACACCAATTTTCATGGCTATTGAACGCACTCTTTCTATCATCAAACCCGACGCCGTAGCGAAAAACGTGATCGGTCAAATCGTTGCACGCTTCGAAAACGCCGGTCTGAAAGTCGTGGCCGCTCGCCTGCAACAACTCTCCCGCAACGAAGCCGAGCGTTTCTACGCCGTTCACAAAGAGCGTCCTTTCTTCAAGGATCTGGTCGATTTCATGGTCACGGGCCCCGTATTTGTGCAGGTTCTTGAAGGCGAAAACGCCATCCAGAAGAACCGCGACCTCATGGGTGCCACCGATCCCAAGAAAGCCGAAGCCGGCACCATCCGCGCCGATTTCGCCGAAAGCATCGACGCCAATGCCGTTCACGGCTCCGACGCGCCCGAAACGGCAGCGGTCGAAATTGCATTCTTTTTTCCCGAAAGCGCTGTTTACAGCCGATAATTCCCTAGGGTGACCCGCCGTTTGGCGGTATAACCCTAACGGTATCGCTTCCCGCTTTCATTCACACGCGCCAGTTATTGCATGTCATCTGTTGAACCCGTCAACCTTCTTGGTCTGGACTCCGCCGCGCTCACCCATCTGGTCACGCAGTGGGGTGGCAAGCCGTTCCGGGCCCGGCAACTGCTGCGCTGGGTGCACCAGCGCGGGGTGGCATCGTTCGACGACATGACCGATCTGGCGCGTGAGTTCCGCCTTCAGCTGGCAGAACGCTGTTCCGTTCACACCCCGCCGGTGTTAACCGAACAACGCTCTACCGACGGCACGCACAAGTGGCTTTTCAACGTAGGCAACAACAATGCCGTGGAAAGCGTCTTCATTCCCGAAGACGACCGCGGCACCTTGTGCATTTCCAGCCAGGCCGGCTGCACCGTGGCCTGCCCGTTCTGTTCCACGGGCTACCAGGGTTTCAACCGCAATCTCACCACGGCCGAAATCATCGGCCAGCTGTGGCATGCCCGCGCCGCCATCCTGGCCGGCGCCCACGACGCCCGCATCGGTCAGGAACCTTCGGGCCGTCCGCCCGAACGCGTGATCACCAATGTGGTGTTCATGGGCATGGGCGAGCCCTTGCTCAATTACGACAACGTGCTGGGGGCCTTGCGCCTTATGCTCGACGACAACGCCTACGGCTTGTCGCGTCGCCGTGTCACCGTGTCCACGTCGGGGGTTGTGCCGTTCATCGACCGCCTGGCCGACGATTGCCCGGTGGCGCTTGCCGTATCGCTGCACGCACCCAACGACGCCTTGCGCGATCGTCTGGTGCCGCTCAACAAAAAATACCCTCTGGCGCAGTTGCTCGATGCCTGCAACCGTTATTTGCAGCATGCCCCCAGAGACTTCATTACCTTTGAATACATTATGCTCGATGGCGTCAACGACTCCGATGAGCACGCTCGTGAACTGATCGCCATCGCCCGTCAGGTGCGCTGCAAGTTCAACCTTATTCCGTTCAATCCGTTTCCCCAGTCCGGCCTGAAGCGCTCGCCTGCCGCGCGTGTGCGCCTGTTTGCCCAACAGCTTCAGGACGCCGGGGTGGTCACCACCGTTCGCAAAACACGGGGCGACGACATCGCCGCCGCCTGCGGCCAGCTGGCCGGCGACGTCAAAGACAGAACACGGATCGCCGAGCGTTTGCCCAATCGTGCAGTCATCGCCATCCACCCGGAGCGCGTATGAACCAGCCCTTACTCAAACAAGAATCACTGCCCGAAACTTCCCCGACCGACATCAGTGCGGTACAGGGGGTGGGGGCGGCCCTGCGCCAGTTGCGCGAAGCCCGGCGTTTGTCCGTCAGCGACGTTTCCGCGCGGGTCAAGTTTTCCGGGCGCCAGATCGAAGCCCTTGAAAACGAGCGCTGGAACGAATTGCCCCGCGGCGTATCGCTGCGCGGCATGGTCAAGAACTACGCCCGCTTTCTGGAAGCCGATGCCAAAGCCCTGCTGGTCATGCTCGACAACCAGGTGGGCAACACCGCGCCCCAGCCCACGGTAGCCCCGCGCCAGCGCCCCGAACAGGCCGATCTGGCCATTCACGCCGAGCCCGTGCACCGGCCCTGGGGCTGGATGCTGGTCATCATTGTGCTGGTGTTCGTTGCCGGGTTTTATGCCGTTGAAAGCGGCTGGATCCCCGAATCCTGGCTTGTCTTCGATTGGCTCAAATCGCTGAAAAATGACTGATCTTTTTTCACTCTCCGCCTGCCAGCCTGCGCCGGTAGGGGCGGCCCCGCGTCGTCTTACGCGCAGCGCCGCCGTGTCCTGGGGAAATACCGTGGTGCGGGTCGGGGGCAACGCCCCCGTGGTCGTTCAATCCATGACCAACACCGACACGGCCGACGCCATCGCCACGGCCATTCAGGTCAAGGAACTGGCGCAGGCCGGCTCCGAACTCGTGCGCATCACGGTCAACACGCCGGAAGCGGCCCGCGAAGTGCCGGCCATTCGCGAACAGCTCGACCGCATGGGCGTGTCCGTTCCCCTGGTGGGCGACTTCCATTTCAACGGCCACAAGCTGCTTACCCAGTACCCCGACTGCGCCCAGGCCCTGTCCAAGTACCGCATCAACCCCGGCAACATGGGCGGCGGAAAAAAGCGCGACGACAACTTTGCGCAAATGATCGACGTCGCCTGCCGCTACAACAAGCCGGTGCGCATCGGCGTGAACTGGGGAAGCCTTGACCACGAACTCATGGCGCGGCTCATGGACGAAAACAGCCGGCTGGCCCAGCCCTGGGACGCCCAGGCCGTCATGCGCCATGCGCTGGTGGTATCGGCCATCAGCAATGCGCAGCGCGCCGAGGCCCTGGGCCTGCCGGGCAACGCCATTATGCTGTCGTGCAAGGTCAGCCACGTGCAAGACCTGATCGCCGTGTACACCGATCTGTCGGCACGCTGCGACTACCCCCTGCATCTGGGCCTGACCGAAGCGGGCATGGGCAGCAAAGGCATTGTGGCCTCTACGGCCGCCCTGGCGGTGCTGCTGCAAAAAGGCATCGGCGACACCATCCGTATATCGCTTACCCCCGAACCGGGCGGCGACCGCACCCGCGAAGTGGTGGTGGCCCAGGAAATCCTGCAAACCATGGGGCTGCGGGCCTTTACCCCCATGGTCGTGGCTTGCCCCGGCTGCGGCCGCACCAGCAGCACGGTGTTCCAGGAACTGGCCAACGACATTCAAACCTATTTGCGCGAGCAAATGCCGCTGTGGAAAACACAATATCCCGGCGTGGAAACCATGAACGTGGCCGTCATGGGGTGTGTGGTGAACGGGCCCGGCGAAAGCCGGCATGCCGACATCGGCATCAGCCTGCCGGGCACCGGCGAAGTGCCGGCCGCCCCCGTCTACATTGACGGCGAGCGCACGGTTACGTTAAAAGGCGACACCATTGCGCGCGAGTTCCAGGCCATCGTGCTGAACTACGTGCAGCGCCGCTACGGCGCCGCCGCCACCGCCGCCACCTCAACCCGTACACCGGCCTAGCGGGCCGGGCCATTAGCCTTTACCTTCTATGACGTCGTTTCAGAAAGTGCGTGCCCTGACCGGCATGAAAGATGTATTACCCGACACCAGCAACCAGTGGGAACACCTGGAAGCCGTCGTGCGCGACTGGCTGGCCGCTTATGGCTACCGCAACATGCGCACCCCCGTGCTGGAGCACACCCGCCTGTTCACGCGGGGTATCGGTGAAGTGACCGACATCGTCGAAAAGGAAATGTATTCCTTCACCGACGCCCTGAACGACGAGCACCTTACCATGCGTCCCGAATTCACCGCAGGCATGGTGCGGGCCACCATCGAGCACAACCTGCTCTACGACCGGCCCCATCGCGTGTTTGCCATCGGGCCGGTGTTCCGTCACGAAAAGCCCCAGCGCGGCCGTTACCGCCAGTTTCACCAGATCGACGTCGAGGCACTGGGCTTTGCCGGCCCCGACATCGATGCCGAACTGATCGTCATGCTGGGCCGCCTGTGGAAAACGCTGGGCCTGAACGACATCCGCCTGGAACTGAACTCGCTGGGGCAGGCCGACGAACGCGCCGCTCACCGCGCCGCGCTCATCGCCTACCTGGAACAGCACGTTCACGTGCTCGACGACGAAGCGCGTCGCCGCATGCACACCAACCCCTTGCGCGTGCTCGATACAAAAAACCCCGCCATGCAGGAAATGGCCGACAACGCACCGCGTCTGTTCGACTTTCTGGGCGAGCAGTCGCTGGCACATTTCCGGGGGGTGTGCGAGCGCCTTGACGACGCCGGTATCGGCTATCGCCTGAACCCGCGTCTGGTGCGCGGGCTCGACTACTACAATCTTACGGTGTTCGAGTGGGTCACCGACCGGCTCGGCGCGCAGGGCACCGTGTGCGGCGGTGGCCGTTACGACGGCCTGATCGAATTGCTGGGCGGCAAGCCGTCGCCGGCGGTGGGCTTTGCCATCGGCATGGAACGCCTGCTCGATCTCTGGACGCAAACCGTGGCACCGGCGCCCGCGCCCGAATGCCAGGTGTACGTTATTCACCAGGGCGACGCCGCCCAGCGCAAGGCGGCCCAGGTGGCCGAAGCCTTGCGCGATGCCGGTTTACGTGTCATTGTTCACGCCGGCTCCAGCGGCTTCAAGTCGCAATTCAAGCGTGCCGACGCCAGCGGGGCGGGCGTGGCCGTCATTATCGGCCAAGATGAACTAGACTCTGGTTCGGCAAGCGTGAAGTGGCTGCGCGAATCGCTCATTGCCGATCAGCCCCAACAAGAAACGGTACCCTTCGACCGTCTGGTTAACGAATTGAAGACAAAGGTTTAAACGCATGGCATACGATTTGGAAGAACAGGAAAAGCTGGACGCGATCAAGGCGTGGTGGGATCGCTACGGCACCTTATGCGTGGTCATCGCGTTTGTGCTGGTGGCGGCCGTGGCCGGCTGGCGCGGCTGGCAATGGTACCAGGGGCACAAGGCCACCCAGGCCATGGGCTACTTCGAAGCCCTTGAGCGCTCGGTCAGCCAGCCCGGCGAAGACAGCGTTACGCGCATCAAGGCCGCCGTCGCCACGCTGCGCGCCGACTTCCCGTCGTCAGGCTACACCCCGCGCGCCGTTCTCATTGCCGCCAAAGCGTTGGCCGACGCCGGCGACCTCGATGCCGCCCGCGAACAGCTGGAATGGCTGGTGGCCCAGGATACCGATCCGGCCTTTGCCGCGCTGGCCCGCCTGCGCCTGGCCGGTCTGTTGCTGCAACAGCAGCAGTACGATGCCGCGCTGGCCCAGTTAAGCAACCCGCCCGCCGCCTTCCAGGGCTTGTACGCCGACCGGCGCGGCGACATTCTTCTGGCACAGGGCAAGAAACAAGAAGCCCGCGCGGCCTGGGAGGCCGCCCTGAAAGTCGTGGGTTCCGACCCCACCGCCCCCATCATTCAACTTAAAATTGACGCCCTGGCGGGAGCCTGAACCATGCCATTGACCACGTCTCGTCGACTTCTGCGCCACAGCGCGGCGGCGCTTGCTTTTGCGGCGCTGTCGGGTTGTTCCATGTTCTCCAACCACAACCCCAAGTACGATCCGGTACCCCTCACCGAGTACCCGGCCGCCATCTCGGCCGCCGTTTCCTGGTCGGTGCCCGTGGGCAGCGGCGGCGGCTACGGCTTTGCGCCCATGGTGGTGCAAGACACCGTCTTCGCGGCCACCCCCGACGGCAAAGTGGTCAGTGCGAACGTCAGCACCGGGCAAATCCGCTGGCAAACCGCCTTGTCCGGCGAACTGTCGGCCGGTGTGGGCTCCGACGGCGTCACCACTGCTGTGGTGGGCATCGGCGGCACCGTCATTGCGCTCGACGAACAAGGCCGTGAACGCTGGCGCACCCGTGCCAGCAGCGCCGTGAACATGCCCCCCACCGTGGGCGACGGCGTGGTGGTGGTGCGCACCACCGATTACCGCATCCAGGCCTTCGATGCCGCCACCGGCGAGCCCCGCTGGAGCGTGCAGCGGCCCGGCCCCGCGCTGGCCCTGCAAACCAATATGCGCATGCTGTCGGTGCAGGGTCTGGTTATTTCCGGCTTGCCCAACGGCCGTCTCATGGCCATCGAGGCGGCCACCGGCAACGTGCAATGGGAAGGCACCGTGTCGGCCTCGTACGGCGCCACCGATCTGGAACGCATCAACGACGTCGTGGGTACCCCGCAAATCCAGGGCCCCTTGCTGTGCGGCGTAACCTACCAGGGCCGCATTGTGTGCTTCGATATCTCGCGCGGGGGCATGCCCGTGTGGGAACAGCCCTTTTCCAGCAATACCGGCATGACCAGTGATCCGCAGCAGGTGTACGCCGCCACGCGCCGCGATACGGTGTATGCCTTCCGCCTGGACGACGGCACCGAAGTCTGGAAACAGGCCGGGCTGGCCAATCGCCAGCTGTCGGGCCCGGCCGTGTTGCCGCAAGCCGTTGCGTTCGGCGACCTGGAAGGCTATATCCACTTTTTATCCCGCACCGACGGCCGCCTGCTGGGCCGCGTGCAAGTGGGTGACGACCCGATCGTGTCACCGCTGGTCGCCACGCCCAGCGGCTTTATTGTGCAAACCGGTGAAGGCCGGTTGCTTCGAGTGAGTGTGAATTGAAAACGGTCAGTGTAAAACCTGTGGTTGCCCTGGTGGGGCGCCCCAACGTGGGCAAATCCACCTTGTTCAACCGCATAACCCGGTCGCGGGCGGCTCTGGTGGCCGATTTCGCCGGGTTAACGCGCGACCGCCACTACGGTGAAGGCCGCGTGGGCAGCCGGCCCTTCATCGCCGTGGATACCGGCGGCTTCGAGCCCGTGGCCAAAGACGGCATTCTGCTGGAAATGGCCCGCCAGACGCAGCAGGCCATTGCCGAATCCGACGTCGTCATTTTTCTGGTCGACGCCCGCGCCGGCGTCAACGCGCACGACCACGACATTGCCCGCCTGCTGCGCAAAACCGGCCAGAAAGTGCTGCTGGCCGTAAACAAGGCCGAAGGCATGCGCTACAGCGCCGCCACATCGGAATTTCACGAACTGGGCCTGGGCGAACCCCATGCCATTTCGGCCTCGCACGGCGACGGCGTGGTCGACCTCATTGAAAACGCCTTGTCGCACGTGCCGCACATTCTCGACGACACCGACAACGACACGCTTGCCAATGCGTCCGAAGGCACCGACGACGAACTCAGCGACGCCGATGTCGACGCCCTTATTGCGGCCGACACCGCCGCCCCGGCCGCCGGCGCCTCCGCACCCGACGCCGCCGAATCCGAAGAAGCGGCACGCCGGCACCGCATCAAGCTGGCCATCGTGGGGCGCCCCAACGTGGGCAAGTCCACCATCATCAACACCTTGCTGGGCGAAGAGCGCGTCATTGCCTTCGACCTGCCCGGCACCACCCGCGACGCCATCGAAATCGAATTCGAACGCGATGGTGTGGAATACACCCTTATCGATACCGCCGGCTTGCGTCGCCGGGGCAAGGTATTCGAGGCCGTTGAAAAATTTTCCGTGATCAAAACCCTGCAGGCCATCGAGGCCTGCAACGTGGTGCTGCTCATGCTCGACGCCCAGGCCGAAATCTCCGACCAAGACGCCCACATTGCCGGCTTCATTCTGGAAACCGGCCGGGCGCTGGTGGTGGCCATCAACAAATGGGACGGCTTGTCCGAAGAGCAGCGCGAGCGCATCAAGCGCGAGTTCGACCGCAAACTGCGCTTTCTGTCGTTCGCCAAAGTGCACAACGTGTCCGCCCTGAAAGGGCAGGGCATACGGCCCTTGCTCAAATCGGTGAACGCCGCCCACGCCGCCGCCTTTGCAAAATTGTCCACCCCGCGTTTAACCCGCGTGCTGCATGCCGCCGTCGAACAGCAACCGCCGCCGCGCAAGGGCATTTTCCGGCCCAAAATGCGGTATGCTCACCAGGGCGGCCAGAACCCGCCGCTCATCATCATTCACGGCAACGCCCTCGACGCCATTTCCGATTCCTATCGCCGTTATCTGGAAACCCGGTTTCGCACGGCGTTCAAGCTCGACGGCACGCCGTTGCGCATTGAATTCAAATCGTCACACAATCCGTATATCCAAGGCAATTCATGAGTCGTTTCTGGAGTGATCACGTTGTTGGCCTGATGCCCTATGTGGCCGGCGAGCAGCCCAAGGTGCCCAACCTGCTGAAGCTGAACACCAATGAAAACCCCTACGGGCCGTCACCCCGGGCCTTGCAGGCCATTCACGACGCCGCCAACGGCAACCTGAAGCTGTACCCCGACAACGAATCCACCGCGCTGCGCCAGGCCATTGCCCGGCACCACGGCCTGACGCCCGACCAGGTGTTTGTGGGCAACGGCTCCGACGACGTGCTGGCGCATATTTTCAATGCCTTGTTCCGCCACGGCTTGCGCCCCCTGTGCATGCCCGATATCACCTACAGCTTTTACGCCACGTACTGCCTGCTGTTCGATATTCCCGTGCACATCATTCCGCTCGATGACAACCTGAACATTCGTGCGGCCGATTACACCGGCTACAAAGGCCCCACACCGGGCGGCATTATTTTTGCCAACCCCAACGCCCCCACCGGTCAGGTGCTGCCATTGGCCGACATCGCCGCCATTGCCGCCGCCCACCCCGATACGCCGGTGGTGGTCGACGAAGCCTATGTCGATTTCGGGGCCGAAACAGCCACGGGCCTGATCGCGCAGCACCCCAACATTGTCACGGTGCACACGTTCTCCAAGTCGCGCTCGCTGGCCGGCATGCGGGTGGGGTTTGCCATGTCCAGCCCCGAAATCATCCAGGGCCTGAACCGTGTAAAAGACAGTTTCAATTCTTACCCGCTCGATACACTGGCCCAGGCGGCCGCCGTGGCCGCCATGGAAGACACCGGCTACTTCGAGCAAACGCGCCGCACCATCATGCAAACGCGCGACCAGCTGGCGCAGCAACTGGCCGGTCTGGGCTTCCAGGTGCTGCCCAGCAGCACCAATTTCCTGTTCGTTCGCCACCCCTTGCACGACGGTGCCGCGCTGGCCCAGGCCCTGCGCAGCCGCAACGTGCTGGTGCGCCGCCTTAGCCACCCGCGCATCCAGCAATACCTGCGTATTTCAGTGGGTACGCCGCAAGAGTGCGAACGGTTGCTTCAGGCCGTTTCAGAAAGCCTGCCCCAGGTGGCGGCGCCGGCGGCTTAGGGTAGAATAGGCTTCGCGGGGAGGTTGGCGGTTACACAGCGTGCAGCATCGGGGAAAACCCTGTAAAGTAAGCGTTTTGTACACCTACCAACCACTCTATAACAACTCGAACGGAGCCTAGCCAATGAGCAACAAAGGGCAAATACTACAAGATCCATTCCTGAACGCGCTGCGCAAAGAACACGTACCGGTGTCCATCTATCTGGTCAACGGTATCAAGCTGCAAGGTCAGGTCGAATCCTTCGACCAATACGTCGTGCTGCTGCGCAACACGGTTACGCAAATGGTGTACAAGCACGCCATTTCCACGGTCGTACCGGCCCGCCCGGTCAACTTCCAAACGGATGACACCGCTGAATAAGTTTCCTGCTGTTTACCGAATACCGTCTGTTACGCCCGCCGCTCGCTCGTTCGCGGCGGGTATTTTCTTTGGGGGTGGCCTATGAAGGCGCTTGTTATCGGCGTCGATCTGGGCGAACCCGATTACGCCGCTCACGCCGAAGAATTCCACATGCTGGCACGCGGTGCCGGGGCCAATATTGTAGACACCGTCATGGTGCGTCGCGGCCGCCCCGATGCAGCGTATTTCATCGGGTCTGGCAAGCTTGAAGAAGCGGTGGGCATCGCCCAGGCCGCCGAAGCCGACATCATTCTGTTCGACCAGCCCCTTAGCCCCGCCCAGCAACGCAACCTGGAACGGCAGTTCAACCTGCGGGTGGTCGACCGCGTGGCGCTCATTCTCGATATCTTTGCCTTGCGGGCCAAAAGCCACGAAGGCAAACTGCAGGTCGAACTGGCCCAGCTGCAGCATCTGTCCACACGTCTTACCCGGCTCTGGACTCACCTTGAACGCCAGCGCGGCGGCATCGGCATGCGCGGGCCGGGCGAATCGCAGCTGGAAATGGACCGTCGCATGATCGGTGCCAAAGTGCGGGTGCTGCGCGAACGCCTGGCCAAAGTGCAGCGCCAGCGCACCACCCAGCGCCGGGCGCGCTCGCGCGGGGCCACCTTGTCGGTGTCACTGGTGGGCTACACCAACGCCGGCAAATCCACCCTGTTCAACGCGCTCACACGGGCCGGGGCCTACGCGGCCGACCAGCTCTTTGCCACGCTCGACACCACCACCCGCCGCATCTGGATCGAAGGGGCGGGGCAGGTGGTCATTTCCGATACGGTCGGCTTCATTCGCGACCTTCCTCCCACGCTCATCGCGGCCTTCCGGGCTACGCTCGAAGAAACCGTGCAGGCCGATCTGCTGCTGCACGTGGTCGACGCCGCCAGCCCCCAGCGCGACGAGCAAATTGCAGAAGTCAACAAAGTGCTGGCCGATATCGGCGCCGACACCACCCCCCGCATTCTGGTCTTCAACAAAATTGATCAGGCCGGTTATGCGCCCCGGGTGGAACGCGACGAACATGGTACGATTGCACGGGTATTTGTAAGCGCCATCGAGCGTTTGGGGTTAGACGGTTTGCGCAGTGCAATCGTCGAATCAGGTCAACTCGCGGGAAACAATGCGTTTAATGTCGAAAATATTTAATCTTAATGATCCGGGCTGGGGCCGCGGCAGTGGCGGCTCCGGCAACAACAACGGCGCCAACGGGGGCGGCAACAACGGCAACGAACCCCCTCGCCGTCCGGGTGGCAAGGGCGATGGCCCCCCCGACCTCGACGAGGTCTGGCGTGATTTCAACAACCGTTTAGGCTCGCTGTTCGGGCGTCGTCCGCGTCGTGGCGGAAACAACCCCTTCGGCGGCGGCCCCGGCGGTAACGGTGGCAACGGCCCCTCGCTGCCCAAAGGCTCCCCCAAAATGGTGGCGGGCGCCGTGGTGGTGGGCGTGGGCCTGTGGCTGGCCAGCGGCTTCCTGATCGTGCAGGAAGGGCAGGTGGCGGTCGTTACCAAGTTCGGCGCCTACACCAAAACGCTGGGCCCCGGCCTGCAATGGCATTTGCCGTACCCCATCGAAGAACATCAATCCGTCAATATCGCGCAGCTGCGTACCTTTGAAGTAGGGTATCGCGGCACCGCCCGCAACAAGGTATTGCCCGAATCCCTCATGCTCACCACCGACGAAAACATCGTCGACGTGCAGTACGTGGTGCAATATCGCCTAATGCCTGAAGGCGCGCCGGCCTACCTGTTCAATACGGCCGACCCCGACGAATCCGTGCGCCAGGCCGCCGAAACCGCCATGCGCGAAATCGTGGGCCGCAAAACGATGGACTTCGTTCTGTACGAAGGCCGTACCGAAGTGGCCACCGAAGTGCAGCGTTTAACGCAAGACATTCTTGATCGCTACCGGAACGGTATCCAGATCAGCACCGTGGCTATTCAGAACGTGCAGCCGCCCGAACAGGTGCAGGCAGCCTTCGACGATGCCGTGAAAGCCGGCCAGGATCGCGAACGCCAGATCAACGAAGGGAATGCCTACGCCAACAAAATCCTGCCTGAAACCGAAGGTATGGTGGCTCGCATGCTGCAAGATGCCGAAGGCTACCGGGCCCGCGCGGTGGGCGACGCCACCGGTAACGCGGCGCGCTTCACCAGCATCGAGGCCGAATACGCCAAGGCGCCTGACGTCACCCGTGAACGCCTGTACTTGTCCACCATGCAGGAAATTCTGGAGCGCACCAGCAAGATCATGGTCGACACCACTGCGGCCAACAACATGCTGTATCTGCCGCTCGACAAAATCATGGGGCAGGTGGCCGCCGATCGTGGCACATCGTTCAGCGCCAGCGTAGAAGGCAAGGCGGCCGGTGCCGCCGCAGCGGGTACTTCACCCTCGTCGTCTTCGCCGCGCACTGCGCCGGCCGGCACCTCGCCGTCGTCGCCGCGCGTGCCCGTCAATCCGTACAGCGCGGGCAACCTCTCGTCTCCGTATTCCCGCTAAGAGGCCACGATGCAACGATTTTTTCCCATTCTTGTCGGCCTGGTCATTGTTCTGGCAGTGCTGTCGTCGTGCGTGTTCGTCGTTCGCGAGCGCGACGCCGCCTTGCTGTTCGCACTGGGCGAAGTACGCGAAACCATTACCGAACCGGGTCTGAATTTCAAGCTGCCCCCGCCGTTCCAGAACGTGGTGCTGCTCGACAAACGCCTGCAAACCATTGAATCGAACGATCCCGAGCGCATCCAGACCGCCGAGAAAAAGAACCTGCTCATCGATTCCTACGTGAAGTGGCGTATTGCCGACGCGCGTCAGTACTACGTTACCTTCGGCGCCAACGACCGCGCCGCCGTCGAGCGCCTGCAGGCCCAGATCCGCGACGCCATGAACGCCGCCGTGAACCGGCGCACGGTCAAGGAAGTCATCGCCGACGAGCGCGACACCATCATGCGTGAAGTGCTGGAAAACGTGTCGGCGCGCGCCCGGCCCCTGGGGGTTGAAATTGTCGACGTGCGCCTGCGCCGCATCGACTTCGTTCCCGAAATTTCCGAATCGGTGTACCGGCGCATGGAAGCCGAGCGCAAGCAGGAAGCCAACCGCCTGCGCGCTTCGGGTAGTGCCGACAGCGAACGCATT
Source organism: Burkholderiaceae bacterium (assembly GCA_050252075.1). Taxonomy (GTDB): domain Bacteria; phylum Pseudomonadota; class Gammaproteobacteria; order Burkholderiales; family Burkholderiaceae_B; genus JAAYGT01. The sequence continues at coordinate 12,071 of JBFWLP010000040.1, read as the reverse complement.
CGCGCCCAGGCCGATCGCGAACGCGAAGAGCGTCTGGCCAAGGCCTATGCCGAAGCACAGGCCGTCATGGGCGAGGGCGACGCATCCGCCGCCGCCATCTATGCCCAGGCCTACGGCAAGAACCCGCAGTTCTACAGCTTCTACAAAAGCCTGGAAGGCTATCGCGCCGCGTTCTCCAAACCGTCCGACGCCCTGGTTCTCAGCCCGTCGTCCGACTTCTTCAAGTTCTGGAACGCGCCCCAAGGCCTGACCGCCCAAGGGCAGGCGCCCCAAGGGGCCGCAGGGCAGGGGTTGGCGCCCGCCAACTAAAGGCAAGCGGTTGCCCGGGCGAACCACCGCCCGGGCGCCTGCCGCCGCCAAAGCGTTTCCTTTATGACTTTCAATGGTTTATACTAACGCGTAAGTTTTTGTTTACCACACCGCAAAGCGACTTGGCGGGCTTACGCCCCAGGTCGCTTTTTGTTTGCAACGCAATTTTTGCCACGCAAATTTTGCACTTTCCACGTTGAAGTAAGGCTGCATCATGTCCAAGTGGTTATTGCCGGAAAGTCTGGCCGATATCCTCCCGGCCGAAGCGCGCCGCATCGAAGAGCTGCGCCGGCAACTTCTCGACCTGTATCGTTCGTACGGCTTCGAGCTGGTGGCGCCGCCGCTGGTGGAATACCTTGACTCCCTGCTTTCGGGCACAGGTAGCGACCTTAACCTGCGCACCTGCAAACTGGTCGATCAACTGTCGGGGCGCACACTGGGCGTTCGGGCCGACATCACCCCGCAGGTATCGCGCATCGACGCACATTTGCTGAACCGCGAAGGGGTTACCCGCCTGTGCTACTGCGGCACCGTGCTGCACGCCCGCCCGGCCGGCCTGCTGTCCGACCGCGAACTGCTCCAGATCGGCGCCGAAATCTTCGGCCATGCCGGCTTCCAGGCCGACATCCAGATCATCGACCTGGCCCTTGAAAGCGTGCGCCGCGCCGGCGTTGCCCATGCCCGCGTCGACCTGAACCACCCCGGGGTGCTGCGCGCCATCATCCAGTCCGACGACGCCCTGGCCGCCGTCTCCGACGACATCGTCGATCTGCTGCGCGCCAAAGACAACCCCGGCCTGGCCGCCTTGCAGCACACCGTTGCCGGGGTACGCCCCGAAAGCATCCAGGCGCTGCATACGCTCACCACCCTGTACGGCGGGCCCCAGGTTCTGCAGCGTGCCCGTCAGGTACTGCCGGCCCTGCCGGCCGTGCAGCAGGCGCTCACCGACCTTGAAACGCTTATCCAGGCCTTGCCCGACCACGTCTTCACGGTCGATCTGGCCGACGGCGGCAGCTACGGCTACCATTCCGGCGTGGTGTTTTCGGTGTATGCCGAAGGCTGGCACGACGCCCTGGTACGCGGCGGCCGCTACGACGGCGTGGGCAAAGCCTTCGGGCGCGCCCGCCCGGCCACCGGCTTCAGCCTCGACCTGCGCAAGCTGTCGTCGGGGCTGCCGCCCGCACCCCGTGCCAACGCCATTCGCGCCCCCTGGGGCACCGATGCCTCGCTGGCCGAACAACTTCGTCGCTTGCGCGACGCCGGAGAAATTGTGGTACAGCTGCTGCCCGGCCAGCAGCACCGCCTTGACGAATTCAATGTCGACCGCGAACTGGTTCAGCATGAAGGCGTCTGGCAGGTAAGGGCAATCCGCTAACGCGCAAGGCATCGCGCAACGGTATTGCATGGTTTAAACCCTTAATGGCCTGTAGCGGTAGCGTAGGGGCCACTTTTTATGAATACTATGAGCAAGAATATTGTGGTAATCGGCACCCAGTGGGGTGACGAAGGCAAAGGAAAAATTGTCGACTGGTTAGCGGAAACGGCCGGCGGCGTCGTGCGCTTCCAGGGCGGCCACAATGCCGGCCATACCCTGTGGATCAACGGCCAGAAAACCATTCTGCGCCTTATTCCCTCGGGCATCATGCACCCGCACGTCACCTGCTATATCGGCAACGGCGTCGTCCTTTCCCCCGAAGCCCTGCTGAAGGAAATTGCCGAGCTCGAAGCCGCCGGCCTCGACGTGCGCAGCCGCCTGAAAATCTCGCCGGCCTGCCCGCTGATCCTGCCGTACCACGTTGCCATTGACCAGGCCCGCGAAGCCCGCAAAGGCGACGGCAAAATCGGCACCACCGGTCGCGGCATCGGCCCCGCCTACGAAGACAAAGTCGCCCGCCGCGCCCTGCGCGTGCAAGACCTGTTCTCGCCCCAGCTGTTCGAACAGAAACTGAACGAACTGCTCGACTACCACAACTTCGTGCTCACCCAGTACCTGGGCGGCACCGCCATCGACGCCAGGCAGGTGCTCGACCAGGCCCTGGCCTTTGCCGACGAACTGCAGCCCATGGTGGCCGATGTCTCCAGCCTGCTGTATGCGGCGCAAAAAGCCGGCCAGCGCCTGCTGTTTGAAGGCGCCCAGGGCGCGCTGCTCGACATCGACAGCGGCACCTACCCCTTCGTCACCAGCAGCAACTGCGTGTCGGGCGCCGCCGCCGCCGGTGCCGGCGTAGGCCCGCAATCGCTGAACTATGTGCTGGGCATTGCCAAGGCCTACAGCACCCGCGTGGGCTCGGGCCCGTTCCCCACCGAACTCACCAACGACATCGGCGCCCACCTGGCCCACGTTGGCAAGGAATTCGGTTCGGTAACCGGCCGTCCGCGCCGCTGCGGCTGGTTCGACGGCGCCGCGCTCAAGCGCTCGGTCATGCTCAACGGCATTTCCGGCCTGTGCGTTACCAAGCTCGACGTCCTTGACGGCCTGGAAACCATCAAGATCGGTGTCGGCTACCGCTACCGCGGCCAGTTCCTCGACGTGCTGCCCTACGGCGCCGACGCCGCCGCCGAAGCCGAGCCCGTACTGGAAGAAATGCCCGGCTGGGCCGAAAGCACCGTGGGCATTACCGAGTACGACAAACTGCCCGTCAACGCCCGCCGCTACCTGGAGCGCATTGCCGAAGTGTGCGACGTCGCCATCGACATGGTGTCCACCGGCCCCGACCGCATGGAAACCATCGTGCTGAACCACCCGTTCGGGGGGTAAGCCGGCGCAAAGGGCGCTCAGCATAAGCGCTGCTCAAGCGCCGCACAAGCGCCGCATAAGCGTCATGAAAGGGTGGCCACCGCCAGGCGGTGGCCACTGAACAACCTGCCACGTGCAGGTTTTTTTGTTTCACGATGACTGCATTGTCATGGCGGGGAATTGAAAAAATATACCCGTTACGGGTATAGTTTGAGGGTCGATATAACGCGGACTGGGGCGGCTCTCTTTGCAAGAGGCGGGTAGCTCGTCCCGGCGAGGGCAAGAGCGGTGGCTACCGCACGCTGCTGAGCCGCTAGGCGTTCCTGGAGGTACATTGTGAGCAAGATCATTGAATCGCTGCGCGGCGACCTGGCGGCGCTTCGCGAGGCAGGCGCCATCGGCAAGGTAACGATGCGTCAGTTCGACACAATTTGCCCGCCGCCGGTGCGGGAATTCGACGCGGCCGATATCAAGCGGCTGCGCGAAGGCTTAAGGTTCAGCCAGTCGGTGTTTGCGCTTCACCTGCACACCACGGCATCCACAGTGCGCAAGTGGGAGCAAGGCGAAACCCACCCCACCGGCCCGGCACTCAAGTTGTTGAACATCATCGCTGACAAGGGCTTGCAGGCCATTATCTGATGCCTGCCTTCCCCAAGGCTCTTATGTGGCTCCCAGTCCACAACGCCGCATTTCCTTCAAGCGGCACGAAACAGCGTTAACCTATTGCTCCATATATGGTTTCAAGCCTTGCGTGATTGGTACGAATGGCTTGACGCCAGCCATTTTTTGCACGCCGCTTTTCCGGCCCTCGGTGTCCGGTTTATCATTGACATCTTTTTTACAAAGTGGGGAAACACCACCATGAACTTGCCGCCAAGCACCGATCGCGATCTTTGGGTTAGCTGGGACGACTACCACACCCTGATCGAGCGCCTTGCACTCATTGTTCACGAGTCCGGCTGGAAATTCGACAAAATCCTGTGTTTGGCCCGAGGCGGCGTACGCGTGGGCGACGTACTTTCCCGTATTTACGATATGCCGCTGGGCATTCTTGCCACCAGCAGCTATCGCGAAGCGGCCGGCACCCAGCAAGGCGCGCTCGACATCGCCCAGTTCATCACCATTACCCGGGGCACGCTCGACGGCAAAGTGTTGCTGGTAGACGACATGGTCGATACGGGCAACACCTTCATGCGCGTGCGCGACCACCTGATCCAGCAATTCCCCGCCATTACCGAACTGCGCACCGCCGTGCTGTGGTGGAAAGGGCATTCCCTGGCCACCCCCGATTACCACGTTGAACGGCTGCCCACCAACCCCTGGATCCACCAGCCCTTTGAAGACTACGACAGCCTGCGTCCCCATCAGCTGGAAACCTGGATCAACAAAGGGCGCAAGTAAAACCGTTCATCGTGCCGGGCGGCGTGCATTGCGCCGGCCCCACGACGCATGGCCGGGCGGCATTCTTTACTCCGGCCCCCGCCCATGCTAAACTTGCTTGTTAACGTTCATTTTTCTAAATTTTAAAAAGGGGCTTTTTTCTACATGCCTACCGTTCGTCTGAAGGAAAACGAGCCGTTTGAAGCCGCTCTTCGCCGCTTTAAGCGCACCATCGAAAAAATTGGTTTGCTGACCGAACTGCGCTCGCGCGAGTTCTACGAAAAGCCCACGGCCGAGCGCAAGCGCAAGCATGCTGCCGCCGTCAAGCGTCACTACAAGCGTATTCGCAGCCAGCAATTGCCTCCGCGCCTGTACTAAACAGCGCGTGGCAAGCCCCACCCCGGCACCTTTCAGTAGGGCAGGGCTATGTCATTAATACCTGAATCCTTCATTCAGGAATTACTCGCCCGGGTCGACGTTGCCGATATCGTCGGGCGCTATGTTACGTTGCGTAAAGGCGGGGCCAATCTATTAGGCCTTTGCCCTTTCCACAACGAAAAAAGTCCATCGTTTACCGTCAGCCCCACCAAGCAGTTTTACCACTGCTTCGGCTGCGGTGCGCATGGCACCGCCATTACCTTCCTTATGGAACACACCGGGGCGTCGTTCCCCGAAGCGGTGCGCTCGCTGGCGGCCGGCGCGGGGCTTACCGTGCCCGAAGAAATACGCACGCCGCGCCAGCGCGTGCAAGACAAGCAGCGCAAGGAAGAGGTCAATCAGCACCAGCAGGCGCTGGATACCGCCCAGGCCTATTACCTGAAGCAACTGAAAGCCTCGCCCGCCGCCGTGCGTTACCTGAAGGACCGCGGCCTTACCGGTGAAACCGCCGCCCGTTTCGGGCTGGGCTGGTCGGGCAACGACCGGCGCGGCCTGGCCACCGTCTTCCCCAACTACAACGACCCCTTGCTGGTTGAGTCGGGGCTGGTTATTGAAGCCGAAGACGGCCGCCGCTACGACCGTTTCCGCGAACGCATCATGTTCCCCATACGGAACACGCGCGGCAAGCTCATTGGCTTTGGCGGGCGCATTATCGGCAAGGGCGAGCCCAAGTACCTGAATTCCCCCGAAACCCCGCTGTTTTCCAAAGGCCACGAACTGTACGGCCTGTGGGAAAACCGCGCCGGCATTCGCACCGAAGGCTTTGTGCTGGTGGTGGAAGGCTATATGGACGTCGTGGGCCTGGCGCAGCACGGGCTGGCCAATGCCGTGGCCACCCTGGGCACCGCCACCACGCCGCATCACATTCAGAAACTCATTCGGGCCGCCAACAAAATCATCTTCAGTTTCGACGGCGATGCCGCCGGCCGGCGCGCCGCCTGGAAAGCGCTGGTTACCTGCCTGCCGCTGGTGCGCGACGACATTGCCATGCGGTTTCTGTTCCTGCCGCACAAGCACGACCCCGATTCCTACATTCGCGAGTTCGGCGCCCAGGCCTTTCGCGCCACCGTGGCCGAAGCCCAGCCCCTGTCGCGGTTTCTGCTCGACGAGCTGGCGTCGCGCCACGCCATGAACGAAGCCGAGGGCAGGGCGGCCTGCGTGCACGAAGCCGCGCCCTTGCTGGCCCAGTTGCCCGAAACCACCTTGCGCGTGCAAATCGAGCGCGAATTTGCCACCCGTGTGCTGCTCACGCCCGAAGAGCTGGCCGACCGCCTGGCCCAGGTGCCCGCGCCGGTGCCGCCGCCGTCTGCCGCCTATGGCACCCCGCCGCCGCGCACCGCCTATTCGGGGCAGGCGCCGCAGGCATCACACCCCGCGCCGTCATCGGCGCCGTTCGATCCCGCGGTATCCGATGCTCCCGAGTTTTACTCTGACCCCAATGGTTACTCTGACCCCGACGGGGTGCCGGGCTGGGTTTCCGCCGATGCGGGGCCGCCCGATTGGGACGATTGGGCGCCGCCAAGCCACCCGGCGCCGCCGGCTCGCGCCGCCACGCCGCCGTTTCGGGGCGCCGCGCAGCCGTTCGGCGGGCAGGCGTCATCGCCGCGCCGGCGACCGGCCACCCGCGCGCCGGCCAACCCCCGGCCCACGCGGGCGGTTACGCCCATGGCCAAACGCTTGCTGCGCCTGGTGCTGGGGCATCCGGCCCTGGTGTCGGGCCTGGGCGACCAGCAGCTTGAAATTTTGCACCACGGCCCCCATTTGGTACTGGTACGCGAATTGATCACCCTGGTTCACACCAGCGGCGCGCAGCATACCGGGGCCATCTTGCAGGCGGCCGAGCCGGGGTCGGAACTGCAGCAGGTGCTGCAATCGCTCAGCGCCGAACTGGTGGGCCAGGAAGAACTGCCCAACCCCGGCGCGGAATGGAACGATGCCTTGCGCCGCATCGAGCTCGACGCCATCAAGGCCGAGCAGTCGGCCCTGGTGGCCGGCGGGTTGTCCACCGATCAGGCCCGGCAACGGTATCACGAACTGACACGGCGCATGGCGCTGCTAAGCCGTATGGCCTCGCCCCAACCCTAGTAACGGCGCGGCCCCTTCACGGCTTCGCGCCATCGCCCTAACTACTACAAACTACGGTAAAATGAAAGGTTTGTGTAACTGACGAATTTAGCGCTGGTTTCTTGCCCTGTTACGGGCTGCCGCGCCGTTAACCCCCCAGGCCCCGAAAGCGCATTGTGATCGCCGGGGATTTCATTCATTCGGGTTATCGGGCAGGCAGTCGGTGGCAGGGCAGGGGCCGGCAGCCAGTTACCGCCTTGTTTTGCGCCTACGGAAGCGACTATGACAGAATCCACCGGTAAAACCCCCGCAGCTGAAGACACCGTGAAAGCGGCGAAGAAGGCAACGAAAACCGCCAAGGCCGCCAAAGCAACGGTCGAGGCCAAGGCCACGGGCGAGGCCAAAGCGCCGCGCAAAACGGCAGCCAAGAAAGCCGCAGCCAAGGTGCCGTCGGGCCGCCGCCCCGGCCGTCCGGCCAAGAACGCCAACAACGACACGGTCGATTTCACCGACGACGACGTCGACACCGGCGAGGTCATTCCCGAACTGAAGCCGCTGCCCAAGCGCGGCGGCAAGCGGGCCAAGGGCGAAAAAGATTTCCCCGCTCGCAACCAGCTCACGCCCGAAGAGCAGGAAGCGCGCCGCAACCGCCTGAAAGTGCTGATCAAGCTGGGCAAAGACCGCGGCTACCTTACCTACGGCGAAATCAACGACCACCTGCCCGACGACCTGGTCGATGTCGAAGCCATCGACGGCATTATCAGCACGTTCAGCGACATGGGCATTGCGGTCTACGACCAGGCGCCCGATGCCGAAACCCTGCTCATGAGCGACAATGCGCCGGTGGCCTCCAGCGACGACGACGTTGAAGACGAAGCCGAGGCCGCGCTCACCACCGTGGATTCCGATTTCGGCCGCACCACCGACCCCGTGCGCATGTACATGCGCGAAATGGGCTCGGTCGAGCTGCTTACCCGGGAAGGCGAAATTGAAATCGCCAAGCGCATCGAAGACGGCCTGAAACACATGGTCATGGCCATTGCCGCCTGCCCCACCACCGTGAACGAAATTCTGCAGCACGTGCAGCGCGTGCGCGACGGCGTGGCCCAGATCGACGAAGTGGTCGACGGCCTGATCGACCAGGAAGGCGAAGAATACGCCGGTGCCGGCGTTACCGCCGAAGACGACGAGGACGGCCCCGCCGGCGGCATGAGCAGCAAGCAGCTCGAATACCTGCGCACCAACGCCCTGAAGAAATTCGAAACCGTATCGGTATGGTTCGAGAAAATGCGCGTGGCCTTCGAAACGCACGGCTACCAGTCGCCCGCCTACAGCGAGGCCCAGGAAGCCATTCTGAACGAACTGATGGGCGTGCGCTTTACCGCCAAAATGGTGGAAAAGCTGGCCGACACCCTGCGCGAACAAGTGGCCGAGGTGCGCAAGCACGAGCGGGCCATTTTGCACACCTGCGTTGATCGCGCCGGCATGCCGCGCGCCTATTTCATCAAGGCGTTCCCCGGCAACGAAACCAACCTGAACTGGGTGCTCGACGAAGTGGCGGCCGGCCACGGCTATTCCGAAACGCTTGAGCGCCACGTACCGGCCGTGCACGAAATACAGCAAAAACTCATCGACCTGCAAAAGGCCGTGGTGCTGCCGCTGAAAGACCTGAAAGACGTCAACAAGCGCATGGCCACCGGCGAAGCCAAGGCCCGCAAGGCCAAGCGCGAAATGACCGAAGCCAACCTGCGCCTGGTCATTTCCATTGCCAAAAAATACACCAATCGCGGCCTGCAGTTCCTTGACCTTATCCAGGAAGGCAACATCGGCCTGATGAAGGCGGTCGACAAGTTCGAGTACCGTCGCGGGTACAAGTTCTCTACCTACGCCACCTGGTGGATACGCCAGGCCATTACCCGGTCTATCGCCGATCAGGCCCGCACCATCCGCATTCCGGTGCACATGATCGAAACCATCAACAAAATGAACCGCATCAACCGGCAAATTTTGCAGGAAACCGGCGCCGAGCCCGATCCGGCCACCCTGGCCCAAAAGATGGACATGCCCGAAGACAAGGTGCGCAAGATCCTGAAGATCGCCAAGGAACCCATTTCCATGGAAACCCCCATTGGCGACGACGACGATTCGCACCTGGGCGACTTCATCGAAGACACCGGCACCCTGTCGCCGTCGGAATGGGCGCTGCACGGGTCTATGCGCGATGTGGTCAAAGAAGTGCTCGACTCGCTTACTCCGCGCGAAGCCAAGGTGCTGCGCATGCGTTTCGGCATTGAAATGAGCACCGACCAAACCCTGGAAGAAGTGGGCAAGCAGTTCGACGTTACCCGTGAACGCATTCGCCAAATAGAAGCCAAGGCCTTGCGCAAGCTGCGTCACCCCAGCCGGGCCGACAAGCTCAAAAGCTTCCTGGAAGGCGAATAAGCCCGGAGCCCGCCATGACCACGCTGCGCATCGACCTGAACTGCGATATGGGCGAAAGCTTCGGGGCATGGCACATGGGCCACGACACGGCCATTTTGCCATACGTCAGTTCGGCCAACATTGCCTGTGGCTTTCATGCCGGCGACCCAGCCACCATGCGCCGCACGGTGGCGGCGGCCCTGGAACACGGCGTGGCCATTGGCGCCCATCCGGGCCTGCCCGACCTGGCCGGGTTTGGCCGGCGCGCCATGGCCATCAGCCCCCAGGAAGCCTACGACATGGTCGTGGTGCAAGTAGGGGCTTTGGCCGCCGTGGCGGCCAGCCAGGGCGCGCGCCTGCACCATGTAAAAGCCCACGGGGCCCTGTACAACATGGCAGCCAAGTCGCCTGAGCTGGCCCAGGCCATTGCCCGGGCCGTGGCCCATGTGGATAATTCCCTGGTGTTTTACGGCCTGGCCGGCAGCGAACTGGTGGCCGCCGGGCACGCCCAGGGGCTGGCGGTGGCCCAGGAAGTATTCGGCGACCGCAGCTACCAGGCCGACGGCACGCTTACCCCGCGCACTATACCGGGCGCCATGCTGCACAACCCGGCCGACGCCATACGCCAGGTACTGCGCATGGTTACCCACGGCAAAGTCGCCACCCTGCAGGGCGGCGACATAAACGTGCAGGCCGATACCCTGTGCCTGCACGGCGACCAACCCGACGCCGTGGTGTTCGCCAAGGCCATACGCCTGGCCCTGAACGAAGCCGGCGTACAGGTGGCCTGCCCGCCGGTTACTCGTGGTACTGCACGAACTGGTCAAGCGGCAGGCGGGTAGCCCGGAACGCATTGGCCGGCTCGTTCGGGTCTTCATACCCCATAGATACACAGCAAATAAGCACCTGGTCGTCGCCCACACCAATGTGGCGCTTCACAATGGCGGGGTAATTCGACACCGCCGCCTGCGGGCAGGTGTGCAGGCCGAAACTGCGCGCCGCAATCATGATGGTTTGCAGGAACATGCCGTAATCCAGCCAGCTGCCTTGCTGCAGATCGCGGTCGATCGTGAACATAAGCACCACCGGCGCATCGAAAAACAAAAAATTGCGCCCGTGCTGGGCCTTCATTTTTTCGGCATCGCCTTTGCCAATACCCAAGGTGCCGTACAAACCCCAGCCGTTCTCGCGCCGCCGCTCTTTGTAGGGCGTGCGCCATACCGTGGGGTAATACTCGTACTCGCGCGTGTTTTCCACGCCGGTGTCATGCGCCTGGTGCAATTCTTTGGCCAGCGTTGCCAGGGTGTTTCCCGTAATTACGTGTACATGCCAGGGCTGCACATTGTTGCCGCTGGGTGCCTGCCCAGCCGCCTGAATGATCTGGTTCACCACATCGCGGGGTACCGGCGTGGGTAAAAAACCGCGCACACTGCGCCGGCTGTAAATGGCATCGAGCACCGGATTCCCGGTGGCCGGTTCCGGCTGGTCGTTAACGCCGGGCTGGGCGTGCAGGGGGCTTACATTCACCGTCATGCTGCTTTCCTTCCTTGAACAGTTAAACAGGGTAATTACTGCGCTCCATAGTAGCCGCAGTTAACGTAAAGGGAAAGCATACGGCGCCAGAACGCGCGAACAGTTCACCGCAGCTACCGTGGCCACCGCCAAATATCCTTAAATTGATACAAACAATCATAAATATGTAACGTCAATACAAACTGGTACTACCATTTATTTTGATTATACAAGAAATAACAAAAACACCCATTCTTAGATAAATACATAATAAAAACAATGAAATAAGTGAAAAATAGCAGTGAACAATTAATGAAAAAATAAACCGTTTGCGCCGGTTTGTTATGGAATATATAGTGTTGTGAATTACAAATGTAATGTGCAGTTACATTTGTAAAGTGGTGCGGTTGAACTGCTTTACCGGTGGCACCGCCAATTCGTTTTTATGGAGACTTCGTTTATGACCACACCCTTATCCTTCAACGCCAACTGGTACTTGCAGCAAAACCCCGATGTGGCCGCCGCTATTCAGGCCGGCGCCCCGTTCAACGCCTTCGAGCATTTTCAGCTGTACGGCCGCGCCGACGGCCGTTCGGCTTCGCCCGTGTTCGACGCGCAAGAATATTTGCGCAACAACCCCGATGTGGCCGAAGCCGTGGCCCAGGGCCTGATTACGGCGTGGGACCACTTTGAACTGTTCGGCGGCGCCGAAGGGCGCTCGCCCACGCCGCTGTTTAACGAAGCGTTCTACCTGCAGCAAAACCCCGACGTGGCCGCCGCCATTGAGCAGGGCATTATTTCGTCGGCCGCCCAGCACTTTGCGCTGTTCGGGCAAAGCGAACCGCGGGCAATTAACCCGGCCATTAACCTGGGCCAGTACATTAACGCCAACCCCGACATCGCCGAAGCCGCCGCCAGCGGCATTGTGAACGTGTTCAGCCACCTGATGGAATACGGCGTGAACGAAGGGCGCGACCTGGGTAACGGCGTGGTCTTGTCCAACTTCAGCAGCGACCCCGGCTTCACCCAGGCGCTCACCAATGGCAACGTGGTGGAAGCCCTTACCCGTGTGGAATCGGTTGCCCCGGTAATCCCCCCATTTTTAACGGTGCTCAGAAGTAGCAATGCTATGCGGCCATGGTCAGCCGCTGTTTTGGGGTGATACCGCCCAATGCCATATTTGGGCGCTCGTTATTGTAGGACCACATCC
>JBFWLP010000039.1:0-27627 GCA_050252075.1 Burkholderiaceae bacterium | reverse complement strand
ACGCCGTGTAAATGTGGACATCGGGGTGGTGCTTCTGGACGGCGGCAATACCTTCGGGCGCCGCCACCAGCACCAGGGCCCGCACATTCCGGCAACCCGCCTTTTTAAGAAGGTCGATGGTCGCCACCATGGACCCACCCGTTGCCAGCATGGGATCGACGATGAGCGCCAGCCGCTCGTCGAGCTGCCCCACCAGACGTTCCAGATACGTTTGGGCCTGCAATGTTTCTTCGTTGCGGGCAATTCCCACGGCGCTTACCTTTGCGCCGGGAATAAGGCTGAGAACGCCATCGAGCATGCCGATGCCGGCCCGCAGTATCGGCACCACCGTCACTTTCTTGCCGGCCAGCTTTTCTACATTGAGCGGGCCGCACCAGCCATCGATACGCGCGGGCTCCAGCGGCAGATCCTTGGACGCTTCGTAGGTGAGAAGTGCAGCAATTTCCTGGGACATTTCGCGAAAATTCTTGGTGCTCAGATCGGCACGGCGCATCAGGCCCAGTTTGTGCCGGATCAAAGGATGGCGAATCTCGTGGACGGGCATGCGGTTTCCTTGTACTTATTGCGTGAATTTGTAACGTAATTTACCAGCATACGGCCGGCGACGGCGTGACCCGGGCGATATTATCAACGCAATTTCCTTGCAGACAAATTGATCGATTTATCGTTTGGCTAGCCAGTTCACCACTGCATCATCGAACGGCCGGATTGCCGCCGCACGCTCATGGTTGACCATGCTGACCAGAATATAACGCTTGCCGCTGGCCCCCTGCACATAACCCGCCAGCGCCCGCACATCGCGCAGCGAACCCGTTTTCAGGTGGGCCATGCCGCGCACGTCGTCGGCACGCAAACGCCGTCGCACGGTGCCATCAACCCCGGCGATCGCCAGTGACGAAACGAACTCGGGCATCAGCGCAGACTGCCAGGCCTGCTGCAACATGGTTCCCAGGCCTTGCGCAGTCAACCGCCCGGTTCGGGACAACCCGGAACCGTTATCGAGCACCCAACCCTGGGTGTTCACCCCCTGCGCCTGCAAGGCATTCATGATGGCGCGCCCACCGGACTCGGGGGTGGCACCGCCACCGAAGGCTTCGGCCCCAACCGTCAGCAGCAACGTGCGGGCCATGACATTGTTGCTCTGTTTGTTGATCCACCGGATGGCTTCGGCCAGAGGCTCCGAGTCGAACCAGGCGACCGGCTGTGCCGTCGCGGGAACCTTGCCATTGCTCAGCCCGCGCGCCAGCGTACCCCCCAATTCACGCCATAACAAGCGAAAAACGGCCTCAAAGTAGGCATCCTGCGGCAGCGCCAGCCGATACACCGAGAACTCACCGCAGGACCCCGCAGCCGTACCCTTGACCGTCACCACGATCTCGTCGCTCTGGGTAGTGACCCCGGTGGCCACACTGGGTGACCCGGGACACACCGCATTGCTCCAGCCCACCTCGCCGTCGACACGCAGGCCGCGAATGGGAGGGTCGACCACGGGAATCCAGCGTTTGGCCACCGGATCGGGCTGAAACAGCAGGCGCACCGCGCCCAGACTCACCATCATGGCATCGGGGCTTGCGTTGTAGGGGCGATCCGCGGCACCATCGAAGTCGCCCGGATCAATGGCGACCGGCCCCAGCATCGTGCGGTCGATAATCACCTCGGACAGATTCTTGATACCCCGCAACCGCAGCTCCCGAAGCAAATGCCATAGCTCCGGACGTGACAAATGAGGGTCGGCGGCGGCCTTCAGGTAAAGCGGCCCCTGCAGCGTGCCCTCGGCATCAACCCTGGCCCCCTTGTTCGCGTAAAACGTGGTGCGCCACACGTAATCGGGGCCCAGCAATGACAGTCCGCCCCAGGTGGTTACCAGCTTCATGACCGACGCTGGGTTGCGCGGCTCGGTGGGATTCAGCGTAAAAAGAGTCGGACCCGACACTTCCTGCACATATACCGAAACGGCCTCGCGCGGTAGCTTGCTTGCCCGCAACACGTTATCCAGCTCGGAAGGCAGGCTCTGCGCGCCCGCCGGCATGGCGAACGCCGCGGCCGCCAGCAACGCCGGCCATGGTCGTGCCGCCGCTCGCGCCAATCGCCGCCAATCACCCCGAAAAACCCAATCAACTATCGCCACGTCTGCACCTGTTCACAAAACTTCGTACCATACCGCTCGTTCAGCAGCATACCGAAATTAGCGAAGAATTTGTAAGCCTTACCGTCAATTACACACTGCCAGTTAAAATACCCGGTTTGCCATTATTCAAGCAGGCCTGCGCCCACTGGCAGGGGCCTTCATCCACGTGAACTCCGACCTTCATATTTCCCAGTTCGACTACGAACTGCCGCCCGAACTGATAGCCCAGACACCGGCCCGACACCGCATCGACAGCCGGCTGCTTCACCTGGACGGCGCCGGCCGGCGGCACGACCGGCAGTTTGCCGACTTGCCTTCGCTGTTGCGGCCCAACGACCTGCTCGTATTCAATAATACGCGTGTCATCAAGGCGCGGCTTTTGGGGCGAAAGGAAAGCGGCGGTCGCGTCGAGGTGCTGGTGGAACGCATGACGCACCCCACCATCGCCCTCGCCCATATCCGGGCGAGCAAATCACCTAAACCGGGAACCCGCCTGCGGCTCGCCGACGCCTTCGATGCCACCGTACTGGGCCGCCGGGACGAACTGTTCGAATTGCAATTCCCTGAGCCGGTGCTCGATGTGCTGGAGCGCCACGGCAGCACCCCGCTCCCGCCTTATATCACCCACACCGCCGACGCCCTTGACGAAGAGCGTTACCAGACCGTTTATGCACAGGAACCCGGCGCCGTGGCCGCACCCACCGCTGGTCTGCACTTTGACGCGGCCATACTGGAACGGCTCGGCAAGATGGGCATACGGCAAGCCTTTGTCACTTTGCACGTGGGCGCGGGAACCTTCCAGCCGGTCCGCGTCGATGACATCAGCCGGCATGCCATGCATGCCGAGTGGTATCGCGTTCCCCCACAGACCCAGTCGCTGATCGAGGAAACCAGGCGCGCGGGCGGCAGGGTGGTGGCGGTAGGCACCACCAGCGTGCGAGCGCTGGAATCAGCCGCTGCCCAAACGCAGGGCCGGGCAACGCCGTCCACCATTGAAGGCGACACCCGCCTTTTCATTACGCCGGGCTACCGTTTCTCCTGGGTAGACTGCCTGGTCACCAATTTTCATCTGCCGCAGTCCACCTTGCTGATGCTCGTATCCGCCCTGGCGGGCATGGAACCCATCAGGCAAGCCTACGCTCACGCCGTCCATTCCCGGTATCGCTTCTTCAGTTACGGCGATGCCATGTTTATCGAATCCCCCGACACACCATGACCGGTCTTCAATTTTCGTTGCTAGCCACGTCGGGCACAGCCCGACGTGGCCAGATCACCCTGAACCACGGCGTGGTTCAAACACCCATTTTCATGCCGGTGGGCACCTATGGCACCGTGAAAGCCATGTTGCCTCACGAACTGGACGACATTGGCGCACAGATCGTGCTGGGCAACACCTTTCACTTGTGGCTGCGTCCGGGCACCGAGGTCATGGAAAAGCATGGCGGGCTGCACGGGTTCATGCGCTGGGACAAACCCATACTCACAGACTCGGGCGGCTTCCAGGTGTTCAGTCTGAACGGCTTGCGCAAGATTACCGAAGAGGGGGTGAAATTTGCCTCGCCCATTGACGGCACCCGGCTTTTCCTCACCCCCGAGGAGTCGATGCGCATTCAACGCGCCCTGAACTCCGACATTGCCATGGTGTTCGACGAATGCACACCCTACAGCATCGACGGGCGCCCGGCCACGGCCGACGAAGCCGCCAAATCGATGCGCATGTCCTTGCGCTGGGCCCGACGCTCACGCGATGCCTTCAAGGCTCTTGAGAATCCCAATGCCCTGTTCGGCATCGTGCAGGGCGGTATGTACGAGAACCTGCGCGATGAGTCACTGGCGGGCCTGACCGATATCGGCTTCGAGGGTTACGCCATCGGTGGTCTTTCCGTGGGAGAGCCCAAGGAAGACATGATGCGGATTCTTGCCCACGTCACGCCGCGCCTTCCGCAGCATGCCCCCCGCTACCTGATGGGAGTGGGCACCCCGGAAGACATCGTGGAAGGCGTTCGCCGGGGCGTGGACATGTTCGACTGCGTCATGCCCACACGAAATGCGCGCAACGGATGGTTGTTCACCCGCTTCGGCGACGTCAAGATCCGCAATGCCCGTTATCGCGACGACACCCGGCCGCTGGACCCAAGCTGCTCGTGCCACACCTGTGCCAATTTTTCGCGCGCGTATCTGCATCATCTGCAAAAATCCAACGAAATTACCGGATCACGTCTGAATACACTGCATAATCTGCATTTTTATCTGAACATGATGCAGGAGATTCGCCAGGCCATCGAACAGGATCGCTTCGACGAATGGCGAGCACAATTTGCGCGCGACCGGGCGCGAGGTATTGAATAACCGGTCACCCAAACCCTTCAACAACTTGTCGCTACAATAGTCAGTTAGCCAAAAATATTTCTGGAGCAACGTTATGTCACTACTTGACACCCTTTCCCTGGTTACCGCACAGGCCGCCGCAGGCGGTGAGAACGCACTGATGGGCATGTTGCCCATCATCCTGATGTTCGTGATTCTGTATTTCCTGATGATTCGCCCCCAAATGAAACGTCAGAAGGAACACCGCAACATGGTGGCGGCACTGGCGAAAGGCGACGAAGTCATTACCGGTGGCGGCTTGCTCGGCAAAATCACCAAAGTCAGTGACAACTACGTCACCATTGAAGTGTCCAGCCTGGCTGACAAGCCCGTAGAAGTTCTGGTTCAGCGCACGGCCGTCACTTCCGTGCTGCCCAAGGGCACCATCAAAACCCTGTAAATTCCCTGCTGCCCCGGCCGTATCCTGCCTTGCCGGCAAGTTACGGCCTTATAACCGCCCTCGTGCTCATTACCCATGAACCGTTATCCTCTGTGGAAATACCTTACCGTCCTTGTCGCTCTGGTCATCGGGCTGCTGTATACACTCCCGAACTTTTTCGGGGAATCGCCCGCCGTACAAATTGCCGCCGCGAAATCGACCGTCAAGGTAGACAACCAGGTATTGAACCGGGTCACGGGCATTTTGCAGGAAAACAACCTTCCGGCCACCGGGGCTTATTTCGAACAGAACGGGCCCGTCGGCACCGTGCGTGTGCGCTTTGAAAGCACCGACCTTCAGCTGAAGGCCAAAGACCTCATCGAACGCACCCTGAACCCCGACAAAGAAAACCCTGACTACACCGTCGCACTGAATCTGTTGCCGGCATCGCCCAACTGGCTCACCGCCATCGGCGCCCACCCCATGTACCTGGGGCTGGATCTTCGCGGCGGCGTACATTTCCTGCTCGAAGTCGATATGCAGGGAGCCCTGACCACCCGCTACGAGTCTCTTGCCACAGACATACGGTCGCTGCTACGCGACGCCAAACTCGCCTCTTCCGGCGTAGACCGGCAAGACATGTCGGTTGTGGCCACCTTTGCTTCCGCCCAGGAACGCGACGCCGCTGCCACGGAATTGCGACGCGCCTTGCCCGACCTGGTATTCGCCGCCGGCGGCGACACGCCCCCCTACGCACTCACAGGACGGCTCAGCGAAACGGCCGTCACCCAGGTTCAGACCAACGCCTTGCGCCAGAACATCACCACCCTGCATAACCGGATCAACGAACTGGGCGTGGCCGAGCCGGTGATCCAGCAACAAGGTGCCGACCGCATCGTGGTTCAACTGCCGGGCGTACAAGACGTAGCGAAGGCCAAAGAGATCCTTGGTCGTACCGCCACCCTTGAAATCCGTATGGTCGACGACTCCCCGGCCGCATCCACCGCCCTGGCGTCGGGCACCGTGCCCTTCGGCCTGGAGCGCTTCAACGACCGCGATGGCCGGCCCTTGCTGCTGCGCCGCCAGGTCATTCTTACCGGCGAGAACCTGCAAGACGCCCAACCCGGCCGCGACCAGCAAACCCAGCAACCTTCCGTCAACCTGACCCTGGATGCAAAAGGGTCGCGCATTTTCCGCGACGTCACGCGCAACAACATCAACAAACGCATGGCCATCATCCTGTTCGAGCAGGGCAAAGGCGAAGTGGTAACGGCTCCCGTCATCCGCAGCGAAATTCCCGGCGGGCAGGTGCAGATCTCGGGCAGCATGACGGCTGAAGAGGCCGCCGACATCGCGCTGCTGTTGCGCGCCGGATCGCTGGCCGCCCCCATGGAAATCATTGAAGAACGTACCATCGGGCCCAGCCTGGGTGCTGAAAACATTGCCAAAGGCTTCTATTCCACGCTGTACGGCTTCCTGGCCATCGCCGTTTTCATTGTGCTGTACTACCACTTGTTCGGCCTGTTCTCCACCATCGGCCTGACGTTCAACGTACTGCTGCTTCTGGCTGTTCTGTCCATGCTCCAGGCAACGCTCACTTTGCCGGGCATTGCGGCGATCGCCCTGACACTGGGTATGGCGATTGACTCCAACGTGCTCATCAACGAGCGCATACGTGAAGAACTGCGGGCCGGGCTGGCGCCGCAACAGGCCATACATGCCGGATTCGAGCGCGCCTGGGGCACCATCCTCGACTCGAACCTCACCACACTCATCGTCGGCCTGGCGCTGCTGGCCTTCGGCAGCGGCCCCGTGCGCGGGTTTGCCGTGGTTCACTGCATCGGCATTCTTACATCAATGTTCTCGTCCATCGTTGGCGTTCGCGCCATCGTGAATCTTTGGTACGGTCGCAAACGCAAGCTGCACAGCGTGTCGATCGGGCAAATATGGAAGCCCAAAGATCCCGCGTAACGCGGAGCGCGTTGTTGACACCCATTACTCAGGCTTAGCAGACACATGGAACTTTTCCGAATTCGCCGCACCATCCCCTTCATGCGCAACGCGCTGGTGCTCAACCTGATCAGTCTGATCACCTTTCTGGCGGCTGTTTTCTTCATCGCCACGCGCGGCTTCCACCTTTCCATCGAATTTACCGGTGGAACCGTCATGGAGGTCAATTACCAGCAGACCGCCCAGCTTGAAGACATACGTTCAACACTGTCGTCGCTGGGGTATACCGATTTCCAGGTGCAGAACTTCGGCACATCGCAAGACGTCATGATCCGCCTGCCCTTGCGCGACGGTGAAACCTCGGCCATGCAAAGCGAATCCGTGATGGGCGCACTATCCGCCAAAACCCCCGATGTTCAGCTGCGCCGCGTGGAGTTCGTTGGCCCGCAAATCGGCAAAGAACTGGTGCATAACGGCCTGATGGCACTGCTGTTCGTCGTCCTGGGCATCATGGTGTATCTGGCCTTTCGTTTTGAATGGAAATTTGCGGTGGCCGGGGTGGTCGCCAACCTGCACGATGTGGTCATCATTCTGGGGTTCTTTGCGTTTTTCCAGTGGGAATTTTCCCTGTCGGTGCTGGCAGGCGTGCTGGCGGTGCTGGGCTATTCGGTGAACGAAAGCGTGGTCATCATGGACCGCATCCGCGAAAACTTCCGCAAATACCGCAAGGCCGATGTCCGCGAAGTCATTGACAGCGCCATCACGCAAACCATCTCGCGTACCGTGATCACCCACGCGTCCACACAAATGATGGTGCTGGCCATGCTCATTTTTGGCGGCCCCACCCTGCATTACTTCGCGCTGGCGCTTACTATCGGTATCTGGTTTGGCATTTACTCATCGGTCTTTGTGGCCGCCGCCATTGCCATGTGGCTGGGTATCAAACGTGAAGACCTGGTCAAGCCCCCCAAGAAAGAAGAAGATCCTGCTGCCGAAGTATTGTAAAAAACACAGTACAATCAAACCCTTACCAACAAACGCCCCCGGGATCAACACCCGTAACGGCCACGAATCATGCAAGAATCCGTCCTGAAACGCGAAGGCGCAGCCGCGCCTTGCGCATCGCCCTCATCGGCCACCCAGCCCGCCGACAAGCAACGCAAATTGTTCATACGCACGTTCGGCTGCCAGATGAACGAGTACGACTCCGACAAAATGGCCGATATTCTGCGTGACGGCGAGCGGGTCGAACTTACCAGCAACCCCGAAGAAGCCGACATCATTCTGTTCAATACCTGTTCGGTGCGTGAAAAAGCCCAGGAAAAAGTGTTTTCCGACCTTGGGCGCGTACAGCATCTGAAACAGCAGAACCCCGACCTGATCATCGGTGTCGGCGGCTGTGTGGCCAGCCAGGAAGGCGAAGCCATTGTGCGACGCGCCCAGTATGTAGACGTTGTATTCGGGCCGCAAACCCTGCACCGCCTGCCGGAACTGATCGCCAGACGGCGTGAGTCGGGGCGGGCCCAGGTTGACATCAGTTTCCCCGAAATCGAAAAGTTCGACGCGATGCCACCGGCACGCATCGACGGACCCACCGCGTTTGTTTCCATCATGGAAGGCTGCAGCAAGTACTGCAGCTTCTGTGTCGTACCCTATACGCGCGGCGCCGAGGTGTCCCGCCCGTTCGACGACGTGCTGCTTGAAATCGCCGATCTGGCCGACCAGGGGGTAAAGGAAGTCACCCTGCTGGGCCAGAACGTAAACGCCTATCGGGGTGCCATGGGCGAGACCGATGAAATCGCCGACTTCGCCATGCTGCTGGAATACGTGCACGATATTCCGGGCATCGAGCGCATACGCTACACCACATCGCACCCCAAGGAAATGACCTCGCGCCTTATTGAAGCTCACGGCAAGCTGCCCAAGCTGGTGCCTTTTCTTCACCTGCCGGTTCAGGCCGGCAGCGATGCGGTTCTGGCGGCCATGAAGCGCGGCTACACGTCGCTGGAGTTCAAATCCATTGTCAGGCGCCTGCGGGCGGCCCGTCCCGGGCTGACACTGTCATCCGACTTCATCGTCGGATTTCCCGGCGAAACTGACGCCGATTTTGAAAAGACCTTGCAGCTCATTCGCGACGTCGGGTTTGATACCTCGTTTTCGTTTGTTTACTCCCGTCGCCCAGGAACACCGGCGGCCGATCTGGAAGACAACACCACGAAGGAACAGAAACTGCAGCGCCTGCATCGCCTGCAAGAGCTTGTGAACGAGCAGGCGGCGGCAATCAGCCACGCAATGATCGGAACCGTGCAGCGCATTCTGGTTGAAAAACCGTCGCGCAAGGACGCCAGCGAGCTCTCCGGGCGCACCGAAAACAATCGTATCGTCAATTTCCCCGGGCAGGCCCGCCTGATCGGCCGGCTGATCGATGTGCGGATCACCCACGCCTACACCAACTCGCTTCGCGGCGAGATCATCACCACCGACACCGTGAGCCAAGAGCCTGCATGACCCGATCCGTACGAAAAAAAGGCGAAGTACTTGTCCATCTGGAAGGCGACAACACGCATCTGGCCAATTTGTGCGGCCCGCTCGACGCCAACCTGCGCCAGATTGCCGACGGCTGGAATGTAACGCTCAACCGCCGCGGTGACCGTGTCACCGTTATCGGCGACCATGCCAACGCCGCTGCCAAGGCACTGCAGGTGTTTCACCGGCAGGCGACGCACAAGGCGCTTTCAGTCGATGACATTCAGCTGGGGCTGGTGGAAATGGGCGCGGGGCGCGACACGCCGGCCGACACGACTGAAAAGCAGGAAAGTGTTCTTCCCGAGCTGCCGCCGGTCGACGACCTTAGCATGAATCTGCGTACCCGCAAATCGGATTTGCGTCCGCGCACCCCGCGTCAGCGAGACTACCTGAACAATATTTTGCGCCACGATATCACCTTCGGCGTGGGGCCGGCGGGCACCGGGAAAACCTGGCTCGCCGTTGCCTGTGCAATAGACGCGCTGGAACGCGAAAGCGTGCATCGCCTGGTGCTTACGCGCCCTGCCGTGGAAGCGGGCGAGCGCCTGGGGTTTTTGCCCGGTGATCTGGCGCAGAAAGTCGATCCGTATCTGCGACCGCTTTACGATGCCCTGTACGACCTTATGGGAATCGAGCGTGTGCAACGGCTGTTTGAGAAGCAAACCATTGAAATCGCCCCGCTGGCCTATATGCGTGGACGCACACTGAACCATGCATTCGTCATACTCGACGAAGCGCAGAACACCACACCGGAACAAATGAAAATGTTCCTTACCCGTATCGGGTTCGGCAGCAAGGCGGTGATCAATGGCGACCCTTCCCAGGTGGATCTTCCCCGCGGCCAGGCCAGCGGGCTCATGCACGCGGTCGATATCCTGCAGAACGTACAAGGCATCGCCACCACCCAGTTCACCAGCCGCGATGTCGTACGCCACCCCTTGGTGGCCCGTATCGTCGACGCCTATGAAAAGGCCGGAGACCATGTCGCCTGAGTTATCGCTGGTGATTCAGTACGGCATACCGGTGCCCGACCTGCCCCGCTGGCGTTTGCGCCGATGGGTTGCGAAAGCCCTGCAACAGTGGTCGATGCAGATTGGCCGGTTTCACTACGGCCCGAACGAGCCGGTAGCCGCCGTGGCACTCACGCTGCGGCTTGTGGATGCCGAAGAAGGGTGCGAGCTGAACACCCGGTTTCGCGAGCGCGACTACGCGACCAATGTGCTTACCTTTGAATACGGCACCGACCCCGATGGTACGGCGCACGGCGATATTGTTTTGTGTGTTCCGGTGCTGGCCGCGGAAGCAGCGGAACAGGGTAAGCCCTGGCTGCACCACGCGGCGCACCTTACTGTTCATGGAACCCTGCATGCTTTGGGGTTCGACCACATAGCCCCCGGGCAGGCCGATGAAATGGAGGCGCTCGAAACCGCCATTCTGGCCGCTCTGGGCATTGCCGATCCCTACACACCCACAACGTAATGCCGGGCGATCGACCTTGAACCGCTACGAACCAACCCCATAATCGGTTATGCTAAACCGTTTACCAACCAGTCCTTAGGACAATGCCAGAACCCACTACCAGCGACGACGAACCCCGATCGTCGAAAATTACCGCCCGATCCCTGTTTGAAAGGCTCATCGCCTTTGTTCGGCCCGCCCAACCTGAAGACCGCGACGACATCAAGGCCGTACTCCAGGCCGCCCATGAGCGGCATGTGCTCGACAGCGAAGCCTACGCCATGCTCTCGGGCGCACTTGAAGTGGCCAACCAGACCGTCGCCGACATCATGGTGCCCCGTGGCAAAATGGACATGCTCGACATCGGCAAGCCGCTGTCGGACTTGCTGCCGGTCATCATAGAAACCGGCCATTCCCGCTTCCCGGTCTACGAAGACGACCGCGACAATATCGTCGGTATCCTGCTTGCCAAAGATCTTCTGCTGTCCATTACCAACCCCGCCATCGACCTGCGTCCGCTGGTTCGACCGGCCGTATTCATCCCCGAAACCAAACGCCTGAACGTCTTGCTGCACGATTTCCGCAGCAGCCGCAATCATCTGGCGATGGTGGTCGACGAACACGGCAGCGTGGCGGGCCTGGTGTCCATGGAAGACGTACTGGAGCAAATCGTCGGCGAAATCGAAGACGAATACGACGAAGACGATGAAAAAACCATCTTCCAGACAGGCTCGAACAGCTGGCGGGCCATGGGTATCACTGAAATTGAAACGTTCAACGCCACCTTCTCCACCCAGTTGCCCAACGAAGATTTCGACACCCTGGGCGGCTGGCTCGCGGCCGAACTTGGGCGCATCCCCCGACGCGGCGACGCCGTCACGCTGCACGGCCTGAATATCACCGTAGTGGGCGCCGATGCCAAGCGTGCCTTGTGGCTGCATATTCAACACACGCCGCACGAAGTGCCGGCATCCGACGCCAGCGAGTAAACCGGTTTGAACTTCTGGACCCGCCATCGCCAAGAATTCAGTCTGGTCGCCCTGGGCGCCGCCCACGCACTGAGCTTCGCCCCCGGACCGCTGCCGGCGTGGGGGCTGCCGCTGGTGCAGCTCATCGCCTTTGCTGCATTCACCTATTATCTTTTCCAGTCCACCCGCCTGGCCCAGGCTGCGCAACGCGCCTTTCTGTTTGGATGGGCAAATTTCGCGGTGGGCCTGTACTGGCTTTACACCAGCATGCACCTTTATGGCGGCATGCATTCAGCCCTTGCCGTGGCCGCGGTGCTTTTGCTGGCGGCGGGCATGGCGCTGTACGGCACCATCGCCGCCGCCCTGGTGTGGTGGTTTTTGCGTCGCACCCGCCCCAACCCCGCCCGCACGGGCTC
The DNA here is from genome assembly GCA_050252075.1 of Burkholderiaceae bacterium. Taxonomy (GTDB): domain Bacteria; phylum Pseudomonadota; class Gammaproteobacteria; order Burkholderiales; family Burkholderiaceae_B; genus JAAYGT01. Next base: position 15,435 of record JBFWLP010000039.1, on the reverse strand, counting down.
CATGTTGCTTGCCACGGCCTTGTTTGCCTCGGTCTGGGCCCTGACCGAATGGCTTCGAGGCACGCTGTTCACCGGGTTCCCGTGGCTGGCTATTGGCTACGCCCACGCGGACGGTATTTTTTCCGGATGGGCGGCCGTCGTCGGCGTCTATGGCATGTCGTGGTTGTCGGCCTTCACCGCGGCAGCCATTGCGCTGGTTGCCCAAACCCGCCCGCAGGGAAACGACCAGAAGGCCGTAGTCGTGCTGGGTCTGGCGCTGGTCGCCGGGTTGGCCGGTATGTTGATCAAGTACATCCCCTGGGCGCATCCCCACGGCGACCCGTTGATCGTCCGGCTGGCACAAGGCAACATTCCCCAGTCGCAAAAATTTGACCCCGGCCACATCCAGCAAGGTATCGACACCTACCTCACCATGGCCGGCCTGCCGCCGAAAGCCGCCGACGGCGCACCAAAAATCATCGTTCTGCCTGAAACCGTGGTGCCGCTGTTCCAGAATCGCGTCGATCCGTCGCTATGGCAGCGCTGGATCGATGTGGCCCGGGAACGCAATGCGGGCGTCATTCTGGGGGTACCGCTGGCCGACACCCAGGGTGACCTGACACGCTACACCAACAGTGCCATTGGCATCACGGCGAACACGCCGCTCAATGCGATCATTGCCGGCCGCCCCGACCTGCGCTACGACAAGCATCATCTTGTCCCGTTCGGCGAGTTCGTGCCCACCGGCTTCCGGTGGTTCGTCGACACCATGACTATTCCCCTGGGCGACTTCGCCCGCGGCCCACTTCCGGCGCCGCTGTTTTCCCTGGCAGGCCAGCGCATCGCCCCCAACATCTGCTACGAAGACGTATTCGGCGAAGAAATCATCCAGTTCGTGCGCGACCGCGCACCCAACGAGCCCGGCGCCACCCTCCTGGTGAATATGAGCAACCTGGCCTGGTTCGGCGACTCCTGGGCCTTGCGCCAGCACTTGCAGATTTCACGCGTACGGGCACTGGAAACCGCCCGCCCCATGCTTCGGGCGACAAACTCCGGCAGCACTGCGGCCATTGATCCGAACGGCAATGTCAGGGCGCAGCTTCCCGCCGGCGTGCCCGGCGTGCTCGATGTCGAGGTACAAGGCATGACCGGGCTGACGCCTTACGTGCAATGGGGAAACACGCCTGTGCTGTTTCTGAGCGTCATGGTTCTGGGCCTGGCCGCGGGGCGTCGAAAAGATTCCGAACCATCGGCAACTACACATTAATCCACACCGACTTGCACACATTGAAAAATTCGTGCATAATTTCGTTTCTTCGCTAGGCGCCCTTTAAAAAGGGTGTGCAGATGGGGGTATAGCTCAGCTGGGAGAGCGCTTGCATGGCATGCAAGAGGTCAGCGGTTCGATCCCGCTTACCTCCACCAATTTAGCAAAGATCGCCGGGTTACCGGCAGCGCAGAAAGATGTAAATTTTTATGTTATAATGCGCAGCTTGTTTGTCCTGTCCCCTTCGTCTAGAGGCCTAGGACACCACCCTTTCACGGTGGGTACAGGGGTTCGAATCCCCTAGGGGACGCCAAATTTTTTTGGCATCGGTTAATGAAGTACACCGCTGCGGAGCGGTAGTTCAGTTGGTTAGAATACCGGCCTGTCACGCCGGGGGTCGCGGGTTCGAGCCCCGTCCGCTCCGCCAAAAAATTTCTTGAAAAAGCGTCTGCACCATGCAGGCGCTTTTTTTTCGCCCTGCGTTATCGCTGAGCGCCGGCATTTCCGCATTCCCCGACTCGACCATTCTGCACACCCAGGCTGTGAGCGGCTCGCTTCCAACACACGCATGACGAAAGTTACCAATTAATACAATTTCCCCATGGCCCGCTTCGATGGCTTGCCCAACGGGTAAACACATCGCATGCCTCCATAATCTACGAAATTCGACGAACTTCTTTAGTTTCATTCAGAAACATATTTCCCGGAAGGCCTGGAGCCGCTTGAGCCACGGCAGGCACCTGTCTACTATGCACCAGCAAATCCCTTAACAGCATGGCTCAGGCCGTGCAGGCTGTCCGCAACGTAGCACCCATGAATCCAACAGACACTTTTACACCCCACACCAGTTCCACCGAGTCCGTACTGGAGCTTTACGCCCTGCCGCTTAACGAACTGCTCTTTCAGGCCCAAACAACACACCGGCGCCACCATCGCAACAACCACATTCAGTTGTCATCGCTGCTGTCAATCAAAACCGGCGGTTGCCCGGAAGACTGCGCCTACTGTCCCCAATCCAGACACTACGACGTGGGCGGGGAAACCACCGGCCTGATGCCTCTGGACGACGTTGTCGAAGCCGCGAAGAACGCCAAGGCGGCCGGCGCCCAACGTTTCTGCATGGGTGCCGCCTGGCGCTCACCCACCGCGCGCCAGCTCGAAGCAGTCGCCGAGCGCGTGGCCGCCGTGAAAGCACTCGGCCTGGAAACCTGCGTTACGCTAGGCATGCTGAAAGACGGACAGGCCGAAGATCTGAAGCAAGCCGGCCTGGATTACTACAATCACAACCTGGATACTTCGGCCGAGTTCTACCCCAAGATCATTAAAACGCGCACTTACCAGGACCGGCTGGACACATTGGCACGGGTACGTAGCGCCGGACTGAATGTGTGCGCAGGCGGCATTGTCGGTATGGGCGAATCACGGCGCGACAGGGCGGCATTGATCGCCCAGCTGGCCGGCCTTGATCCGCAACCCGAATCCGTTCCCATCAATCACCTGGTGAAGGTGCCAGGCACGGGCCTGAGCGACGCCCAGGCGGTGGATCCGTTTGAGTTCGTTCGCACCATTGCCGTAGCTCGCATTACGATGCCCCGGGCGGCGGTACGTCTGTCGGCGGGTCGCGAATCAATGAGCGATGAACTTCAGGCGCTGTGTTTTCTTGCGGGCGCCAACTCCATCTTCTACGGTGATCACCTGCTGACCACCCCCAACCCTGACGTGTCCGCCGACCGGGAGCTTTTTGCGCGCCTTGGCCTGCAGGTCAGCGAAACGTCCACCCACCCGTAACCCGCCTGGAAAGTAAGATTCCTATGCTAACCCTTGTTATTGCCATCAGTTGCAGCGTCGCCGTCTCTGTTTTGCTGAAAGTGGCCCGACGCCACAATCTTCAGATCGACCAGGCAATTGCCGTCAATTATGTCGTTGCCTCGCTACTCACACTCACCCTGCTGGGCGCCACTCCCAGCGCCCTGCTGACATCGTCCCCTCCATGGTGGATACTCATCGCCCTGGGTTTCCTGCTGCCAACCATCTTTCTGGCCATGGCGGCAGCGGTTCGGCATGCCGGCATCGTACTGAGCGACGCCGCCCAGCGCCTGTCCTTGTTCATTCCGCTGATCGCCGCCTTCGTCCTGTTCGGCGAAGCCTTGTCAGGCAGCAAAATGCTGGGGATAGGCACCGCACTGATCGCGCTTCTGTGCCTGCTGTACAAGCCGAACAATACCGAAGGCTCGGGCGACAAGTTTTGGGCCATCGGGAGCCTTCTGGCGGTGTGGGTCGGCTACGGAACCATTGATATTCTGTTCAAGCAGCTGGCAAAAACAGGCGCTGCCTTTCCCAACAGCCTGCTTGTGGCTTTTGTCCTGGCGGGCATTGTGATTTTCGGTTGGCTGATCGCCAGAAAAACCCGCTGGAACCAGCGCAGCATTATTGCCGGCGTGGTACTGGGGGTGCTGAACTTCAGCAATATTTACTTCTATATCCGGGCCCACCAGGTATTCCCCGAGAACCCTACGCTGGTTTTCTCGGCGATGAATATCGGCGTCATTTCGCTGGGCACACTGGTGGGCGCAGGCATTTTCAAGGAAAGGCTGTCCTGGGTGAACGCGGCAGGCATTGCGCTGGCAATCACTGCCATTGTGATACTTATCCCGCGCTAGCCGGGGGATTTCGGGGGGCTGTCCCGGTATCCTGGTTCTGATCCCGGCCCTGATCGTGATCCTGGTTCTGGTGCTGGTCGGGCGGCTCCGCCGGCTCTGCGGCGTGATCGGAGGAAGACGAGCCCGATGCCGCAGCAGGCGCTTGTTCGTCGACCGGTTCAAACGATACGTCGCTGTCGAGGTCGACCCGGGGATCAAGGGCAGCCACCACATTCGAGCTTTGCAGGCTGTCGGACATGGGCACAAACGTGGTGGGAGCATCCTGGCTGAGATGATCACCGGTGATGCGCTTGGGCCGCAGGAAAATGACAAGCACAGCAGCACAGACCGATACAAAAACAAAGTACATGCTGACATTCACTTCGCGCATGAGCACCCCGGCCGCCAGCGGGCCCACACAGGCACCGATACCGTACACAATGTACAAAATGGCGCTCAAGCCAACGCGGCGTTCCTGCTCGACGTTATCATTGGCAAATGCGGCCCCGAGCGGATACAGCGTGAACTGCAACGCCCCGAACACACATGAAAACGCCACCAGGGCCCAAAAAGGAAATGACCACCAGCCCCATAAAGGCACCGACAACAAGGCCAGCAGCAAGGCGTTGACACGTATCATGGCTGCCCGGTTCACCCGGTCGGCCAGCCAGCCCAGCGGCCATTGCGCCACCAGCCCCGTGGCGACGGACGCCGCCACAAACACGGCCACCTGGCTGGAGGACAGCTGCTGCTTGGCTGCGTACACCGGTGCCAGGCCGTAAAAAGCGCCGGTAATGGTGCCCGCAATGAACAACACCGTCAGCGACAGTGGAACCCGTGAAAGAAAGTACTTTACATGCAGCGGCGCGGGCAACTGCAGAGCCGGATGCAAACGTCGGGTAAGGGCGATGGGAATCAGGCACAACGACGAACAGATCGCCACGAAAATGAGCGGCTGATAATTCAGGGTGGGAAACAGGGTGAGCGACAGTTGGCCAAGCACTGTACCTAACCCGGAAAAAACCATGTAAAACGCAAACACGCGGCCGCGCTGATGGTTCTCGGTTTGCTCGTTCAGCCAGCTTTCCAGCACCATGAACTGGGTGACCATGGCAATACCGGCCACAAAGCGCAACCCCAGCCATGTCCAGAGGTTATCGATAAGCGCAAGCGCCAGTATCGTGACGGTAACAATGGCGGCCGTGGCTGTGTAGGCACGAATGTGCCCCACCTGGATGATGATGCGATGACCGATACGGGCCCCGAACACCAGCCCAAGATAGTACACCGCGATCAGGCCGCCGATCCAGATCTCGGACACGCCCTGGGCGGTCAGGCGCAACCCCAGATAGGTGTTGAACAACCCCGACCCCACAAGCAGCAAAAGCGTTGCAAGGTACAGGGAAAAGAAGGCTGCAACCATCTGCACCATAGGTGAAGCGAATTACCCCAGTTGTTTCAGCATGGTTTCGGCACTGCTTGCCTCGAACTGGCCGGCCGGATCCAGATTGAACGCTTTGACAACACCGTTATCAAGAAGCATGGAATAGCGCTGCGACCGGATTCCCAGGCCGCGGGCGGTAAGGTCCAGACGCATGCCCAGGGCATCGGTCCAGGCGGCGCTGCCATCGGCCAGCATACGTACGCGCCCGTTCACCCCCTGATCGCGCCCCCAGGCGCCCATGACGAAGGCATCGTTCACGGCGACACACCAGATCTCGTCGATGCCTTTGGCCTTGAGAGCATCGTAAGCGGCGAGAAAGCCCGGCAGATGCTTGGCTGAACACGTGGGAGTGAATGCACCCGGAACGGCGAACACGGCAATTTTCTTGCCCTTCACCATGTCGGCGACCTGAAAGTTATTGGGCCCGACCGGGCAGCTGTCGGTGGCGGTTTCGATATATTCCGCCAAAGTGCCGTCGGGTACGTGATCGCCAACGTTGATAGCCATGTCTTTCTCCTGTTCCGGCGCATGGGAATGCCTGCGCGGTGTGGTTATAAACCATTATCATACGACTATTGTGACACCGGCAGGCGATCCTTTTCATGACAACCCACACCCCCTCAACCCCTCAGCTCACCCACATTGACGAATCGGGCCATGCCCGCATGGTCGATGTCAGCCATAAGCAGGATACGGCACGCACGGCCATTGCGCGCGGGCGAGTGCGCCTGAGCCCCACGGCGTTCCGCTTGCTCTCGGCCGCCGAGAATGCCAAGGGCGACGTCCTGAATACGGCCCGCCTTGCGGGCATTCTGGCGGCCAAACGGTGTGCGGAGCTGATACCCTTGTGCCACAGCCTGCCGCTCAGTTTCGTTGGCATCGAATTTTTCCCCGATGCGTCCACGCACTCGGTCGACATCGAGGCCACCTGCCGCACCGACTACAAAACCGGCGTTGAAATGGAAGCCATGACGGCATGCAGTGTGGCCGCGCTGACCGTCTACGACATGTGCAAGGCGGCCGACAAGGGCATCGTGCTGGAAACGATACGCCTGCGCTACAAATCAGGAGGTAAAAGCGGTGAATGGCATGCAGATTAAAGTTCTTTACTTCGCGCAAATTGCCGAACTCGTGGGCAAGCGCGAGGAAACCCTGGCGCTGGACCAGGCAATGACCGGAGCCGACTGGCTGGCCTTTCTGGCGCAGCGCTACCCGCCGCTCGGGTCTGTAAAACGCTTGAAACTGGCAGTGAACCAGCATCACGTGGGCCACGAGGCCATGATCCGGCCCGGCGACGAGGTCGCCGTTTTCGAGCCCGTCACCGGAGGCTGACGCCATGGTCATCATTCAGGAAGCCGATTTCAACACGGCGGAACTCATTGCCAGGCTGCGCGCGGGCCGCGCCGGCGACACCGGCGCCATTGTCACGTTCACCGGCTACGTACGCGACTATTCCCCCGAACGCCCCACGCAAACGCTCTACCTGGAGCACTACCCCGGTATGTGCGAGCGCGAAATCCAGGCGCTTTGCGCCACGGCCGCACACCGCTGGAACATTGTTGACAGCCTGGTGGTGCACCGTGTCGGCGCACTGTCAAACACCGACCAGATTGTTTTTGTAGGCGTCGCGTCGGCCCACCGGGGTGACGCCTTCCGGGCCTGCGAATTCATTATCGACGCCCTGAAAACACAGGCGCCGTTCTGGAAGCGTGAAACGCTGCGCAGCGGCGAGCAATTCTGGGTCGAACAGAGCGAGGCCGACTCAGACAAAACCGCTGCCTGGCTCACGAGCAAACCAAGCTGAAGGAATCCTTATGGCACGACACAACGACAATCGCCCCAAGGCAAGCCTGCGCGCGGCCGTCCTGACAATTTCCGACCGGCGGCAACCCGACGACAACGAATCCGGCGACTATCTGGCACGATCGCTGGGCGAGGCCGGGCATGTGTGTGCAGAGCAAGTCATCTGCCCTGAAAATATTTACGCCATTCGCAAAACCCTCAGCGACTGGATCGCCAACCCGGCCCTGCAAGTCATTCTGACCAATGGCGGCACAGGTTTTTCGCATGAGCAAACCACCGTGACCGCCATCCGCCCGTTGCTCGACGCAACGTTCACAGGCTTTGGCGAGCTGTTCCGGCATTTGTCGTACCTGGATATCGGCAGCTCCAGCCTGCAATCCGACGCCTTCGCCGGAATGGCCAACAACACCCTGGTTTTTTGCCTGCCCGGTTCGCCCGGTGCCTGCCGGCTTGCCTGGGAACGCATTATTTGCGAACAACTCGACAGTACTCACCGACCCTGCAATTTTGCCAGCCATTACCATGCTTGATTTCGACACCGCCCAGGAACAACTGGCCCGGGCCGGCACACCGCCCGCCTCCCAGGAAATTTGCCCCTTGCATGCCGCCACCGGACGGGTGCTGGCACAAACCCTGTTTGCCGCACTCGACCTTCCGCCGGCCGACAACAGCGCCATGGACGGCTACGCCCTTCGCTACGCCGACGCCCACACCGACCGGAAGCTTCCGGTTCAGCATCGCACATTCGCCGGCGAAATGCCCCCGCCGCTCACGCCGGGGCACACGATTCGCCTGTTCACAGGCAGCCTGATCCCCGAAGGGGCCGATACAGTGGTCATGCAGGAGCATGGCAATGAAGACAACGGCCAACTGACGATCACCCGCATGCCTGAACCCGGCGACCATATCCGCCGTCGCGGCGAAGATGTCCGCAAAGACGAGCAGCTGCTGGTGAAAGGCACCTTGCTGGGGCCCGGGGAACTGGCCCTGCTGGCCTCTCAGGGCTATGCCGAGGTTCCGGTATACCCTCGCCTGAAAGTGGGTATTCTGACCACCGGCGACGAACTGGTGCCCGTCGGCCGCCCGCGCGCGGAACACCACATCTATGACTCCAACGGCCCCATGCTGGCCTCGCTGGTGGCCGGGCTGGGCGGCCGGGTCAGTCACGTTCTGCACGCACTCGATACCGAAGCCTCGTTGCGCGAGGCGTTCACCACGCTGCTGGCCGACTGCGATCTGGTCCTGACAGTGGGTGGCGTATCCGTGGGCGAAAAAGATCTGGTCAAGCCCACCCTGGAAACGCTGGGCGGCACACTGGACTTATGGCGCGTGGCCATGAAGCCCGGCAAACCGGTGGCGCTGGCGCACGCGCAAGGCAAACCGGTGGTATGCCTGCCTGGCAACCCGGTGTCCGCCTTTGTGGTGTTTACCGTACTGGTCACCCCGCTGATCCGCACACTGCAGGGCAGGCATACGGTCTTTCCGCCGGTTGCCAGGGCACGGCTGGACACCCCCCGCAAGCTTCAGGAAAAACGCGAGGAGTTTTTGCGCGTGCAACTGCAAGAAGATGCCCAAGGCGAGCGCGTGCTTACCCCGCACGGGCAACAAGGGTCGAACATTATCAGCGCATTGCCGTGGGCCCATGGCCTGGCAAGGATTCCGGCGGGAACGCCGGTGGATCAGGGAGACCTGGTAAGGTACTACGACCTGTCACACTGGCTGGCTTAACCGGCCCCCACCCACAGCAGGGTGGCCACGCCGGCCAGGATCAGCCCGATCCCCACCCAATCGCGCCCCGAGGTGCGCGCCAGAAAGAGCTTGTACGACACGGCTTGCGCGAAAAGTACCTCGACCAGCCCCAGGGTTCGTACATTCGCCGCACTGGTGAGTGCGAACCCGATGAACCACCCCTGTGAGGCCAGGGCCCCCAGGAAGCCGCCCAGAATCGACGCCCGCCACTCGGCCAGACAGCGTTTCCAGACATCCGGATATTTCACACGCATCCACACCGCAAGCAAGGTGGTCTGACACCCCAGTGAGACCACCAGGGTGAACGAAGCGGCCACCAGAAAATTGTTCGAGTCCAGAACAAGAATCGCCCCGCGAAACGCCACGGCCGATACCGCAAACCCGGCCGCCGCCAGCAAACCCATGACAACGGCATGCCAGCTGGTCGCCTGGGCCGATGCCGATGCAGGACGGGACAACACCACTACACCCAGGGTAGCCGCCAGAATGGCGCACGCCCCGGCCAGGGAAATCGGGTCGCTCAGCACCAGTACACCGAACAGTGCCACCTGAATCGGTTCCGTTTTTGTCCAGGCGGTAACCACCACGAATTCCCGCCGCTGCATGGCCGCCAGCATGAGCGCCGTTCCCAGTATTTGCGACACGGCGCCGCAAAAGGTGTACAGGAAAAACTCAAGGCTGAATGACGGTAGGGCTGCCTGCGTTAACCAGAGCGCGGCAAGAAAGAAAACAATGGCAAAGGGAAAACCATACAAAAACCGAACCTGGGTAGCCCCCAGCGTGCCCAACGGCCCCGACAGCGACCGCTGGATGGCGTTACGGCCCACCTGGGCCGCCGCCGCCACCAACGTTGCGGGCACCCACAACCACTCCCACTCCCCCACCATACAGCTTCTCCATACTACGCCCGCGGAAAGACCGCCGCTTACGGCTTGATATAGGCGTAGCCCTGCCCAATCTGTAATTCTGTAATTCGTGCCACGCCGGAAGGAGTAAATTCAGCTTCAAGAACGAAGTCGTCTTTGCTCCATTGTTTGCGGCCAATTGTAATCTCACATACCTCAAAGCGCACGCCTCGGGCGGCCAGGCCGGCAATGAGCGGCCCGACCGTTTTAGCGTCGTCGTATTTGGTGGAAAGGAAATCGATGCCGTCGGCATGTGCAACGGCAACGATTTCGGTGGACGGGGCGACATCAAGGTGGTTGCGCATATTGCGCAACGCCGCCAGTGCCTGGTCGTCTGAGTCGTTGATGTGATACACCACCTTCATACCCTGCCGGGCTTCGCCGGCAGCGGCTTGCGCCCGCGCCGTTTGCGGCGCGGAAACAGCGGCCAGCGTGGTGCACGCCAGCCCCAGCATAACGGCATAAACAGACTGCTTGATCATGGTACGCCTCCTTGGTTCGAGGTGTTTACGCAATCCCGTGATTGTCGCTCACCCCTTTGAGTAACGGTTGATTCGGCTGGATGGCGGTAACGGTCTTGACCGCGCGCAAGTACCGCGCAACGACCTCCCAGGCGGGCTCGCCCTGGGCTCCCTGGGCTACCGGGGCCCAACCGGCGACCCTGTAGGTTTTCGAGGGGTCGATGGGTTTGCCGTTCAGCGTCATGTCGTCGATGCGCTTGCCGGCCTCGGCCTGTGGCGTAATGCTGTATTGCAAGCCGCCCACCCGCACCATATCGCCACCCTGCTGATAGTAGGGATCGGGATTGAACAGGTTGTCGGCGACATCTTCCAGCACTGTTTTGATCATTTCACCCGACATGTCGGTAAGGGTGGTGTAGGGATAGGTGATGGCGGTCTGGTCGAGCACGTGCTCCATGGTGATCGTGTCGCCGGGCAGCAGGCTGGTGCCCCAACGGAACCCCGGCGAAAATGCGATCTCGGCATCTTTCTCGGCCATCAGGGCATCAAGGATCAGCTGATCGAAGGTGCCGTTGAAGTTGCCACGGCGGTAAAGAGTGCCATCCGTTACGGCCAGCGGCTCGGCAAGCTTGGCGGCAAACGGTGCGCGCACTTTCTCGATCAGTGCCGTCATGGCGGGATCCGGGTCGATAAAGTTGGAAAACACCGGCAGTAGCTTGTAGCGGAAGTCCTGCACCTTGCCGCCCTGGACATCGAAGTCGAGTACGCCCAGGAACTTGGTGTTGCTGCCTGCATTGGTGACCAGTGTTTTCCCGCCCCCGTTTTCCACAATGACGGGCGCCGGCACACCGTCGTGGGTATGGCCGCCCATAATGGCGTCAAGCCCGCGCACCCGCGAGGCCAGCTTGAGATCGACATCCATCCCGTTGTGCGACAGCAAGACGACAACCTTCGCCCCCTTTTCGCGAACTTCGTCAATCACGGCCTGCAACTTGTCTTCCTGAATGCCGAACGTCCAGTCTTCGACAAAATAACGGGGATTGGCGATGGGGGTATACGGGAACGCCTGACCGATGATGGCGCATTGCACGCCGTTCATTTCCTTCATGGTGTAGGAAGGAAAGACAGGGTCGCCAAAGTCGAATGTTTCAATGTTGTTGGCAATGAAATCGACCTTCCCGGCGAAATCGCTTTCCACAATTTCCTTCACCCGGTCCATGCCCAGGGTGAACTCCCAGTGGCCGGTCATGACATCGACGCCCAGCGCCAGACAGGCATCCACCATGTCTTGCCCGTTCGTCCAGAGCGACGTACCTGATCCTTGCCATGTATCGCCCCCGTCGAGCAGCAACGCGCCCGGACGGCCGGCCTTGAGCTGCTTCACCAGCGTAGCCATGTGTGCAAAGCCGCCCACTTTCCCGTACTTGCGGGCAGCCTCTTCAAAGTTCAGGTACGTAAAGGCATGTGCCTGGGGAGTGCCGGCGGGAATTCCGAAATATTTCAGCAAATAGTCGCCCACCAGATGTGGGGGACGATTGCGGGCATCGGCAAACCCCAAGTTCACACTGGGTTCACGAAAATACACCGGCAGCAGCTGGGCGTGGCAATCGGTGAAGTGCAGGAAATGCACGTTGCCAAACCGCGGCACCTCGTAAAACTGTCGGGCCGCCTGCTCGGCGGCAGATGCCGACCGTGACACCGTTAAACCACCGGCGGCGGCAATGCTGAGTACTTGTAGGAATTCTCGACGATTCATCATGATGGGAGGTTTTTCCTGAAGAAGTGACGGATTTACCGGGCACTGCCGGGGGCATACTTTATGAGATCAAGGACATCTTCCTCGAACATTTCGCCCGGAATGACCTCGGCAACCTTGCCGTCGGCGGTGATCACAAAAATTTTGGGAATAACGCGCCGCTTGCCGAATACCTGGCGCAGTTCAGGCGTTTCCATGGCTACGGGAAAGGTGTAGTTTTTGGCCTTCATGTAGGCCTGGGCGTCTTCCGGTTTTTTGTCGATACTGACCGACAGCACGGTCAGGCCGGAGCCCTTCGCCTTTTGGTACAACGATTCGAAATAAGGATTCTGGCGCGCGCAGAACGGGCACCACGAGGCCCAGTATTCAATGATCAGCGGCTTACCCTGCATATCGGCCGAAGTGAGCACGGTGCCGTCGAGCAGCCGGACATCGGGCATGGTAATAGTGTCGCCTTTTGCCGGCGTTTGGGCGCCGGCCGCACCGGCCGCCAGCAGCAGCACCGCAGCCGATGTGGCCATGCCCATGGCCAGGGCAACACGCCGAACCTGCTTCAACATGGTGTTCTCTCAATGAAAATCGGCAAGTTGCCACAGGGTAAGAACCCACGGGCAGCGCTTGCCGAACAAAACAAGGGTCAGCCCGGCCGGCCCCGGCTACAGGGAAGGCCGGAACTGGGTTACGGAATCACGGAATCGTTGTTCACCGGCGAATTGGGATCAAACAACAAGGCCATGACGTCTTTCATTTGCTGTTCGGTAAGAATGCCGGCAGCGCCGAATCGGGGCATGGTGGAACACGCATTGGTGGTGTGCGAGTTGTAGATTTTGTTCCACGTGTACTGGAGGATCTCTTTGGAGTTTCCACGGATCTTTCCGTAATGCAGCAACGACGGCCCGATATTCCCGAAGGAAATTTCGGCTTTGCTCATTTGATGGCAGGCGTAGCAATTACCCCCGTTGGGTGCTCCGGGCTTGTCGCTGAACTGCAGGCCGCGACCGCTTTGGGCCACTTTCTCGCCGGCTTTCCAGGCCCCAAGATAGTTGCCGTCGGCCGGCGGCTTCACGCTTTCCATGGCTGCTTTCGTGATTTTGGCCGCGTCGGCACTGCTGAGCGGACGCCCCGACATATCGGCCTTGGAGCAGATAGCCTGCATTTCCGACTGTTCAAGGCGGTCCAGCTTGGCAATGCCCCTTTCCGCAAAAGAAGCTTTCATGACGGCAAGAACTGCTTCGGGGCTGGTACCGGATACCTGGTGGTTATCGGCCACCGCCGCAAAACTGGCCACCGAAAGAGCAAGGCAGGAGGTGAACGGCGCAAGTTTGGTTAATTTCATCATTGATCTCCGTTTACCGTTTCAGACCGGGCGCATCCATGACACCACCTTTGGCATTCACGCCAAGAAACACGGTGAGATCAATGGAAGCCTGCGAACCGTACTTAAGATGCGGCATGCGCTGCTGACGGAAGCAGTCCTGCAGACGCCACTGCATGGAACGCAATGCGCCTTGCGACACACGGTAAGCCGGCCAGCTGGAATAGGCCTCTTGGGCGGGCTTGGATTCGGTCAGGTTGGGAAGGTCCTGCAAACGGATACGCTGCCCCGTCACACTGTGGCACGAGGCGCAGGAGAAATCGTACGGGCCGCCCCTGAAATAGAAAATCTGGCGCCCGCGCTCGAATGCCTCGCGCTCTTTGGCATGATCCTGGGGAACAGCAATGGTGTCGCCGCGCGACAGCCCCACCACATAGCCCACCAGCGCTTCCATGTCGGTGGCGTAATCGCCGCTGCCCGAGAATGGCTTTTTGGTGACTTCCTTGGCGTCGAGCCCTTGCAGGTTGACCATACAATAAACAAGACGCGTTTCAAGATCCATGACCTGATCCGCATCTTTGAAATAACGCGGCATCTGGGCATAGGCGCCCTTGACCACGCCGGGCCCCAGACCCAGATCGCATTGTTCGAGCGAGGCGCTCTTCGGGCCCCGCTTTTCCATCCATAACTCTTCACCCGTCATTTCAATAAGTTCGGCCGGGTTTCCGCCATCGCCAAGCATCGCCCGATACTCGGCGATACCCTGGGCGGTTTCGTTGGCATAGGCACTACCGGCACAGGCCAGTACCCCGCCCGCCAACGCGGCCAGTACTCTGGATGATCTTTTTTTCATCGCACTCCTCCTTGATTAACAGCGCTTCAGGACGAACATTCCGGCATGGGCGCAGTTTGATGGCAAACCACGCCGATGCCGCTAGCGAATATCCGTCGTATCGGTGCGGCTTTCCCCTTTGTTGTCTTTCCATGACAAGGTGACCTTGTCACCCTTTTTTCCACCCTTGAACTTGAATGACAGAAAGGGATCACGCGAAACGGCGGGCCCCCACTGGGCATTCAATACCACCTTGTCATTCCATTTGGCCTCGACCAGATCGATAAAGTGCGCAGGAACAACGTTGCCGCTGCTGTCTTTGCGCTGGCCGGTTTCCATGATGTGGCTCATCAGAGCCTTGACTTCCACAACGCCGTCTTTTTCAACGGCGCGAATACGCATTGGGCGTGTTGCCATGATTTACTCCTTGATAGTGTTATACGGTAAACGACACAAGACGGCTTAGCCGCCGCAGCCACCGAGGGTGACCTTGATTTCCTTGTGCGCCGTGTAAAACTTGCCGTCGGCTTTTACCAAGGCGTAGACATCGGACGTTCCGCCCATTTTGATACGGGTGGCGACATCGGCCAGCGTATCGGCGGACAGATCGAACGACGCCGCCAGTGCATTCGGGTTATTGGGAACCAGAATGGCGATCTGGGTGGTGTTGGGAAGTTTGCTGACCACCCCTACCGGCACAACCGCGCCGTTTTCGGCGATATCGGGCGCCACCAGCGTGATTTGATCAGACTCGGTGGACTCGGTGCCGTTAAACGCGGCCACGACGTCTTTGACGGTCTTCGCCTCGAAGGCTTTCTTGTTCCATTCCTGCTGCGCAGCCATGGCTTGCTCGGGACGCAGTATGCCGGCGGCAACCGCCAGACCCAGCACCGTGCTCAGCTTCAGTACGCTTCTGCGTTGTTGATTCATACGTTACTCCTCTTGTTGTAGGTCGTGTCAGTGTTGATTGTTGCTGAACGAGTTTACTGCGAACCGGACAGAATCCATTCCAGCATGACCGCGGCATCGTCATCGCTCAGCCCCGGATTGGCCGGCATGGGTATCGGCCCCCAGACGCCTCCCCCGCCTGATTTCAGTTTCTTGGTCAAGGTGGCGACAACCCCTTCCTGCCCGCGATATTTTTGACTGATATCAACAAACGACGGACCAGGAATCTTTTTATCGCGAGCATGGCAGGCCATGCAACCATTTGCTTGTAATAAGCTCTTGGCGTTGTCGGCCCCGGCTGCCGGCGGCCCCTGTGGCGTCGCCCCGGCCGGCGCGG
>JBFWLP010000038.1:0-27950 GCA_050252075.1 Burkholderiaceae bacterium | reverse complement strand
CGGCCCCAAGCCCTTGTTTGAAAACGTCAGCGTCAAGTTTGGCGAGGGTAACCGGTACGGCCTTATCGGCGCCAACGGGTCGGGCAAGTCCACCTTCATGAAAATCATCGGGGGCGATCTTGAGCCCAGCTCGGGGAATGTGTCCCTGGATCCCGGCGTGCGTCTTGGCAAGCTGCGCCAGGATCAGTTTGCTTACGAGGATATTCGTGTTCTCGACGTTGTCATGATGGGCCACAAGGAAATGTGGGATGTCATGGCCGAGCGCGACGCTATTTACGCCAACCCCGACGCCACCGAAGACGACTACATGCACGCGGCCAACCTGGAAACCCGGTTTGCCGAGTACGACGGCTACACCGCCGAGGCGCGGGCGGGCGAACTGCTGCTGGGTCTTGAAATACCGGGTGAGCAGCACAATCTGCCCATGCGGGAAATTGCCCCTGGATGGAAGCTGCGGGTGCTGCTTGCCCAGGCCCTGTTCTCGAATCCCGATGTCCTGCTTCTCGACGAGCCAACGAACAACCTGGACATCAACACCATTCGCTGGCTCGAAAATGTGCTGAACAGTTACCAGAGCACCATGATCATCATCAGCCACGACCGGCACTTCCTGAATGAAGTGTGTACGCACATGGCCGATCTCGATTACGGCGAACTGCGTATTTATCCGGGCAACTACGACGACTACATGCTGGCGTCCACTCAGGCGCGGGAGCGCCAGAGCGCCGCCAACGCCAAAGCCAAAGAGCGTATATCCGAGCTGCAGGATTTCGTGCGCCGGTTTTCGGCCAACAAATCCAAGGCGCGGCAGGCCACATCGCGTCTGAAGCAGATCGATCGAATCAAGTCCAATGCCGTGGAAGTCAAGCCTTCGTCGCGGCAGAATCCCTATATTCGCTTCGAGCAGGAAAAGGTTCTGCATCGTCTGGCGGCCACACTCGAATCAGTCAGCAAGGCGTACGATACGCCGGTCATTCGGGGGTTTTCCGCCATGTTCGAGGCCGGCCAGAAGGTGGCCATCATCGGCGCCAATGGTGTGGGTAAAACCACGCTGCTGCGCCTTCTGGCCGAAGATATCGCTCCCGATTCAGGATCGGTCAAGTGGTCCGAGAACGCCGATAAAGGCTATATGGCCCAGGACGTATCCGACCAGTTCCAGTCCGACAAGAACCTGTTCGACTGGTTGTCCGACTACCGCAAGGCCGGCGATGACGACCAGGCACTGCGCTCGGTACTGGGGCGCCTGCTTTTTTCGGGCGATGACATTTCCAAAGAGGTCAGGGTGTTGTCGGGGGGTGAGAAAAACCGCATGTCTTTCGGCCGCCTGATGCTGGGGCGCCACAACGTCATGCTGCTCGACGAACCCACCAACCACCTTGACATGGAATCGATCGAATCGCTGCAATATGCACTGGAACTGTACAAGGGCACGCTCTTTTTCGTGTCGCACGACCGGCAGTTTGTGTCGGGGCTTGCAACACGGGTCATCGAGATCCTGCCCGACGGACAGATCATCGATTACCAGGGCAACTACGACGATTACCTGGCCTCGCGCGGTATCGAGGCCTGACGTGCCGTGGTCTTTACGCTGACGGGCCCGGCCCGTTTCGAAGACGAAATCCGCAAGAGCCGCTTTCTTGCCCTGGCGGCTCCTGCAAGTTCCGTAGCCCAGGCCACCGGTTTTGTGGCCGCCAATCACGCTCCCGACGCCACCCACAATTGCTGGGCGTACAAGCTGGGAGACACCTATCGCTTCAACGACGACGGCGAGCCGGGCGGCACCGCCGGACGCCCTATCCTGCAGGCCATCGAAGGGCAGCAGTGCGATCATGTCGTCGTGCTGGTGATACGCTGGTTCGGCGGGGTGAAACTGGGCACCGGCGGGCTGGTACGCGCCTATGGCGGTACGGCGGCACAATGCTTGCGGCTGGCGGACAAGAAACAGGTTGTTGCCCGGGTTCAGTTGCGCTGCCGTTGCCTGTTCAGTGATATTGCGCGGGTGCAGTCGAAGTTTCCCGCGTATGCGGTCAGTGTGATGCGCGAGGAGTTCGACGCACACGGGGTAGACTGGCTGTTGTGCCTGCCGCAAAGTCAGGCCCATGAGTTCGGGCGGTTCCTAAGCAATGCAAGCCGCGGGCAAAGCCATTGGACACTGTTGCCTGCTTCGCCCGAGGACGGCGACAACGGTTAGTTGTCGCCTCGCTGCGCAGCAATTTCGGCGTGCACTTGTTCCATGTCGACGGCCTTGACCTGCGTGATCAGCTCTTCCAGCTGTGCAGGGGCCAGGGCACCGGCCTGGTTGAACAACAGAACCTGCTCACGGAACACCATCAGGGTGGGAATGGAACGGATATTCAGCGCCGCCGCCAGCTCCTGTTCTTCTTCTGTGTTGATTTTGGCGAAGGTGATGTCGTCGTGTTTGCCGGCAGCCTCTTCGAACACCGGGGCAAAGTTGCGGCAGGGCCCGCACCACGGCGCCCAGAAGTCCACAACCAGGGGTTTGTCGCCTTGAACGGCGGCCTGAAATGTGTCTTTGTTCAATTCAACGGTGCTCATGGGGAACCTCATAAAGTAAAAGCGGCTTATCAGCCGCTTCAGGTTTTCACAGTAATGTTGAACCAGTGTAACGCCTTTGCCGTCGTTTTGCAGTGGGCAATCCGGATGATCCGGCCGGGTCTTTTTGATGAATTACTCGGGAAAGAACGCAAATTTGACGGCAAACAGCGCCGCCACTATCCATGCCGCCGGATGCACTTGACGGAACCGGCCGGTGGCCGCTTTCAGTACAACATAGCTGATGAAGCCGAACGCCAGCCCGTTGGCAATGGAGTAGGTAAAGGGCATGGTCATGGCCGTCAGGGCGGCGGGGGTGGCCTCGGTAACGTCGTTCCAGTCCACCTCGGTGATCTCTCGCAGCATCAGCCCGGCCACGTACAGCAGCGCCGGCGCCGTGGCAAATGCCGGCACCGAGCCGGCCAGCGGCGCCAGAAACAGGGCCAGAAGAAACAGGATGGCGATCGTGAGCGCGGTCAGGCCGGTGCGACCGCCGGCCTGCACACCCGATGCACTTTCAATGTAGGCCGTGGTGCTGCTGGTTCCCAGGAAAGATCCGGCCACGATGGCCGAGCTGTCGGCCAGCAGGGCGCGACCCAGACGATTCGGTTTGCCCGGCGGTAGCAGGTTGGCACGGGTGGCCACACCGATCATGGTTCCGGTGGCGTCGAATACTTCGACCAGCACCAGCACCAGAATGACATGCACAATGCCGGTGCCCAGCGCTCCCATGATATCGAGCTGCAAAAAGGTGGGAGCCAGGCTGGGCGGCGCTGAAAAAACACCGTTGAAGGCAGCGTGGCCGGTGAGCATGGCTGCCACCGTAATGATCAGAATGCCGATCAGAATGGCGCCGCGCACCTTTAGTGCGTCAAGCGTGGCAATGATGAAAAAACCGGCAATGGTGTAAAGCACCTGCGGCGATGTGAGGTCGCCCAGCCCGATTTTGGTTGCCGGGTTCGCCACCACGATGCCGGAACTGCCCAGGGCGATGATGGCAAGGAACAGACCGATACCGGCGGCAATCGCGCAGCGAAGTGATCGGGGTATGCCGTCGATGATCCACTGGCGCAAGCCTGTCACGGTGATGATGATGAATATGACGCCGGAAATGAAGACGGCCCCCAACGCCTGCTGCCAGGTATAACCCAGCGCTCCAACGACCGTGAACGCGAAAAACGCGTTAAGCCCCATGCCCGGCGCCATGCCGATCGGCCAGTTTGCCAGCAAGGCCATGATCAGCGAACCGATGGCGGCGGCCAGGCAGGTGGCCACAAACACCGCGTTTCTGTCCATTCCTGTTGACGAAAGAATGTCGGGATTGACAAAGATGATGTAGGACATGGTCAGGAACGTGGTAATGCCGGCCAGCACTTCGGTGCGCGCCGTGGTGCCGTGTTCCCGTAATTGAAAAAATCGTTCAAGCATGGCTTCCCCTGGAGTGTTGCAGCCGTCTGCGTGCGGCTCGGGATCCATTCTAAAATGACTCGGTTACCCGCGGTAAACTTGCATCATGATAATTATCGGTTTTGAAAGTTCGTGCGATGAAACCGGCGTTGCGCTGGTGTGCACCCGGCGCGGCCTGCTGGCCCACGCGCTGCATTCGCAAATTGCCATGCACCAGGCTTACGGCGGCGTGGTCCCCGAGCTGGCTTCGCGAGACCACATTCGGCGCGTATTGCCATTAACCCGGCAGGTGCTTCAGCAAGCCGGCCTTCAGGCGGCGGACATCGGTGCGGTGGCGTACACAGCCGGGCCGGGGCTGGCCGGGGCCCTGCTGGTGGGGGCCAGTGTGGCGCAATCGTTTGCGTGGTCGCGCGGCCTGCCCACAATTGCTATTCATCATCTGGAAGGGCACTTGCTGTCACCCATGCTTGCCAGTCCCCGGCCGGAATTTCCTTTCATCGCGCTGCTGGTTTCCGGCGGTCACACGCAAATCATGCGTGTTGACGGCGTCGGTCAGTACGAACTGCTGGGTGAAACGCTCGACGATGCCGCCGGCGAAGCTTTCGATAAGTCAGCCAAGCTGCTGGGCCTGGGGTATCCCGGTGGCCCCGCGTTGTCGCGCCTGGCCCGGCAAGGTGATCCCGATGCCATTGCGTTGCCGCGGCCCATGCTGCATAGCGGTGATCTTGATTTCAGCTTCAGCGGTTTGAAAACCGCCGTACTCACACGCATGCGCGATTTCGACCGGCAAAGCGGGGGCATTACCAGCGAGCAGCGCGCCAATCTGGCGGCCGCCACGCAGGCGGCCATTGTGGATGTCCTGGCCAAGAAATCGATCAGGGCGCTGCGCGAGTCGGGGCTCAAGCGCCTGGTGGTGGCGGGCGGTGTGGGCGCCAATGAGCGCCTGAGGTCCTACTTGCTGGACGCCGCCACTTCATTGAAGGCGCAGGTTTATTTTCCGCCCCTGGAACTGTGCACCGACAACGGTGCCATGATTGCATTTGCCGCCGCCATGCGGGTTCAGGCCGATCTGGTATCGCTGGAGCGCAGGCCCTATGCTTTTTCGGTCAAGCCGCGCTGGGATCTGTCTCAGGTGAATACAGCGGTCTAGCTGCTTTTTTTCTTTGCGCCGATTTTTGGTTCCTTGCCCTGAAGCAATCGGCCGATATTCGCCTGGTGGCGAAAAATCAACACCAGGCCCAGCACGATAATCGCCATGGCGTACGATTTCACCATGGGCCAGGCGATATTTGCACCCAGCAAATAATACAGGGGAGCAAAAATGGCGCTGACAATTGCGGCCAGCGACGAATACCGGCCTGCATAGGCCACGATCAGCCAGGTTGCTACAGTGGCCAGCGCCAGCCAAGGGCTCAGGGCCAGAATCACGCCAAGTGCGGTTGCTACACCCTTTCCTCCTTTGAACTTCAGGAACACCGGAAACACATGCCCCAGGAACGCCGCCACGGCGCATAGCCCCACCGTGATCTCGCCCAGCCCCATTGACGGGGCCAAACGGGCGGCCAGCACTACGGCCAGCCAGCCTTTGGCGGCGTCGCCGAGCAGGGTCAGCAAGGCTGCGGTTTTGTTTCCCGTACGCAACACATTCGTTGCACCCGGATTTCCCGATCCGAAGGTTCTGGGGTCCTGCAAGCCCATGGCGCGGCTGACCACCACCGCGAACGGAACCGATCCGATCAAATAGGCGGCCAGAATGAATGAGGACGAGGCCAGCAGTGTGGCAACGAGCGGCATGGGGTGTCTCCTGTTGTTTCGTGGTGCGATTCTAACCACAGACGCGAAAAACGCCAAAACTCCCGTTGCCGTTCAAAAGCCGGTAGGCTGGGGGTACAATTTGTCAGAATTGGTTAACTGGGTGGTGTCTCATGCGAATTTTGGTGTCCAACGACGACGGCTACAGCGCGGCAGGTATCGAAGCGCTGGTGCAGGCGATGCAAGGGCTGGGAGACATTACTGTGGTGGCGCCCGAAACCAATTGCAGCGGGGCGTCCAATTCGCTTACCCTGAACCGCCCGCTCTCGGTCCGGCAGGCCGGCAACGGGTTTTATTACGTCAACGGCACTCCTTCCGATTGCGTACATATCGCCCTGACCGGCTTGCTCGATTTTCGCCCCGATCTGGTGGTTTCCGGCATCAACAACGGCGCGAACATGGGCGAGGACACCCTGTATTCGGGCACGGTCGCCGCCGCCACCGAGGCGTATCTGTTCGGCATTCCGGCCATTGCCTTTTCGCTGGTCGAGAAGGGGTGGCAGCATCTGGACACGGCGTCACGGGTGGCCCGCCAGATCGTGCAGCAGCAAATCAGGCAGGGGCTTGCGGGCCCCACGCTGCTGAATGTGAACATTCCCTGTGTTTCGTACGAAATGCTCAACGGCATGCGCGTCACGCGGCTGGGAAAACGCCATCCTTCCGAACC
The DNA here is from genome assembly GCA_050252075.1 of Burkholderiaceae bacterium. Taxonomy (GTDB): domain Bacteria; phylum Pseudomonadota; class Gammaproteobacteria; order Burkholderiales; family Burkholderiaceae_B; genus JAAYGT01. The sequence continues at coordinate 21,511 of JBFWLP010000038.1, read as the reverse complement.
CGTTGTGAAAAGCACCACACCCTATGGTGATCCGGTCTACTGGATCGGGCCGGTAGGCGGCGTCGTCGATTCGGCACCCGATACCGACTTTGGGGCCATCGAAGCGCTGAACGTTTCGATCACACCATTGCGTTTCGATCTGACCAACTATGACCAGCTGGACCAGGTTCGGGGCTGGGCAACGCCGCTATGCGTAAGCCCCTAGTGCCCGGCGGCTGGCCGCAAACCGCTCGTCCCAAACGCGCCGGCATTGGCGGAAAACCGGTCACGGTGACGCCTTCGAACAGCAACACGCGCGTGTTTGTCGGAGCCGCCGTCAAGCCGCCGTCCTCCCGGCCGGCGGCCACGGCGTCGGCAACCGGCGGCCTGTCCAATCTGGGCTTGAACTCCGAGCGTTCGCGCGCCGTCATGTTACGGCGCCTGCAAGAGCAAGGGATCACCGACCAGCGTGTGCTTGATGCCATGATGGCGGTTCCACGCCATCTGTTCGTCGACGAAGGTCTGGCCAGCCGGGCATACGACGACGCCGCGCTACCTATTGGCTACAGCCAGACAATCTCTCAACCCTGGGTGGTGGCGCACATGATCAGCGCCATTTGCGCCGAGCGTGCGCCCCAGCGTGTTCTTGAGGTCGGGGCGGGTTGCGGTTATCAGGCTGCCGTGCTGGCGCAGTTCATTCCGCAGGTTCACGCCATCGAACGTATTCGCGGCCTGTACGAGATGGCGCAGCAAAATTTGCGTAAACTCAGGTTAACAGGTAGGGTGCGGTTAGTTTACGGCGATGGCACGCTCGGTTTGCCCAGCGTTGCGCCATTCGACGCCATACTGGTCGCCGCCGCTGGCATGTCCATTCCCCAGGCGCTGCTCACCCAGCTGGCGGTTGGGGGTAAGTTAATTGCTCCGGAAGGAACAACCACACAGCGCCTTGTGCTCATCGAACGAACCGGTGTCTCGACCTGGCGCCGTGATACGCTTGAGGAAGTGCGTTTTGTTCCGTTGCGGACAGGAATTCAGTCTTAATGTAATCAGGAGAACCCTATGCGTGCAGGGACGTTACCGTCTATCGGTTCTGCTCCATTCAGTGTCCGGCGGTCTGCTGTTGTGGCCGCCATTGTGGCCACAAGCTTGCTGGCCGGGTGTGCAACCCGTACTACCCAGGCCCCCGTCAGCGACATGTCGCAAGGCGGCGGTACAGGTACCAGCGTAAGCACGTCGTCGGGAACCTACACCGTGCGCCCCGGCGACACTCTGTACAAGATTTCCCAGGCGCAGGGCGTCAGCGTTGCCCAGCTCATCAGCCTGAACAATATTACCGACCCCACCCAGTTGCGTGTGGGGCAGGTATTGCGTCTGGGGTCCGGTGCCCCGGCGGCCCCCGACTCCAGCCCTGCAACGACGGCAACCCCGTCCCCGGTGACGCCGCCCAAAACAGCCGAGCCCACCAGCGTTGCGCGTGCCAGCGATGCCAGTCTGATCAACTGGGGATGGCCGGCCAATGGCAAGATCATTCAAAGCTTCAATGCCGGCACCAAGGGTATTGATATCGAAGGCAAAGAGGGTGATCCGGTCATTGCCGCCGCTGAAGGCAAGGTTATGTATGCCGGCAACGGGGTGCGCGGACTGGGCAATCTTATTTTGCTCGGCCACAGCAATGGCTTCATCACCGCCTATGCCCACAACCAGTCGTTACTGGTCAAAACAGGCCAGGAGGTCAAGAAAGGAGAAAAAATCGCGGCCATCGGCCAGACCGACACCACTTCTCCGCGTCTGCACTTCGAGATCCGTCGCCGCGGCACCCCGGTCAATCCCTTGTCTTACTTGCCCGAGCGATGATCCCCACGCTGGTTTTCGATCTTGAAACCATACCCGATGCCGACGGTCTGCGACGCCTGAATCCCGAGTGGGAATCGTCGCTCACCGACGCCCAGGTCATCGAGCGCGCACTGCAGGAACGGCAGGCATCGCACGGTAACGATTTTTTGCCGCTTCACTTGCACAAGGTGGCGGTGGTGGGGTGTGTGTTTCGCGATAACCAGGGGTTTCGGGTGAAAACGCTGGGGCAGGCCGATGACCCTGAACCGGTTCTGCTGTCGGGTTTTTTTAAAACGATCGAACGCTACACGCCGCGACTGGTCAGCTGGAACGGGTCGGGCTTCGACCTTCCGGTGTTGCACTATCGCAGCCTGATCCACGGTATCGCCGCACCGCGCTACTGGGATACCGGCGATGACGACCGTGATTTCAAGTTCAACAATTACATCAGCCGCTACCATAACCGGCATATCGATCTCATGGATTTTCTGGCCAAATACAACAGCCGGGCCAATGCGCCGCTGGACGATCTGGCTAAACTGTGCGGTTTCCCGGGCAAGCTCGGCATGGATGGCAGCCAGGTATGGAAAGCCTGGAACAATGGTCAGGCCGACCAGGTTCGCGCCTATTGCGAAACCGATGTGGTCAATACCTGGCTGGTGTATTGCCGCTTCCGCCTGCTCAAAGGCGAGCTTGACCCAACCCAGTACGACGCCGAGATTGCGCTGGTGCGCGACTCCCTGCAACAGATCGACGCGCCGCATTGGCGCGAGTACCTGGCGGCATGGGAAAACCGCTAACGTTCAGAGGCGTGCACTAATCGTAATGCGCTGAAACCTGCGTGCCCGAGCGTGAAACAGGGTCGAAACCGGTCGGGCAGCACAATGGAGGCTCCTACACAACGCTCAAGGAAGCTCCATGAAAACTCGCTCTCTTACCAATTCATTGAAACTGGTCACTCTGGCCTCGCTGCTTGCCTTCGGGGCGGCCGCCCATGCCGGTCCGGGCGATATGCGCGGCGACACCGCCGCGGGTTGCGAACACCAGGCGGGCAAACACGCCAAGTATGGTGCCAAGCATGCGGAAAAGCAGTGGCGCAATGCCGGCCTGGTCGTGCCGGGATACGGCCCTGTTCCCCAGGCGGTGGTGGACAGCCTGGCATTGACCGATGCCCAGAAGACGCTGGTCGATGCGGCGAAACAGGAACAAAAGCTTGTCCGTGAAAAGCACCGCGAACAGATGAAATCGGCGTTTGCCTCGCGCGCTGAGGGGGTCACGGCCGGCAAGATCGATCCGCAGGCTGTGGTTGCCTCCATGCAGCAATCGCGCGAAGCCATGCAGGAAAGCCGCAGCGACATCCAGAAAAAATGGCTGGCTGTCTGGGATGCCCTGGATGCAGGTCAGCAAGGAAAGGTCACCGCCCATTTTCAGGAGCGTGCCGAAAAGTACCGCGAGCACCAGCGCCGGCATGCCGAGCGCAGCGCATCGTAAACAGCAATTCTTCACGAGCACCTCACGCCGGGGAAGTCGCCCGGCGTGAGGTGCGTTTGCGCGACGCACACGGCTAGTGTCACAATTTGGCCCTTGTTTTTAATTTGGCCAAATCATGAACACTGAGTTGCTGGACGTTGCGTCCATGGATCTCGAGGCCCGGGGCGTTGCCCGGCACGAAGGCAAGGTGGTTTTTGTCGAGGGCGCCTTGCCCGGGGAGCGCGTGCTTGCCACCATTACCCGACGCAAGCCGGCCTATGACACGGCCCGCTTCGAGCGTATTGTCAAGGCGTCATCGCAGCGGGTTACGCCGGCCTGTCCGAATTTCGGCGTGTGCGGCGGCTGTGCCATGCAGCACCTGGAGCCGGCGGCACAGGTCGCGGTTAAACAGCGGGTGCTCGAAGACGCGCTTCGGCATATCGGGAAAGTTAACGCCGACCAGATTCTGCCCGCATTGCACGGCCCCACCTGGGGTTATCGCTATCGCGCGCGATTGTCGGTGCGTGTCGTCAGGAAAAAGGGCGGGGTGCTGGTCGGGTTTCGTGAGAAACGCGGCAGCTATGTGGCCGACATGACCGAATGCCTGGTGCTGCCGCGCCATGTCTCCGATCTGCTGGTGCCGTTGCGCCACCTTATCGGCGCCATGTCGTGTGCCGACCGTATTCCGCAGGTGGAAGTTGCCGTGGGTGATGACGTCACGGCGTTGCTGCTGCGGCACATGGAGCCGCTTACCGGAGCCGACATCGACTTGCTGCATGTATTTGCCCGCCGCCATAACGTGAGCTGGTGGCTTCAACCCAAAGGCGTCGATTCGGTTCATCTGCTGAACAACGATGACGATGGCCGGCTGGCTTATACCTTGCCCGAGTTCGGGCTGCGTATGCCATTTCGCCCTACAGATTTCACCCAGGTAAATCATGCGATCAACCGCACGCTGGTGTCGCGGGCGCTGGGCTTGCTTCAGGTTGGCTCCACCGACCGTGTGGCCGATCTGTTCTGCGGGCTGGGTAATTTCACCCTGCCGCTCGCAACGCGTGCGGCTTGTGTGGTGGGTGTGGAAGGCAGTGCGGCATTGACCGAGCGTGCCGGTCAGGCTGCCCGGATTCACGGCCTGCACGACAAAGTGTCATTTGCCACGCTTAATTTGTTCGAGGTCGATGGGGCCTGGCTGCGTAATCTGGGCTACTTCGACCGCATGTTGATCGATCCGCCGCGCGAGGGGGCCGAGGCCGTGTCGCGGGCCCTGGCTGCGCTGGCGCCGGCGGAGCGGCCGCAGCGTATTGTCTACGTGTCGTGCAACCCGGCAACCCTGGCGCGTGACGCTGGTATTCTGGTGCACTCGCAGGCTTACCGTCTGGCCAGCGCCGGCGCCATCAACATGTTTCCGCATACCGGGCATGTAGAGTCTATCGCTGTTTTTGAGCGCATCTTGGCCGGGTCTTCCGGGGAACCGTCGGACCGTCCTTTATAATCCTACGAGTCAATCATTTCAAAGTCGTTATTCCATCATGCAAAATCAGTTCGCCAACAAAGCGCAAGCGTGGTCCGCCCGATTCTCCGAACCGGTCTCCGATCTGGTCAAGCGCTATACGGCGTCGGTCAACTTCGACCAGCGCATGGCCCGCTTTGACATTCAAGGTTCGCTGGCGCATGCCGACATGCTTGAATCCATTGGCATTCTCTCGCCCCAGGACAAGGAAGCGATCGAAAAAGGCATGGCGCGCATACTCGACGAGATTGAGTCCGGTCATTTCGAGTGGTCGCTCGACCTTGAAGACGTGCATCTGAACATTGAAAAACGTCTGGTTGAGCTGATCGGCGATGCCGGCAAGCGCCTGCACACCGGCCGTTCGCGTAATGACCAGGTTGCCACTGATATTCGCCTCTGGCTGCGTCATGAGATCGATGTGGCCATCGATCTATTGCAGCAGTTGCGTCGCAAGCTGGCTGAGCTGGCCATCACCCATGCGGGTACCATCATGCCGGGTTTCACCCACCTGCAAGTGGCGCAGCCGGTTACCTTCGGCCATCATTTGCTGGCCTACGCCGAAATGTTCGGCCGTGATGCCGAGCGTCTGGCCGACTGCCGGCGAAGGGTGAATCGCCTGCCACTGGGTGCCGCCGCGCTGGCGGGCACGTCGTATCCGCTGGATCGCGAACGTGTCGCCCGCACGCTGGGCTTCGAGGCCGTATGCCGCAACTCGCTTGACGCCGTTTCCGACCGTGACTTCGCCATCGAGTTTTGCGCGGCCGCCGCCGTGATCATGATGCATATCAGCCGTTTCTCGGAAGAGCTGGTGCTGTGGATGAGCCCGCGCGTGGGGTTCATTACACTGGCCGACCGGTTCTGCACCGGAAGCTCCATCATGCCCCAGAAAAAGAATCCCGACGTTCCCGAACTTGCCCGGGGCAAAACCGGGCGGGTGAACGGGCATCTGGTGGCTTTGCTCACGCTCATGAAAGGCCAGCCGCTGGCCTACAACAAAGACAACCAGGAAGACAAGGAAGGCTTGTTCGATGCGGCCGATACCATTCGTGACACACTGACCATTTTCGTCGACATGGCGGGCGGCATTCAGGTGAATGCCCCGGCAATGCGGGCAGCCGCCATGCAGGGTTTTGCCACCGCCACCGATCTGGCCGATTACCTGGTCAAGAAGGGTGTCCCTTTTCGCGACGCTCACGAAACCGTTGCGCTGGCCGTTCGCACCTGCGAGGAACGTGGTTGCGACCTATCCGATCTGTCGATGACCGAGTTGCAGGCATTCAACCCCCTGATCAACGAGGACATCTACGAGGTACTCACACTTGAAGGTTCGGTGTCGGCACGTGCGCACATCGGCGGAACCGCGCCCAAGCGCGTTTTACTGGAAGCCGATCGCATTCTTTCTGAAACTGCCGGCCAGCAGGTTTAAGGTCGTTCATTTTTCCCGGGGTTCATTGTCATGAAACAAGTTACGGCCATTATCAAACCGTTCAAGCTCGACGAAGTGCGCGAAGCGCTTGCCGATATCGGCGTCAGCGGGCTGACGGTTACGGAAGTCAAAGGGTTTGGCCGTCAGAAAGGGCACACCGAACTGTATCGCGGTGCCGAATACGTCGTGGACTTCCTTCCAAAAATCCGCATCGATGTCGTGCTTCCCGCCGCTCTGGTCGACGGTGCGATCGATGCCATCATCAAGGCGGCGTTTACCGGGAAGATCGGCGACGGGAAAATTTTCGTCATGCCGGTTGAACAGGCCATTCGTATCCGTACCGGCGAGAGCGGTATCGACGCCCTGTAGCCGGCGGGCGGCGCATCAAGGCTCGGGCAGGCCGGGTTAGCGGCCGGTTTGCGCCTTGCGCCAGAACGACGGCAAAAAGCATTCCGATACCACCAGGGGTTGGTGATCGAACCAGAATACAGAGCATCGGGCATGCAGTCGCCGGCTAAGGCTGTCGGTGCTCTGAACCAGGTCAACGGTACGCGCCAGCGGATGATGCCAGGGCAGGCGGGCCACCCGGAAAACCGACCGTTCGATGCGCGGGTCGTGGTACAGCATGTCGGCCAACGGGCGCGAGCGCAGGCGCCGTATGCCTTGCCAGCGTCCGTGTGATGCGCGCAGCGGGGTGAAGCTGCGTGCCACAACGCCGGGAATGCCATCGATGGTCATGTGAACTTCGCGCAGCCATAGGGGGGTGCCGGCCGCGCAGTGCAGTAAACGGGCGTCTTCGGGCAGGGCGCCCCACGCGTATTCACGAAGAACCTGCAGCCGGACTGTTCCCAGTTGCCGAAGACCACAGGTCAGGGCACCGGGGCGAAACAGCCACTGTTTTTGCACCAAGGAAATGGAAGGGGCAGGCGCCGTGCGCCATACCGCCATTGATACGTCGTCAGTCATAGCGCGTATTATCGCTAATCTCGGAACAACTCGCTTATCGCTTATGGAAAAGATCAGAATCTCCAAATTAATGGCCCAGCAGGGTTTATGCTCCCGTCGCGAGGCCGACGCCTATATCGAGCGGGGGTGGGTGCGCGTCGACGGCGTCGTCGTATCCGAGCTGGGATCCAAGGCGTGGCCCAACCAGAAGATCACGCTGGACCGCATGGCCCAGCGCCGCCAGACGGCCCGGGTGACCATTCTTCTGAACAAGCCGGTGGGCTATGTGTCGGGGCAGGCCGAGCTGGGTTACCGCCCGGCGGTATCGCTGATTACAGCCGCCAATCAGTATCGGGCGGCCAAGGCTACCCAGCGCTTTGACCCTGCTCACTTGCGCGGCCTGGCACCCGCCGGGCGCCTGGATATTGATTCGCAAGGCTTGCTGGTGCTTACTCAAGACGGGCGCATTGCCCGCCAGCTGATCAATGACGATTCCGATATTGAAAAAGAATATCTGGTGCGCGTCACCGGCAAACTGTCGGGGAACGGCCTGGCATTGCTGAATCACGGCCTGACGCTGGACGGGAAGGCCTTGCTGCCGGCCCAGGTGTCCTGGCAGAACGAGGATCAGTTGCGCTTCATCCTGCACGAAGGAAAAAAGCGCCAGATCCGGCGCATGTGCGAGATGGTGGGGTTGAAGGTGGTTGGCTTGAAGCGTGTACGCATGGGCAACATCGTGCTGGGCGACCTGCCTGCAGGGCAATGGCGTTATTTGCGCGAAGGCGAGCGTTTCTAGGCTCGCCGATGCAATACGCCGGGGTGCGTGCGCTCAGGCCGTGTGCTGGTTCAGCGTGAAGCCGGCCCGATCGTCCTGCTTCAGGATATTGCTGAGCCATGGCATGGTTTTCTTGAGCTCGTCGTGCAGGGTGTAGGGCGGGTTGATGACGAACATGCCGCTGCCATGCAGGCCATAGCCGTCACGGGCCGGCCGCTTGACGGTCAGGCTTACGTGAAGCCAGGGTGATTTCATGCGTTCCAGGGCCCGAACCATGTCGTGGGCTTCGCGACGTTGCACCAGGGGATACCACAAGGCGTAGCAGCCGGTGGCGAACCGTTTCAGGCCGTCGTTCAGGGCCTGAACCGCTTTCTTGTAATCGGCCTTGTCTTCGTACGAAGGGTCGATGATGACGATCGAGCGCCGGGTTGGCGGAGGCACCTGGCTTTTCAGCCCTGAGAAACCGTCGGTACTGTACAAGGTAGTCTGGCGCAAGGCACTGCGGCCGGCGCGGGCCAGGTTCTGGCGCAGGGTTTCGTGTTCGGAAGGGTGCATTTCAAACAGCCGCAAGCGGTCGTGGGGCCGCATTGCCTGCAAGGCAAACCACGGGGATCCGGGGTAGAAATCGGCCACTCCGCCAGGGTTGACTGCTTGCACGTACTGCAAATACTGCTCGATGAGCGGGGGGTACGATTGCTGCTCAAGCAGCCTGTCCAGCCCGTCGACGAATTCACCGTTCTGGGTTGCCCAGTCGCTGGTCAGATCGTAAATGCCCGATCCGGCATGGGTGTCAATGACCCAGTAAGGCGCTTCTTTGCGGTTGAAATGCTGCAGCAAGTGCACAAAGACCGCATGTTTCAGAACATCGGCGTGGTTTCCCGCGTGGAAGGCGTGTCGGTAGCTAAACAAAAGATGTCCTTGTGGTGTGTCAGCTGAAATGCAGCGGCGAAATGGTCATGATCTCGTCGGTGAATACACCATGACAGCCCCACGATAGCAGTTCGCGGGCGCGTGCGGGGTTGTTCACCGTATAGACCGCCAGTGTATAGCCTGCCTGAAGAATGTCGTTGGCGGTGGCTTCATCCAGATACTTGTCGTTTACATTCAGCCCGATACATTGCAGTTCGGTCACTCGATCGCGCCAGTTGGCCGGTATTTCGCGTCCGATAAGAAGGGCCCTTGGCAGTTCAGGAGCTGCCTGTCGCGCTGCCGCCAACGCCAGTTCGGAGAACGAGGACAGCAACGGTTTGGTGATGGAAGCTTCCCAGAGCTGACGCGCCGCCAGCGCAACGGCGGTGCCGGTTTCGGTTTCATACCCCTTGCTGGGCTTGATTTCGATATTGCTGTCGATGCCGTTGGCCTGCGTATAGCGCGCAATGGAATACAGCGTGGGTATGGGTTCGCCGGCATAATCGCGCGAATGCCATTGCCCGAAATCGCCCTGTGCCAGCTCCAGATAGCCCGAATCGGCCGCGCGGCCTTTCAGGTTGGAGGTGCGGTCGAGCGTGTCGTCGTGCAACAGGACAAGAATGCCGTCACGGGTTAGTTTTACGTCGTATTCCATCATGGTGAAATGATGCCGGGCGCCCAGACGGATGGCTGCCAGGGTGTTTTCGGGCGCATAACGGCCTGCACCGCGATGGGCGATGAGCGACGAGTAAGGCCAGGCTGCGGTTGTGGTACGCATAAGGTGATCCTGTGAAAGCTGTGGAACCGGCAGCCTTGATGCTGCCGAAGCATTTTATCGTTTACTGCCTTTTCAGTCTTCGGGCGCCTACCGGGTAAGGTTCCTGTAATGGTAAACTGCAAAATCTATTTTCTGCTACGCAGCTAGTGTTGTATCTTACGGGCGATTCTTATCGCCCTTTTTGATCCAGCCCCTGGCACCGCCGGCCCCTGGCAGGCGTTTTGGTGAGTAACTAATTAATGTTTGACTTTATTCGTACGCATCAACGGTTGATGCAGCTGGTTCTGCTGATTCTTATCGTGCCGTCGTTCGTTCTGATCGGGGTTACCGGCTACACCAGCTATGTGTCGGGTGACCGCGATCTGGTCAAGGTCGGCGACTCCGCCGTTACCCAGCTTGAGTTCGACCAGGCGCGGCGCCAGCAACTTGAGCAGCTTCAGCGCACCATGCAGGGCGGTTTCGATCCCGAAATTCTCGAGAATCCCGCCATGCGCTCTGCGCTGCTGGAATCATTGATCAATCAGCGCGTAGTGACCGACATCGCCCAGGCGAATCGCTTCAATGTGTCCGATGCCGCCTTGCGCCAGACCATTGCCGCCATGCCGCAATTGCAGGAAAACGGCCGGTTTTCACCGGAACGTTACAACGAGGTGCTGGCCTCGGTGGGTTTGACCACACGTGATTTCGAGCAGGGGCAGCGTGCCGAGCTGGCCGTCGGGCGTGTTCTGGGGCCGGTCGTGCAATCGGCCGCCGTGCCCGCACCCATTGTCCAGAAACTTGGCGTTGCTTTGTCCGAGCAGCGCACCGTACAGTTGCGCGAGTTCCCGGCCGCCGACTTCACCCAGGGTATCCAGGTTTCGGACGCCGACGTAAAGGCCTGGTACGACGCCAATCAGGCCTCGCTGCAATTACCCCAGTACGTGAACGTACAGTATCTGCTTCTGAACGAAGAGGCCGCCATGGCGGCGTTGCCCGCTATCGGCGAGCCCGAGCTTCAGCAGTATTACCAGCAGAACAAGTCGCGTTATGTGCTGCCGGCGCGCGTGAATGTCAGCCATATCCAGTTCAACATTCCCTCCGATGCCTCGCCCGAGCAGCAACAGCAGGTGCGCGCCGAGGCCGATGCCGTTCTCGAACGTCTGAAAGCGGATACCGCCGCGTTTGCCCAGGTGGCCCGCGAGGTTTCCGACGATGCCGGAACTTCGTCCGACGGCGGCAAGCTGGGATGGATCACCCGGGGATCATGGCCCGCCGCTCTTGAGGAAGCCGTGTTTGCCTTGCAACCGCAACAGTTGTCCGCTGTGGTTCAGGGCCCTGGTGGCTTGCATATTTTTTATGCCAACGAAGTGCAACCCGAACGTGGCGAATCCTTTGAAGAGGCCCGCGCAAAAGTTCAGGCCGAAGTGCGCCGCCAGCTTGGCGCCGAGCGTTTTGCCGACATGGCCACGCAGCTGACCAATCTGGCCTACGACAACCCGGCCAGTCTTGCGCCTGCCGCCGACGCTCTTGGTTTGAAGGTGAAAGACGCATCAGGCATTGCCCGTGATCGCTTGCTGCCGGCCGGTCTGCTGGCCGACAAAGATGCCGCTTCGGCCGGCCCCGATGCCCAGATACTGGGTGACGATCGTGTGCGCCGTGCGGCCTTCAGCTCGCAGGTACTGACTGAAAAGCAGAACTCCGGTGTCATTGAAATTTCCCCTGACACCATGATCGTCCTTCGTGTTGACAAGCTGACCGAACCCCAGGTTCCCGCTCTTGATCTGGTGGCAGATCGCATTCGCGAACAGCTGGTGGCGGAGCGCGCCGCACAGGCCGCCCAGGCAGCCGGCCAGTCGGTGCTGGCGGCACTGAAAGATCTTCAGAAGGCACCCCCGACGGTTCCCGAGCAATTCGGTGAACCGGTTCAGGTCAGTCGCATGAATGCGGCCGGTTTTGGCGAACCTTTTGTGAACGCCGTATTCGATGCGCCGGCGCAACCCTTGCCGCAGTACATTGGGGTTCAGGTTCCCCAGGGCTATGTCATTGCGCGTATCTCGGGTGTCGAGGCCGGCAAGCCCGATGCGCCCGAACTGGCCTCGCTGTCCGGCCAGCTTGGCCAGGCATGGGGTACGGCCGAAGAGCAGGCAGTGCTGAAAACGCTGCGTGATACCGCCGGTGTTACCATGTTGCCCGAGGCGGGCCAGGTGATCGCCGGCGAGGAGCCGTCGAACTAAGGGCCTGCGCAGCCTGGTTTTCAGTTCGCAAGCATGGGCCCCAGGTGGGCCCATACGTTTTCTGCGAGCAAGGGCTGTGCCGATTCGTTCGGATGTATTCCATCGGCCTGGAAGTATCCGGGCTCGGTGGCAATGCCTTCCAGTAAAAAGGGAACCAGGCCCACTTTGTTTTCCTGTGCCAGCTCGGGGAACAGGGTCTTGAACGATTCCGTGTACCGTTTCCCGTAATTCGGGGGTATCTGCATGCCTACCAGCAGCACCTGTGCGCCTGCCTTTTCCGCCAGCTGAATCATTTGATCCAGGTTCCCCCGGGTCATCTGCAGAGACAACCCTCGCAAGGCGTCGTTGCCGCCCAGCTCAAGGATGACAATATCGGGCTGATGTTCGCGCAAAAGCGATGGAAAACGGCTCAGGCCCCCGCTGGTGGTGTCGCCGCTGATGCTGCTATTGTGAATCTGGTATTCTGGGAACTGTTGACCAAGGCGCCTGTCTATCAAGTTCACCCAGCCTGCGCCGCGCTCCAGCCCGTACTCGGCCGACAGGCTGTCGCCGACAACCAGAATTTTCCTGGGACCACTTCGGGCCACTGCTGCCCGAGCTCCGCCCAGAATGCCAACCCCCGCCGCCAGGGCGCCCATAGTTACCAGCCTGCGTCGATTCCTGTTTACTTTGACTCGCATGAAACCTCATTACTCGTTGGAAGTTGAAAATCTCACCCAGCGCGTTACCGATTCCTCCGGAACGCTGACTATACTTCAGAATGTGAATGTGGCCGTTGACAGCGGCGAGACCCTTGCCATCACGGGTAGTTCGGGCTCGGGAAAATCCACCTTGCTTGGACTCATGGCCGGGCTCGATGTTCCCAGCTCCGGCCATGTGCGGCTGCTGGGCCACGACTTGTTTGCCCTGAACGAAGAGGCCCGGGCGCAGTTGCGAGCCCGCCATGTGGGTTTCGTGTTCCAGTCCTTTCAGTTGCTGCCCAACCTGACGGCTTTGGAAAACGTTATGTTGCCGCTTGAGCTGGCGGGTAAGCCCGCCCGGGCCGCCGCCTTGTCCATGCTCGATCGCGTGGGTCTGGGCGATCGAACTGGGCACTATCCGCGCACCTTGTCCGGAGGAGAGCAGCAACGTGTTTCGTTGGCGCGGGCGTTTGTGGTCAGCCCGCAACTGTTGTTCGCCGATGAGCCCACCGGCAGCCTGGATACCGTGAACGGAGAAAAAATCATCGAATTGATGTTCGAATTGCGGCGGGAGCAGGGAACCACCCTGGTGCTGGTAACGCACGACCCCGCGCTGGCTGCCTTGTGCGGGCGCGAACTGCATCTGGCAGGGGGCAAAGTGGTGCCGGCTCCGGTGCCGGTGCCGGCCGCGTCAGTTGCGCATGTGGCGGGGTAGCCAGGTGGCGATGTCGGGTAGGGCGTAAAGCAGGAAGACGCCGGCGATCATGAGCAGGAACATGGGCGCCGAAGCCCGCGACAGGTAGGAAAGCTCTTTTTTGGTCATACCCGACAACACGAACAGGTTAAAGCCGATCGGTGGCGTTATCTGGGCCATCTCAATGACAAACACCAGAAAGATGCCGAACCACAGCAGATCGATACCGGCTGCCGTCACGGTGGGCAGCAATACGCCCATGGTCAGCACCACAATGGATATGCCGTCCAGAAAGCAGCCGAGCACAATAAAGAAAATCATCAGTGCCATTATCAGGCCGAACTGGCTCAGGCCCAGGCCGCTGATCCATTCCGCCAGGGCGCGTGGCAAACCGATATAGCCCATAGACAGCGTCAGAAACTGGGCGCCGGCCAGAATGAGGGCGATCATGCAGTACAGTCGGGTGGCACCCATGAGCGCGTCGATAAACACCCGTTTATTCATGCTGCCTTGCGCCGCCGACAGGATCAGGGCGCCCAGCACTCCGACGGCGGCGGCTTCGGTTGCTGTGGCAAAGCCGGTGTAGATGGCCCCCAGAACCGCACCGATAAGAATCACGACCGGAATCAGGTGCCGGCTTTCATACAGTTTTCGGGCCAGGGGCAGGCGGGTGTCGCCGGCGGGAATCTGTTGCGGATGCAGCAATGCCCACACGGCGATATAACCCATGAACAGTACGGCAAGCATGATGCCGGGGAAAATTCCGGCGATGAACAGCCTGGAAATGGAGACGTCGGCGGCAACGCCGTAGACAATCATGATGATGGACGGTGGAATGAGCAGCCCCAGCGTGCCCGCGCCCGATAACGTGCCCAGAACCAGATGCTCGGGATAACCACGCTGCCTGAGCTCGGGAATCGTCATTTTCCCGATGGTGGCTACCGTGGCGGCCGACGAGCCCGATACGGCGGCAAAAAGTGCGCAGCCCACCACGTTGGTGTGCAGCAAACGCCCGGGTATGGCGTTCAGCCAGGGTGCCAGGCCTTTGAACAAATCTTCCGAGAGCCGTGAGCGAAACAGGATCTCGCCCATCCAGAGAAAAAGAGGCAGGGCGGTCAGCGTCCACCCCGATGAGGCTCCCCAGATGGTAATGGCCATGGCATCGCCGGCCGGGCGGCTGGAAAACAGCTCCATTCCCAGCCAGGCGGTGCCTGCCAGCGTCAGGCCCACCCACACGCCACAGGCCAGAAAACCGAAAATGGAAACTATCAGCAAGGTGATGATCAGGGCTTCATTCATGACGGCTCTTGGTTGTCGCCGGACGGCGGGCGGCCCTTCATGCGAAGAATGGTTTCATCGACGATGGCGACGAAAAAGATGAACGTGCCGATAGCCATCGACAGCTGGGGGATCCAGAGCGGTGTGGCGTCGTCGCCGGTGGAAATGTCGTTGTAGCTGTGCGAGTCAATGACCAGGCTGGCGCTGAACCAGGCCAGCTTGGCGGAAATGACGCACGCAACCAGCAAGGCGAAAATATCCAGCCGCAGGCGGCCTTTCCGGGGCAAGGCGGACAGCAGCAGCGATACCCGGATGTGTTCACCCCGTTTGAATGTGTGCGCCAGCGCCAGGAAACCCGCCGTGGCCATGCAGTAACCGGCGTAGGCATCCAGCCCGCGGATATGCGTGCCGATCTGGCGGGTAACGATGGCGAGTACGACGCACACCAGAACCCCCACGATGAACAGGGCTGCCGCACCGCCGCACAGGCGGTAAACGCCGTCAAGGAAGGAACGCATGCGCTTGGGTTGCAGGACTCGGTGGATTACGGGGCTCAGGGGGCACGGAAATCGTCAATGACCTTCTGGCCGTCGGGACCGGCCCGCTGCAGCCATTCCTGCAGCATGGTTTCGCCAACTTTGTTCAAGCTGGCCATCAGTTCATCGGACGGCTTGATGATGGCCATGCCGTTATCGGACAACTGTTTCAGATACCATTCGGTTTTCTTGCGGGAATCTTCCCAGCCGCGCTTTTCCGCCTGCCGGCCGGCCTGAAGAAGTGCCTTTTGTGTGGCGTCGTCAAGTTGCGCAAATGCCTTCTTGTTCATGATTACGGCGTTCTTGGGAAGCCAGGCCTGGGTGTCGTAAAACTTCTTCAGGTATTCGTAGGTTTTGGTATCCCACCCGGTGGATCCCGAGCTCATATAGGCCTCGACCACGCCGGTGGCCATCGCCTGAGCCAGTTCGGCTTGCTGGATGGTAACCGGCTGTGCACCGACCAGCTCGGCAATGCGGGCCGTGACCGGGCTGTAGGCCCGCCATTTGATGCCCTTGAGGTCGTCGACCTTGTTGATCTCGCGGTTTGTGAAGATACCTTGCGGTGGCCAGGCAACGCTGTAAAGAAGCATCATGCCCTGGGCATCCAGCTTCTTGTTCAGCAAATCTTTTTGTGCCTGATAAAGCTTCCATGAGGCGTCGTAGCCGGTTGCCAGGAAGGGCAGCCCGTCCAGCGCATAAATAGGATCTTCATTGGCAAAGTTGGTGAGCAATATTTCACCGATCTGGGCCTGGTTGCCCTGAACCGCGCGTTTGATTTCCGGTGCCTTGTATAGCGAGGCGTTGCTGTGCAGCGTGATGTCGAGCTCACCCTTGGAGAGTTCCTTCACGTCTTTCACGAACTGCTCAAGATTTTGGGTATGCATATTCGACGCCGGATAGGCGCTGGGCAAATCCCATTTGGTGGCACCCGAGGCCGGCAGGGCAGCGGCGGAAGCGGTAACTGTGACCAGTATGGCTAACGTTTTTTTCATGGGTTGTTCCTTGAGCGTTGATTCCAGAATCGAGAGAGTCACGGGCTCCGATTGTAGTGTGTACAGCCCGGGCCACCGCATTTCGTCATGAAAAATACGGGTAATTACTGATTGGTTTTCAGCGTGTTTGACGGTGCGGGCGCAGGAATTTGCATGCACCGGGATAAGCGAGTCTAATTCTTAACTTCACTATCAGGCGGTGCGATTGCCGGCCACAGGCCGAAGGTCTCGCCGGCGGTGCCAATATTCACCCAGGGGTCGGTTGCACCATGGTTTTGCTGTTGTCGGTCGTTTTCGTGTTTGTCTGGTCCACGGGCTTCATTGTGGGCAAGTTTATTTTGCCGCATGCCGACCCCACGCTCTTTCTGCTGGTAAGAACCGCACTGGTCACCCTGGTTTTCGCGGGCCTTGCCCTGTACCTGAAATTACCCTGGCCCCATCGTTCGCAATGGCCCAAGCATTTGCTGGCCGGGGTGCTGTTGCATGGTCTTTATTTGTCGGGCACTTACTGGGCGATCGATGCGGGCATGCCGCCGGCGGTGATGGCACTGATTGGTTCCTTGCAGCCGCTGTTGACGGCCGTTTTCGGTATCCCGTTGCTGAAGGAATATCCCAGCAGAAAGGTCTGGGTAGGCCTGATACTGGGAATGTTCGGTGTGGGTCTGGTAATTTACCCGAGTGTCGCATCCACACAGACTCACGCGTTCGGCATGGCGGCGCTGATGCTGGCGGGCATGGCGATTTTGTCGATCACTTTCGGCACTCTGTTACAGAAGACGTCGATTTCAGGGTCGGATCTTCGGGTGACATCGGCCATACAAAACTTTGGCTGCGTGCTGTTCACGGGTGTTTTTGTGCTTATCCTGGGCGAATCGCGCTGGGACAATTCCATGGCTTTGTGGGGCGCCGTATTCTGGGGGGTCTTCGTGCTGTCCAGCGTCGGAGCATTGCTGCTGCTTTGGCTGGTGCGTCGCGGCCAGGCGGCGACTGCTTCGTCACTGATGTTTCTGGCCCCTCCGTTGGCGGCCATCGAGGCCTTTTTTCTTTTCGGCGACCGGCTGCAGTCCATTCAGCTGGCCGGCTTTGCCATTGCGCTGGGTGGCGTGCTGCTGTGCAATTTGCCCATGCGCCGGCGTATCTGATCCAGGAGAAACGATTGCTACGTTTATTGGCTGTTTTGTGTCTGCTGGCCGGTACAACGGTGGTTCAGGCGCAGGGGTTTATCGCTCGCACTTTTCAGCACGCGTTCCCGGGCGGCGTGCTGGCCGTTCCCCTGGACGCCGACCTGGCCCGCAAGCCACAGGTTACCCTCGGTGACCGGCATGTCATGGTGGTGAAAGACAGTGACGGGCAGTGGGTTGCCGTGGTGGGGCTCGACCTTGAAACCCGGCCGGGCGAGCACCACATTACCGTGGTCAATGCGCAGCCTGCACGGCGTATCGGCTTTCAGGTGGGAACGCGTACCTACAAAAGCCAGCATATAACGCTGAAGAACAAAAAACATGTGAATCCCGACCCTGACCAGCTGCGCCGTTTTCAGCGGGAATACGACGAGCAGATTCAGGCCTACAACGGCTTTTCAACGACGGGGCCCAGCAATGTGCTCTTTGACAAACCCGTTGATGGTCCGTTGTCCAGCCCCTTCGGGTTACGCCGCTTTTTCAATGGCGAAGAACGCAACCCTCATTCCGGCCTCGATTTTGCGGTACCGGCCGGCACGCCGGTGCGGGCTCCTGCCGACGGGGTGGTGACGATTGTGGCCGACTATTTCTTCAACGGAAAAACGGTTTTCGTCGATCATGGCCAGGGTTTGATCACCATGTATTGCCACCTTTCGGCCTTCGATGTCCAGGTGGGCGATACCGTGAAACGGGGGCAGGTTATCGCCAGATCGGGCGCCACCGGGCGGGTGACGGGTGCGCATTTGCACTGGAATGTGAGCCTGAACGGCGCCAGGGTGGATCCGGCGCTGTTTCTGAAATAAACGGCCGGCGGTCAAACTTGCCCGGCCCGCAGGGGGTGGTGCCGGGCCAGGTTAGCCCTTGACGCGGACGATTTTCTGAACCTGCGGTACGTGCCGAATGGAGCGGATCACCTGGGCCAGATGTTTGCGGCTGTCGACCTGTACGGTCAGATGCAGCAATGCCGTGGCCGAGGCGTCGTCTTGCATGGAAACATGAATGATGTTGGAGTCGGCCTCGGTGATTTCAGCCGCCAGGCGCCCCAGCACACCGCGCTCGTTCACAACGGTGACGTCAAGCCGGGTGGTCAGGTGGCGTGCCGTGGTGTTGGACCACATAACGGGAACCCAGCGTTCGGGTTCGCGCGCCTGCGCACGCTGCGCCACGGCGCATTCGGCCATGTGCACCACCAGACCATGACCCAAACGTATCCCCCCGATAATGGCGTCACCGGGCAAGGGGCCGCAGCAGGGGGCCAGCTGAACTGCCTGGCCTTCATTACCCTGGATCAGTATGGGGGTGTTTGCCGTGGCGGTGATTTCGTCGACAGCCGCCGCTGTGGTGGCAACAAGGTTGTTGTCGGCGGTGAAACGCCGGGCCACCACCGCGGCCAGGCGCTTGCCCAGGCCAATGTCGGCCAGAATTTCTTCGCGGGACGAGGCCCCCGAACCTTTGGCCAGTTTTTCCCATTCCGGATCATCGGACGTGGGTTCGGGCAAACCAACCTGCGTGAGCGCCTGCTTGAACAGGCGCAGGCCGAAGGCGACGGATTCTTCGTACTTGACCGTACGCAAATAATGGCGGATCTCGGAGCGCGCACGACCCGTGCGCACATAATTGAGCCATTGCGCGTTGGGCCGTGAAGCCGGCGAGGTAACGATATCGACGGTATCGCCGCTTTTGAGTTCGGTACGCAACGGCGCGAACTCGCCGTTAACCTTGGAGGCGACTGCCTGATTGCCGATGTCGGTATGGATGGCATAGGCAAAATCGATGGGTGTGGCCCCGCGCGGCAGGGAAATGATCTTTCCGCGCGGGGTGAACACATAGACGGCATCGGGAAAGAGGTCGACCTTGACATGTTCCAGAAACTCGCCGGAATCGCCCGTCTGGCTTTGAATGTCGAGCAAGGACTGCAACCACTGGTGGGTGCGTTTCTGCAGATCGTTCAAGGTGACGCCGTCGGACTTGTACAGCCAGTGCGACGCAACGCCTTCTTCGGCAATGTGATCCATGTCGCGGGTTCTGAACTGGAACTCCACCGGCGTACCGTAGGGGCCGACCAGCGTAGTGTGCAGCGACTGGTATCCGTTCAGCTTGGGGATGGCGATATAGTCTTTGAACTTGCCCGGAACGGGCCGGTACAGCTGGTGCAGGGTGCCCAGTGCCAGATAGCATTCGGGCAGCGTATGCACGATCACGCGAAAACCATAGATGTCCAGAACATCGGAAAAAGACTTCTTTTGCTCAACCATTTTTTTATAAATGCTGAACAAGGATTTTTCGCGTCCGGAAACATCGGCTTCAATACCGGCGGCGGGCAATGCGACACGAACGGCATCGGTAATTTTTCCGATCACTTCGCGGCGGTTGCCGCGCGCCGCCAGCAATGCCTTTTGCATGACACGGTACCGGTTCGGATAAATGGCCTGAAAGCAAAGATCCTGGAGCTCGCGGAACAAGGCGTTCAGGCCCAGCCGGTGGGCAATGGGGGTGTAGATGTCGAGTGTTTCGCGAGCGATGCGCCGGCGCTTGTCGGCACTGACCGCCCCCAGGGTGCGCATGTTGTGCAACCGGTCGGCGAGCTTGATCAGAATGACCCGTACGTCGCGCGCCATGGCCAGCAGCATCTTGCGGAAACTTTCCGCCTGTTGTTCCGCCTTGGTGGCAAATTCCAGCCGGTCGAGCTTGGAAAGGCCGTCGACGATTTCGGCAACGTCTGTGCCGAATTTTTCCGCCAGCTCTTGTTTGGTGACCCCCTGATCCTCCATGACATCGTGCAGCAGCGCCGCCATGAGCGAGTCGGCATCCAGTTTCCAGCCGGCGCAGATTTCAGTGACGGCAATAGGGTGGGTGATGTAGGGTTCACCACTGGCGCGGAACTGGCCCAGGTGCGCCTGGTCGGAGAAACGGTAGGCTTCTTTGACGCGGTCGACGTCTTTGGCTTCAAGGTACTTGCTGATGAAGCCGGTCAGCGGGGCCAGCGAGGCAATGGTGGAGGCCGCAGCGCCCCCGATATCAGGCGTTTCGGGGGCCTTCCCTGCCGTTTTATTCTTGTTGCGGCGAAGTCGCGGGCCTTTCTTCAGAACGGCAAGAAGGCCGGAGGACGCGCCTCGGAGGGAAGTAAACGCCATGTTGCACCGGTTTAGGTAGGCACCTTGCGCAACATTTCCATGCTGGTGACACCGGCGGCAATTTCACGCAAGGCGGTGACAGTGGGTTTGTCTTTGGTTTCAAGACGCGGTTCGTGGCCCTGAGCCAGTTCACGTGCGCGGTAAGTGGCAGCCAGGGTGAGATCGAAACGATTGGGGATGCGGTTCAGGCAATCTTCGACAGTGATACGAGCCATACGTTGTACCTATAAATAACGGAAAAAGGGGGCATTTTACGAGGGTGTCTTGCTGATGCCCAGTGAAGAGAACAGCGACTGGTGCCTGGCTGCCTGTGCCGGGTACCGCAGGCGCGCTGCCGAGACAATATCGCACAACTGCTTCAGTGCAACGCTAAATTCTTGATTAATAATAACATATTGGCACTCGCCCACATGCGACATTTCGCTTCCGGCCGCCAGCAAACGGCGTGCAATGACGTGCGGAGCATCTTGGCCGCGCTGGGTGAGGCGCGCCTCAAGGGCTTCGATGGAGGGGGGCAATATGAAGATGCCGATGGCATCGGGGAAATGCTTGCGTACCTGCCGCGCCCCCTGCCAGTCGATTTCCAGCAGCACATCCCGCCCCTGGGACAGCGCTTCGTCGATGCGGTCGCGCGGCGTTCCGTAGAAGTTGCCATGCACTTCCGCCCATTCAAGTAACGCATTGGCGCTGCGCAGCTGGCTGAACTGGTCTTCGGTGACGAAGCGGTAGTGCTTTCCGGGTTCTTCGCCCGGCCGGGGTGCGCGTGTTGTGCAGGAAATGGACAGCACCACGCTGGGGTCTTCGGCCAGCAGGGCGTTGACCAGACTGGATTTACCGGCGCCACTGGGCGCGACGACCATGAAAACGTTGCCGATTGCCTGAGTCATAACTGAGCGTAATTACAAGGTAAGGGGCAGAGCATAGCAAAACTTGGCGGGTTACGCGCTGCGTATGGCTATTCCTGCAACCCCAGTTCATGCAGTGCGCCGGCGTAGGTGGGGTCGTCGTTGCACAGAAACACGACGATATCGCCGGGATTCATGTTGAAGGCGATGGTAATCCCCCCGCAAAAGCGGTGCGTTCAGAAGTAGAATTTTCTCATTGAGGAGTTCTACAAGATGAAGCGGTCGAGATTCACAGACAGTCAGATCATGGAAGCGCTTAAGCGGGTGGAAGCC
>JBFWLP010000037.1:0-28798 GCA_050252075.1 Burkholderiaceae bacterium | reverse complement strand
CCAGCGTTGCCTTGATTTGCTCGGTGAACTCTTCGGGACTGTTGACCATTACCGAACCGCCCGCGCTGGCGGCCTTTTCCTGAAACTCGGGGTTGGTCGCCACTTTCTTGACGGCGGCATTCAGCCGGTCGATGATTTCCTTCGGGGTGCCTTTGGGTGCAACCAGGCCAAACCAGCCGCCGGTGCCCATGTCGGGGAACCCAAGCTCACCATAGGTGGGCACATCGGGCAGAACCGGCGAACGCTCGGCACCCAGCAGCGCCAGGGGGCGCAAACGCCCCTCGACCAGATGCGGCAAAGTCGACGACAGGTTGTCCGTCAGCGAATCGACCTGACCGGCGATGGCATCGTTAATGGCAGGACCCGATCCGCGATAGGGCACATGCAGCAGCTCGATGTCCGCCAGCATCATGAAGTTGGCAATATTGGCATGGCCCAGCGAACCTACGCCCGGCGATGCAAACGAATATTTACCCGGCTCGGCTTTAGCCAGAGCAATGAATTCTTTCATATCTTTGGCGGGAACCTTGGGGTTGACCGCAAAGACGCTGGGAATGCCCAGTACGTTGGAAATGGGTGCAAAATCGTTCAGGGCATCGTACTTGATGTTCCTGCGAATGGCGGGATTGGCTCCGTGGGTGCTGACCGTGGCCATGCCAATGGTGTAACCGTCGGGTGTGGCGCGCGCAATGGCTTCCGCGCCCACCGCCCCGCCCGCACCGGCTTTGTTTTCAACCACAATGGTGCCGCCCAGCTCGCGACCGACGTATTCAGCTACCAGGCGCCCCACCAGATCCGTCGATCCGCCCGGCGCGAACGGCACGATCAGATGAATGGGACGATCAGGATAATTGGCGGCCGCAGCGGCGCCGGAAATACCTACCATCAGCGTTGCCACGCCGGCTAAAGCACACCGCAGAAAGCGGCCTGTTGAATTTGTTGCCATGAAAGCCTCCCGGAAATTAATTATTGCAGCGCAAGTATCTGTAATTTACGCGGGCCCAACAAACGACTATATTTCACTGTTGCATTACCTTTTGTAATACCCATGAAGATTCATTCGCCGTCGATGTCCGAGCTGCATGCGTTCATGGCTGCCGTGCGCCTGGGCAGCTTCACCAAAGCGGCGCATGAGCTGTGCCTGACCCAAGGGGCCATCAGTCGGGCGATTGCGCGTCTTGAGGATCATTTCGGGCAGCCGCTGCTTCAACGCCATGCGCACGGAATCACACTCACCGATTCGGGCAGGCGCCTGGCCGACGCCGTGGCCGGGCCACTGGCGGCCATTGAAACCGTTTCGGGCGAATTGCGCCTGGCAACCGGCCGACACCATTTGAGTGTCTCGGTGGCACCTACATTGGCCAGTGTCTGGCTGGTACCCCGTTTGCCGGAATTCCATCGCCGTCACCCCGAAATCCAGCTATCGTTTGCCGCCTACCGCCGCGACGAAGACTTTTCCCAGGCATCTCCGCACGCAACCTTGCGCAGCGGGATTCCCGAGCAATGGCCGCACTGGCAATGCGATTACATTGTGGGCAAGGAAATTGTGGTCATCTGCCATCCCGACCGGCTCAAGGACCGCCGGGCCCAAGGACGCTGGAACCATCCGTCGGAACTGCTTGATGAGCCACTGCTGTATCACACGAATGCCCCCGACAACTGGAAGCACTGGTTTACCGCCGCCGGAGTGAACGACACCCCGAAACCCGGCACGGCGCTGGACCAGGTATCCATTATTTTGCGTGCCGTCATGGTGGACATGGGCATTGCCGTGTTGCAGCGCTGCCTGGTGCGCGAGGAAATTGAAAGCGGCCGCGTTGCCGCGCCCTTCGATCTTCCGGTATCACTGGAACGGGGCTATGTACTTTGCTGCCCGCTGCAGCGCAAAGACCACCCGGCACTGGTGGTCTTTCGTGATTGGCTGCAAAAAGAAGGCGTCCTGGGCTAGCCCGCCATGCGGCGCAGCGTGTCGTCTTTCACAATAAAGTGGTGATAAAGCGCCATGGCAATATGCCCCGCCACCAATACTGCCAGGGTCCATGCCACCGTGGAATGCAGCGAGCCCAGCGTAACCAGCCATTCGGTGCGCTCGCCGCTGCCCTGCACGATTTGCTGGCCAAAGACTTTGATACCGTTGCCACGGCCCAAACCGCGGCTCAGCCCCGTTACCGGCAACAACACCATGAACAGGTAAAGCAGCCGATGGCCCAGTGTCGCAAGGCTTGCCAGCGCCCCCTGATGCACCGGCCGCTGCGATTGCGACGCCACCCACAGCAGCCGAAATGCCACCAGAACCAGAAAGACGGCGCCTATCGAGCCGTGAAGAGGTTTGATGAACTCCCCGACGGCATGCTCGCCGTCGTTGATGCGATCAAAAAATTTCAGAAACTGAAACAACACAATGGCTGCCATGAGCCAATGAAACAACCGGCTGATCCCGCCATACCGCTGCGCTGAATCTTTCATGCAGTCAAGCTCCAGAAACCCGGCCGCAGGTCGCCCCCGCTTCCTGCCTGCCGGAATTACGCCGTTTCGTCATCGTGCGGGCGCGAACGGCTGAACAGGCCCATGATTTTGACATAGAAAATTGGCACCAGCGCAACCGCCAGCGTGGTCGATGCAATCATGCCGCTGAAGACCGTAATGCCAATGGAAATTCGTGACGCAGCGCCCGCCCCGGTGGCCGTCAGCAGCGGCACCACGCCCAGAATAAAGGCGATCGATGTCATGACGATGGGCCGGAATCGTTCGTGCGACGCGTACAAGGCGGACTCGACAAGATCCATCCCCTTGTGCCGTGCCTCGAGCGCCACCTCTACAATAAGAATGGCATTCTTGGCCGATAAGGCGATCATGAGCACCAGCCCTATCTGCACATAAATATTGTTGTCCAGGCCGGTGGAAAGCAGTGCGATCACGATGCCCGACAAGGCCAGCGGCACGGCGCTCAGCACGGCCAGCGGCGCGGCCCATGACTCATACTGCCCCGCCAGCACCAGATACACCAGCAAAATGGACAACGCGAAGACAAGAATCTGGGTGTTGCCCACCAGGCGTTCCTGATACGACATGGCTGTCCACTCGTAGCCCACCCCGTCGGGCAGGCTGGTTTCAGCCAGCCGGGTCAAGGCGTCGAGCGCCTGGCCCGAGCTGACACCGGGTGCCGCCGCACCGACGATGGCTGCCGTAGGGAACAGATTGTACTGGGAGGCTATCGACGGGCCGAAGCTCTCTTGTACCTGGATGAACGACCCCAAAGGAACCATGTCGCCGGAGCGGCTGCGTACGGCAAGACGCTGCAGCTGATTGACATCGGTACGGAAAGCGCCGTCGGCCTGAACATACACCTGATAGGTCTGCCCAAACTTGAAAAACTGATTCACATACGAAGAGCCCAGATACGATCTGAGCACATCGTAGGCATCGCCGATATTCACATTCAGCGTTTCCGCCCGCGAGGGATTGAAGGTCACTTCAAGTTGCGGCACGTTATTGTCGAAGGTGGTGAATGCGGCGGCAACCTCGGGCAAGGCCGCTGCTTTCTCGACAAACGCATCCGTAGCCGCCTGCAGTTTCTCGAAGCTGTTGCTGCCGTCGGTCAGCAGCAGCTGCAAGCTGAATCCGCCCGACATGCCCAGTCCGGGAATAGCCGGCGGCAGCAATACCCGCGCATCGACGCTTTGCACGTCGCGCAGGGCGGCGGACAGCGCCATATAAATGGATCGCAAATCCTCGCCCTTGGCCTTGCCGCGCTCTTCCCAGGGTTTCAGAATGACATACTGGGTAGCGGCATTGGGTTTGGGGGAATTGTTGTCAGTGACACTTACCCCGCCAATGGTGACGATCTGATCAACACCGGGAACACGGGCAATGACGGCATGCACCTCGTCGACCGCCCGGGTGGTGCGCTCCAGCGAGGCCGCCCGGGGCAACTGAATGCTCACCACCAGATACCCCTGGTCTTCATTCGGGATGAAACCGGTGGGAACACGCGTCAGGCCGTAAATCGATGCACCGATAATCACCAGCCCCACCAAGGCCGTGGTGTTGCGGCGGGCCATCAGGAACGCCATCAGGCGCCCATAAGCAGACGCAATGGCACCGAAGCCCCGATCAAACCCCCGGCTGAATGCATTTTTGGGCTTGGGGGCCTGCCCCTTGGGCGGCGCCTTGATTAGCGCACCCGCCTGGGCGGGGCTGAGACTGATGGCGCAGATGCCGCTCAGCAAGGCGGTAATGGCAATGACCAGAGCAAACTGCCTGTACATTTGCCCGGTGATGCCGGAAATAAACGAGGCCGGCAGGAACACGGCCATGAGCACCAGCGTGATCCCGATAATGGGCCCCATGAGCTCGGTCATGGCGGCAATCGCGGCCTGACGCGGCCGCATACCGGCTTCCACATTTTTGGCCACCCCTTCCACCACCACAATGGCGTCATCCACCACAATACCGATCACCACCACGATGGCAAACAAGGTGAGCAGGTTGATGGAAAAACCCATGGCCGCCATGCCGGCGAAAGCGCCGATGATGGTGACCGGAATAGTAATGGCGGGAATGAGCGTGATACGCCAGTTCTGCAAAAACACCATGATGACCAGCAGTACCAGCACACCGGCTTCGTACAAGGTTTTGTACACCTCGTCGATCGATGCCTGCACAAACGTGGTGGTGTCGAAAGGAATATCCCACTGGATATCGTCGGGAAAGGTTTTGGCGATACTTTCCATTTCCGCGCGCACCGCTTGCGCCACCTGCATGGCATTGGCCTCGGGTTGCTGGAAGATGGCCACGCCACCGGCCGGCTTTTCACCCAGCTGGAAGAACTGGTTGTAGTTCTGGCTGCCCAGCTCGATACGCGCCACATCGCGCAAGCGAGTCAGTTCGCCCTGATCATTCGCCTTGAGCACGATGTCACCGAACTGTTCGGGGGTATCCATGGCACTGCGTACATTGACCGTGAACTGGTAGGCCTGGCCGGAAGGCACCGGCGGCGCGCCCACCTGGCCCGCAGACAACAGCACGTTCTGGCGGTTGATGGCTTGCATGACGTCGGACGGCGTCAGGCCGCGCGCCTGCATAAGCGACGGATTCAGCCATACCCGCATGCTGTAATTGCCCACCCCGAACACATTGGCGGCCGCCACACCGGGAATACGCGCAAGGCGGTCCTGCAACTGCAAGTTCGCAAAGTTGCTTAGAAACAGTGCGTCGCGGCTGTTGTCTTTCGAGGTAACCGTTACGAACTGCAAAATGGCCGTGGATTGCGTTTTTGTGGTCACCCCCTGCTGCTGGACGGCCGAAGGCAGCAGCGGCAACGCAATGGCGACTCGATTCTGCACGTTCACCTGGGCCTGTGCCGGGTCGGTGCCCACCGCAAAAGTTACGGTCAGCGCATACGTACCGGCATCGGTGGAATACGACTGCATGTACAGCATGCCGTCAACGCCATTGACCTGGCTTTCAATATTGCTGGCCACCAGCTGCTGGATGAGCCGCGCGTTAGCACCGGGCCAGTTGGCCGTTACCTGGATGGTGGGCGGGGTCATGGCCGGATACTGCGCGACGGGCAGCCCGAAAATGGAAACGAGCCCCAGCAGCACGATGATAATACCGATCACATTGCTGAGTATCGGGCGTTCAATGAAGGTTTTAGAAAGCATGTCTGGATTCCGTTACGCCGCGACAAGCCGGGCGACTAGCCCGGCAGACCGGGCAGCTTCGCCGGCGCAATGGTGCCTTCTTGCGCCTGGACGGCATGACCGGCGCTGAGCGTTACAAAGCCGTTGACCACAACCTTGTCTTGCGCCTGCAGACCGCTGCTGACCTCGACCAGGGGGCCGAAACGAAAACCCGTGCCAACCTGGCGGCGCTGTGCCTTGTTGTCGGCACCCACGACAAATACATACTCGCCCTGCTGGTCGCGCATAACGGCATCGAAGGGCACCAGCAGCGCCTGGCGCGGTTCACCCACCATGACCAGCACCTTGGCGTACATTCCCGGCACCATGCGTTTATCGGTGTTGGGAAAACGCGCCCGCAACTGCAGATTGCCCGTTGCCGTACTTAAATCGCTGGCGGCGAAGTCAAGCACCCCGGCGTGAGGGAAGTCGGTGTCGCCTTGCAAAGCCGCATAAACAGGCAGGCTTCCCACAAAACGCTCACCCGCCTGCATGCCCCCTACGGAACGCAGAAACCGCAGCAGTTCCATTTCGTTCATGGAAAAGTAGACATACAGCGGGCTGATCTGGCGTATGGTGGCCAGCTTCACACCCGACGGCCCGGCACTGAGATAGTTGCCGGCGTCGATCAGGTGGCGCCCCATGACGCCGTCAAACGGCGCCCGGATTTCGGTATAGCCCAGATTGATTTTTGCCAGTGCCAGATTCGCCTCGGCCTGCTGCAGGTCGGAGCGCGCTTTATCGAGTGCCGCCTGCGATGTCGCGCGCTGGTTCATCATGGTGGTTTGACGGTCGAATTCTATTTTGGCCTGGGTGTAGATGGCCTGCGCCAGATTCAGCTGTTGCTGGTACTGATCCTGCTCGATCACAAACAGCAAATCGTCTTTCTTTACCTGGGCGCCGTCATTGAACAGCACTTTATCCAGATAACCCGGAACACGCGCTTCAAGATTCACCTGAAGCAAGGGAGCAACGGTGCCGTCAAATGTCTGATAGTTTCTGACGCTTTGCTGCACGGGAGCCGCCACGGTGACCGGTGTGGGAGCCGGTGCCGGGCCGGCCTGTTTTTCCTTGCATCCCGCCAGAACGAACAGGCCGGTGAGCAGCAAGGAAAGCAGCAATCGTCCCGGCACGCCGGTGTGTTGTCCGGCAGGGGTAAAGAGCGTCATGGCCTGGTATCGCCTTTCTGAAGCAAGCGGGGAG
Organism: Burkholderiaceae bacterium; assembly: GCA_050252075.1. Classification (GTDB taxonomy): domain Bacteria; phylum Pseudomonadota; class Gammaproteobacteria; order Burkholderiales; family Burkholderiaceae_B; genus JAAYGT01. The sequence goes on along the minus strand of JBFWLP010000037.1, from coordinate 21,911 downwards.
CCTGCGGTTGAGACAATGCGTCGCCCCAGTCGGTGCGCGCACTCATGGCCGAGATCATTTCGGCCGGCAGCCTGGGTACAGCCAGATCCCCCGACCAGCCGCCGCCCAGCGCCTTGAACGCCGCCACGTAGCCCAGCAACGTATCGGTTTGCGACTGGACATGATCGCTTTGCACGTCGAGCAAGGTTTGCTGGGCAAGAATGACGGTGTTGTAGTCGGTTTCGCCGGCTTCGTATTGTTCGACAGCCAGTTGCGCCGCCTGACGGGAAGAACGCACCGCGCGGGCCAGATCCAGGGTGGTGCTGCGCGACGTGGCGATCTGGATCAGGGCGTCTTCAACCTCGGCTTGTGCGCCCAGCACCGTGTTCTGGTAATTCAGCACCGCTTGCTGGAAGGCAGCGTCCTGGACGCGCACCTGATCCACCAGGGCCCCCCTGTAGAACAGCGGAAACGTGAAACCGACGCCCGCGCCCACGTTCGCGCCTTCCCAGGTGAAGGTGGTGTCATTCTGGTAAGAGACCGTCGCGCTCAGGTAGCCGAAGAAACCGGACAATGAAAAGCTGGGATACAGTTCCGCCTGCTTTGCGCCGATGAGTGCCGACTGGGATGCCGCCTGATATTCGGCCAGCGCGACATCGGGGCGTCGCCGGAGCAGGTCTTTCGGAATACCGACACTCAGGGCCTCGGGCGCCTTCAATGTTCCCGGAGCGTTGCCGATGGTTGCCTCGTAAAAACCCGGCGGCTGGCCCAGCAGAACGCTAAGCGCATTCCGGTAGCGATGCAGCTGTGCCGTGAGGCGCGGCAAAACGGCTTGCGTTTGCTGGTAGCGCGAGCGCGCCTGGCTGAGCGCGAGCAGCGAGGTGGAACCGGCGTCGTAACGCGCCTTGGCAATGCGCAGGCTTTCGGCCTGCAACCCCAGGTTGGAACGTGCCACCTTCAGTAATTGCTCGACGTTGCGGATGTTGATGTAGGTGTTGGCCACGGTAGCCGCCAGCGAGACATCGGCTGCATAATACGACGCAATGGCGGCCTGATAGCTGGCAAATGCGCTTTCAATGGTGCGCTCGAACTTGCCCCAAAGGTCGAGTTCCCAGTTTGCCTGAATGAGTGCGCTGCGCGTACGCGAGCTCTTGCCCCGGTTGGCATCGCCGGCAAGCCCCACCGACGGCAGCAACGAGGCGTCCTGAATACCCAGCACAGCCCGGGCCTGATACACCCGAAGCGCTGCGGACTGCAGGGTGAGATTTTGCCGGGCGGCAAGATCGAGCAAACGGCCCAGCACAGGATCATCAAAGCTTTTCCACCATGCCACCGGATCCAGCTGGGCGGCACGCACCTGATTCACGGCCTCGGTGAAATCGGTTTTTTGGGTTTCCGACCACTGGTCCTTCAGAGGGGACGACGGCGTTTGGTAGTTGGGGCCGACTACCGTGCAACCGGCCATGAAGGCGGAGCACAGCCCGACCAGTACGCCGCGATGCAACCGATACAGCGTATTACCGACACCCTGCTGACGAGCGGACATAACTATCCCTGGACGTTAATTTTGTCAGGGATAGTAACCGAAAACGATTGTGATTCAGGTTGAAAAAAACCAACGACGCCTAGGGGACATCCCTTAACTGATCGCGCGACCATGCAACCAGCGCATGCATCAGGCCATTCAGATCGGCTTGTACACGCGCATAACCCTCGTGAGGCCGCAACGTGGTTTCATCCATGTAGAGTTTCCGGTTGATCTCCAGCTGCAGGCTATGGCGCCCCTGCTGCGGGCCCCCGAAACGCCGGACAATCTCTACGCCCTTGTAGGGATCGTTCACCGCCACGCTGTAACCGCGGTCGGCCAGCCAGTTCCCCACCATTTCGGCGAACTCGGGGCCGGCGGTCAAGCCGTCCAGATCGCCCAGCACGATATCGGGGTGCACCAGACCGGGCTTATCGGTAGCAAAAGCGGCGGCGACACTGGGCATGGAATGGCAATTGATGTGCCAGACCTTGCCAAAGGCTTTGTGTGCGGTGTTGATGAGCGCTTCCAGCGTGTCGTGGTACGGACGCCAGCAGGCATTGATGCGATGATTGACTTCCTGGTGACTGAGCTTGCGGTCGTACAACGGCGTGCCGTCGTCGAGCATGCGCCAGATCAGCCCTTTGCCCAGGCGCACCTTGGCACTCTCGGGCAGCACATGCGGCCAGGGCGTATCGAGCAGCAAGGGATCGATTTCCTGCAAAGACCGGTTCGCATCGATATAACTGCGGGGAAACCGGGCCGCCAGCAGGGGAATACCCAGCTCCGGTGCGCTGCCCCACAAGTCGGCTACCCAGGTGTCTTCGGCCGTGCGCAGTTGACCATGCGGCACGGTGGCTCCAAAGTCAGGGGGGTAATCGGTACCACTGTGCGGCGAATCGAGCACAACGGGCGCCGCGACGCCGGACTGCGGATAATCCGCCGGCACATTCAGGTGATACGACAGGGGCTGGGTATGGGATCGCATAAATGAAACTTAGTTGTTGATCGAAATGTTGGCTTCTTTGGCAATGCGTGCATTGCGCTCGATGGTTTCAATAATTTGCGCTTTGAACTCTTCGGGCGAATTACCTACCGGCGATGCTCCCAGGCCGGCCAGACGCTCTTTGACCGCCGGATCCTTCAAGGCGGCCTGAGCGGCTTTGGCCAGCGTTTCCAGCACCGGAGCCGGCAGATTGGCCGGACCCACCAGACCGAACCAGGAAGAGTCGTTCACCGGCGCCAGGCCGACTTCCGCAAACGTGGGAACGTTGGGCAACGATTCGGAACGCTCAGGTGCAGCAACCGCCAGGGCCACCAGAGTGCCGCCCTGAACGTGCGGCAACGACGACGGCAGGTTGTCGAACAGCACATCAACCTGACCCGCCAGGGTATCGTTCAGCGCCGGGCCCACGCCCCGGTAAGGCACATGCAGCAGGTCGGTTTGCGACGCCATTTTGAAAAGCTCACCCATCATGTGCGACACTGATCCGTTGCCGGCGGAGGCGTAGGAATACTTTCCGGAATCTTTCTTGGCAAGCGCGATGAATTCCGCCATGTTCTTGGCCGGCACCTTGGCGTTGACCACCATAATGTTGGGCACAGCGGCCAGATTCGTAATGGGGGTGAAGTCCTGGGGCACTTTATAAGGCAGGTTCGTATAAAGAACCGGATTGATGCCGTGGGTGCTGACCGTTGCCATTCCCAGGGTGTAGCCGTCGGGAGCGGAACGCACCAGCGCGCCGCTGCCGATCGAACCACCGGCACCCGCCTTGTTTTCGACCACCACGGTTTGTTTCAGCTCGGCGCCCAGCTTGTCGGCCACCAGTCGCGCCACAATGTCGGTTGTGCCGCCGGGAGCAAACGGAACGATGAGCGTTATGGGCTTGCTGGGGTAATCCTGCGCATGCGCAATGGAGCCGGCCACGGAAGACAGGGTGGCCGCGCCGGCCACACACACACTGAGCAGAAGTTGACGTCGTTTCATGAGTTCCTCGTTAATTTGGGCGGAATAAAGTCCTACGGTCCTATTTTTCGCGCACCGGGCACTGTCATGCAAGCGAAACATTCTCAATGTTATATTCCATTTTGTCATACCTGAATATGCTCCTGCCCACAGCTGCCCGTTTCCATGCGTCGATTCTGCCCTTCTATCACTGATCTGCAAGCCTTTGAAGTTACCGCAAGAAATGGCAGCTTCACGCGTGCGGCACAAGAACTTTGCGTCACCCAGGGAGCGGTCAGCAAACAGCTGAAAAATCTTGAGACATTCCTGGGAGTACAGCTGTTCGTCCGAACCCGGCATGGCCTGGTGCTCACCGACGCGGGGCGCGGTTATCTGCAGCAAATTGAATCGGGCCTGAAACTGATTGAGGCCGCCTCGCTGGAGCTGATCGCCAACCAGGGCGTCGGGGGCACCCTGCACCTGACCTGCATGCCCACTTTTGGCGCACGCTGGCTGATTCCCCAGTTACCGGCCTTCTTCCGGCACCGCCCGGACATTCGTGTGGAGTTTCTGCCGCATCAACAAGGCTATGACTTTTCCCTCCCCGAACTGGATGCCGCGATCCGGTTCGGTACAGGGCAGTGGCCCGGCAGCGTGGCCGACTACCTGATCGGGAACGACGTCGTTCCCGTGTGCCACCCGCGCATCGCCTCGCGATGCGAAAAGGCGGACGACTTGCTCCGCCATCCGCTCATGCATCACACCACCGCACTGAATGAATGGCCCGACTGGTTTGCCGTTGCCGGTATCCGCGACTCCCGGATGCATGAAGGATCACGGTTTGACCAATACTCGCTGTTGACCCAGGCGGCGGTGGCAGGTTTCGGTATCGCCCTGATCCCCCGCTGCCTGGTTGACGATGAATTACGCGACGGCCGCCTGCAGACCGCACTAGACGTCAAAGTGCGCTCAGCGCGGGGCTACTACCTGTGCTACCCGGAAAGCCGGGCCTCCCTGCCGGCCGTACGGGCATTCCGCGACTGGTTGCTGCGGCGCGCCGAGGCCCCGGAAACCGCTGCCTGATCCGGGCCCGAACCGGCATTGTTCCATTCATGGAACAATGAACTGCAATCATGGGTATTTCTCTTCGGGCCTTGGGCCTCTAGAATGACGACTTTCAAGTTGCCGTAAGGCTGGTTTTATCCCAGACGCCCATCCTCCATGACGACACGCTATACCGCCACCGCCATCAGTCTTCATTGGCTGATGGCGCTCATGATCATCGCGACTTTCGCCCTGGGGTTCTACATGGCCGACCTGCCGCTGTCGCCCCGGAAGTTGACCTTGTACTCGTATCACAAGTGGGCCGGTGCAACCCTGCTGGCTCTGGCGGTGATTCGTCTGGCCTGGCGCCTGACCCATCCGGCGCCGCTATTGCCGGCCGGCATGGGCGCGCTGCAACGCGGCCTGTCACACGGCGTACACGTGGCCCTGTACCTGCTCATGATCGCGATTCCTCTGTCCGGCTGGCTCATGAGCTCGGCCCAGGGCTTTCCGGTCGTATGGTTCGGCATTCTTCCCCTGCCCGACCTGGTCGCGAAAAATGCCGCGCTGGGCGATCTTCTGAAACAAACCCATGTGACACTGAACTACGTGCTGCTTGTGCTGGTGGCCGGCCACATGGCCGCCGCCGTTAAACACCACTTTTGGGACAAAGACGACATTTTGCGCCGCATGCTGGCCTACCGTTCCCAGTCGTAATCCGGAGAAATTTCATGGCTTTACCCACTGCTTTTCGTTTTGCCGCTGCCGCCGCGATTGCCGGCATGGCCTTAGCAGGCCAGGCACACGCCGCCGCCTACAACACCGTTGACACCCAGGCCAGCCACCTGAAATTTGGCTACAGCCAGATGAATGTGCCCATGGAGGGTGAACTGAAGTCGCTGAACGTTCCCGTATTCTCCTTCGACCCGGCGACACCGAAAACGGCCAAGGTCGTGATCGAGGTGCCCCTGAGCGGCGTGGATTCCGGAAATGACGAGGCCAATGCAGAACTGAAAAAACCCGAATGGCTGAACATCGGCGCAACACCCGTGGCACAGTTCCAGTCGTCTGCCGTCACGGCCACCGGCCAGAATACATTTACAGTGACCGGCGCCCTTACCATCAAGGGCAAGACCAAAGAAGTCCAGATTCCGTTCACCGTAACCCCCCAAGGCGATAAAGCCGCGTTTGAAGGCTCGTTCACCTTCCCGCGCGCCGACTTTGGCATCGGCGAAGGCCCCTGGGGCGACTTCAGTATTGTTGCCAACGATATCCGCGTCACGTTTCATATCGTGGCCGCGCAGTAAACGGTACGCCGCTTTCCGGTTCTCCTACACCCCACCTGAAACAACCAACCCGCTAAAGGATCCTTTCATGAAGAAGACACTGCTTGCCGCCGCATTCACCACCCTGCTTTCCACAACGGCATTCGCCGCACCGCAAACCTATGTGATCGACTCCACCCATACCTATCCCCGGTTCTCGTATGATCACATGGGTTTCTCGAAACAGATCCTGCGATTCAACAAAACCACCGGCAAGGTCGTGCTCGACAAATCGGCAAAGACTGCCGAGGTTGATGTGGTGATCGACATGAACACCATCGATTCAGGCTACGACACCTTCAACGGTCACCTGAAGGGCGCCGACTTCTTCAACACCGAAAAATTCCCCACGGCCACCTACAAATCCACCAAGGTGAATTTCAACGGCGACAAACCCGTCAGTATTGAGGGCAACCTGACCATCAAGGGCATCACCAAGCCGGTTACGCTGGAAATCACGTCGTTCGTGAACAAAGCGCACCCCATGCTCAAGAAAGACACGATTGGCGCCAACGCCCGCGCCGTGATCAAGCGCAGCGACTTCGACGCCGGCAAGTTTGCGCCTGCCGTGAGCGACGAGGTTACCCTGGACATCGCACTGGAAGCGATTGCCCAGTAATCGCTGCGGTAATAGTTCCGGCAATCGCTGCGGTAATCGCCTAACGCCGGTGCGCCAGCACGCGCTGCAGCTTTTGCGCAAGATCGGCGCGCCGGGGTTGGTTTTCAGCCTGATGGTTTTCCGGGGCTTCGGGCAGGCGCTGAAACTCGCGCGCGTTTTCCAGCGGTATGGCCACCTTGTGCCCCGCCAGTTCAAAAACGCACAGATCCAGCAAACCGCTCACGATTCGCTGCTCCCGTCACTGCCTGCACGTGCGGCCAGCACACGCTGCACAATGGCAGCCAGCTCCTGGCGGCGATACGGCTTTTGAAGCAGATGCACACCCGCATCCAGCCGCCCGTGATGCACAATGGCATTCTCGGTATAACCCGAGGTGAAAATGACCGGCAGCTCCGGCCTGCGCTTGCGTACCGCCTCGGCCAGCTGGCGTCCCGTCATGCCACCGGGCATGACGACGTCGGTGAACAGCAAGTCGAGCTCGTCCAGCGTATCCAGTGTGGCCAGCGCCTCGGGCCCGTTCGAGGCGGTGACGACGTTGTATCCCAGGCTTTCGAGCAACGATTGCACATGTTCGCGCACCATGTCGTCGTCTTCCACCAGCAAAATACGCTCGGAACCTGACTGAATACCGGCACGTTCGGCATCATCGCGGCGCATGTCGTTTTCATCGAGGGCGCGCGGCAAGTAAATACGCACGGTTGTGCCGTGGCCAACCTCGGAGTAAATACGAACATGGCCCCTGGACTGCTTGACAAAACCATACACCATGCTGAGCCCCAGGCCGCTTCCCTTGCCGACTTCTTTGGTGGTGTAAAACGGCTCGAAGGCTCGCGCAAGGGTTTCTGAACCCATGCCGCAGCCGGTATCCGATACCGCAATCATGACATATTGCCCGGCCACGAGCTCTTCCTGGTCGCTGACATAGTTGGCGTCAAGGAAGGCATTGGCCGTTTCGATGGTGAGCCGCCCGCTCTGGCTCATGGCGTCGCGCGCGTTAATGCACAGGTTCAGCAAGGCGCTTTCCAGTTGCGGTGCGTCGACAACCGCTTTCCACAAACCGGCGGCCCGAACGAATTCGAGTTCCAGCGCTTCGCCCAGCGTGCGGCGCAGCAGGTTGTCCATGCCGGCAATAAGGCGGTTGATGTCGGTAACCGCGGGGCTGAGCGGCTGGCGTCGGGCGAAAGCCAGCAGACGATTGGTCAGTTCGGCACCGCGCTCGGCAGCCTTGGCGGTCATTTCTGCCAGAAGACGCAGGCGGTGATCGTCGGTCAGGCTTTCGGTGAGCAATTCTGCATTCCCCAGAATGACCGTGAGCAGATTGTTGAAGTCGTGCGCCACCCCGCCGGTCATCTGGCCAATGGCTTCAAGTCGCTGCGCACGCCGCAGTTGCTCTTCGAGCGCTTTTTGTTCGGTGACATCGACCAGGCTGCCGATGGCCCGAACCGCGCGCCCATCGGGGCCCCGCAAGATAGAGGCCTGATTCACCACATGGGCATAGCTGCCGTCGCGGCGCTGGTAACGGTACTCGGCCCGCCACGACGGCTTCCCTTTCAGTGCTTCGATCATGGACGCACGCACCCGTTCACGGTCGTCGGGATGAATATATTCACTGACGCGGGACGTAGTCTGCAAGACGGGATCCGATGCCGGCTCGTGGCCGAACAGCACGCGAACCCCGTCGCTGAACCACAGCGTGTTGCTGACCAGATCGCCGTCCCAGACAACATCGTTTGTGGCCTGGGCAATGATGCGGAACCGTTCGTCGAGAGCACGCATGGCTTCGCGTTCACGCGTACGCTCAATGGCATTGCGCACGAAATGGCAAATGCGGTCGATGAACGCAATGTCATCGGGGGTAGGCAAACGGGGGTGGTCGTAATACATGCCGAACGTGGCCAGTACGGTATCGGTGGCATCGAGCACCGGCGTCGACCAGCACGCGCGAAGGCGGGTTTGCTGCATGATGTCGCGCGCCTTTTCCCAGAGCGGATCGTTCAGGATATCGGCCACGATAACCTGCTTCTTGCGCCAGGCTGCCGTACCGCACGACCCTACCCCTTCTCCGATGGCCATGCCGTCAACCTTCTGGTTGTAGAAATCGGGCAGTTGCGGTGCGGCGCCGTGTCGCATTTTTCCCTCGATCACCAGAACGATCGAGGACATGACGCCGGGCATCAGGCGGTCGACGGCCCGGGTAACCTGATCAAAGATTTCGCTCAGCGGACGCTCGCGGCTGATCGCATTCAGCACGGTGACTTCAAGTTCCCTGAGACCGGTTTCCCGGCGCGCCAGGGTTGTGTCCTGGCCTACCAGCAAAACGGCATACACCCCTTGGGATGGATCCTGCAGGGGTGCGGCCACCAGATCAATGACACGGACCGTGCCGGCAGCATCGACCAGCCGGATGTCCCGGCGGCCGGTTTGACCGCCCGCGGCGTCGTGAAGCAGTGCAGACAAGCCGGTGTGGTCATCGGGAACCACCCATTGGTGCACTGCGGCCCCCACCGGGGGCGGGCCCGAATCGCCGCCCAACAGCCGTAACCCGGCCGAATTGATGCGCTGGATAGTTCCCGACGTGTCGGTGACACACACCCAGTGCGGATCGTGCTCGAACACCTGGCGCAGTTGTTCTTCACTGCGGTGAATGGCGGTATAGGCCAGCTTGTTGTCGTGAATATCGACGGTGCTTCCGAACCACTGCGTGATGCGCCCGTTCGCGTCACGGTTGGGGTGCGCCGCTACATAATGCCAGCGATAGTCGTTACGCCCCGCATGAAAAATGCGGAATTCCGTTTGGTAGGGCTGACCGGAGGCAATGGCGGCCATCCATACCGCCATGGTGGGCTCGCGGTCGTCGGGATGCACCGCATTCAGCCAGTCGCCATTCGCGTAATTCAGGCCGTGCATTCCGGTGGTGCGCTCGAACTCGCGACTGATGTAATCGACCACACCGTCAGGTGTCGCCGTCCAGACCATGTGCGGTAAGGCTTCCGCCATAGCCCGTTGGCTTTCGGTAAGGCGACCCGAGTTTTCGGCCATAGCTACCCCGTTCTTACTGATTGACAATGCGTACGCGATTGTCACAACGGGTAATAATCGGTTAGCCGACGAAAGACGTCAAGCTGGCATTTATCCTGAATAGGCAGATTGTTGCATGCAACACTAACGGGAGTGCCCGGCGGTGTAACGATGGGCCGCCACAGTAAATGCCACAGCGAATACGGCGGCCCCCAGTACCAGGGCCAGTAAAAAGGCGACAAGAAAGTCGACCAGTGAAGCCAGCACGCCCACCGGTGCATGGGTAAGATACGGCAACGCCAGCGTGCCCAAAGCGGTTGCCGCCAAGCCCCACAGCAACGCAACGACCACCGGGCGAGTGGCGGAACGCCTGGCCTTGCGCAGCCGGCGCAAACCCAACATCACCCCAATGAACAGTGCCACGCCGGCCACCAGCAGCGGCCAGAACCACGCGGCAAGCGTTTCCCAGGCAATATAAAACACCGACACCGGATTGAAGTCACTCATGCCGCCCCCCCCTTAGGCATAACCTTTCAGCATTGCACGGTAGGTACCGATCAGTGCCTTTTCGTCGATCAGCCAGGACACCCATAGTTCTTGCAGCGGATCAATGAACGGGAAAGACGGAACCAGGTTTCCATGATAGTCGAACTCTATGAGCATGGCACGCCCATAGCGGGTGATCAACGGGCAGGAGGTATAGCCATTGAATTCGGCGGAGGGTGCGCGACCATTCAGCTCGTCAACCAGGTTCTGCACAACGACCGGCACCTGCCACTTCACACTCGCCGCTGTTTTACCGCGAGGAACACCGGCGACATCGCCTACCGAAAATACATTCTGGAATCGCGGGTGCCGCAAGGTTTGCAGGTCGGCCTCGACCCAGCCGTCGGCGGCGAACGGCCCCGACTGCCAGGGCAAGGGGCTGTTGCGCACCGCATCGGGCGCACGCATGGGGGGAATAACATGAATGAAATCGTAGTCGAGCGTTTGCGGGCCGTTCGGGGTTTTGAACGTGGCTCGCCGGGCACCTGCATCAAGCGCGGTGAGCTCATGGCCATAGTTCACCGCGATGTCGCGTTCGGCAAACAGCTGCTTTACCTTTTCATTCACCGGAGCCACCGAGAACACGGTGTCGTTGTGCGCGTTGTACACCAGCCTCAGCGCCTGACGCCGCCCCTTCAAACGGGCCTTGTCGTCGGTAATGAATGTCATTTTCAAGGGGGCGCCCGCACACTTCATCTCCGTGGAGGGCCTGCCCAACAGCCCCGTGCCGCCGTTCTGGATGAACTCGTCGATAACGCGTGCCGAATCGAGCGCTGCCTGCGGCCCGGCATACACACTGGCCACACCGTTTTTTCCGATGAGATCAGTGCTCATGCCCTGAATAGCCTGGTAGTCGAGCGACAAACCCGTGGCGACAAACAGAATGTCGTACGACACTTTGGTGCCGCCGACCGTCGTAACCCGGTTGGCATCCGGATCGAACTCAGCGACTGCTTGGGTCACCCACTGCACGCTGCCGGGCAGGTAATCGGCGTTTCGGGTGGTAATGTATTCGGGCGTCCATAGCCCGGCGCCGACAAGCGTCAGGCCGGGCTGGAAATGGTGCTGTGTTTTGGCGTCGATGATCGTAATGGACGCCTTGGGCAAGGCTCTTGACAGCCGCGACGCCAGGCTCAGGCCCGCTGCCCCCGCTCCGGCAATGACGATACGCGCCGGCGCCGTCGATGTTCCGGCGGCCGCCGCTGCACCGGACGATACGCCCGCCGCCGCCAGGCCACTTGCCCCCGCCCATTGCAAAAAATGCCGCCTGTCCATATCGCCCCACCTCGCCTGCCGAAGAAAAACCGTCGCTTGGTTTCGCGTTGACCTAACGTTTCAACGGGCAACTGTTCAAGCCAAACAATTTGTACGCCGGACAAAAACCAAACAACCCGGTCGCCAGTGGAATGACGCCTATCCAGCCCCACACGCCGATTTCACCCATGGCGGCTGCGATCACCAGCGCCAAACCCACCACCACGCGAATAACGCGATCAATTCCACCGACATTTTTCATTGCAAAACTCCAAAGATGAGGGCTCACGCCACAGTAAAAAACGTTTCACGCCATTTCGCTATAGGGCATTCAGGGGAATCTTCAGATACGACGTGCCATTGGACTCGGCCGGCGGGAACCGGCCGGCGCGAATGTTCACCTGCACCGATGGAAGGATGAGCCGGGGCATGTCGAGTGTGGCGTCACGCTGGGTGCGCATGGCCACAAACTGCTCTTCAGTGATGCCGTCGTGAATGTGGATATTGCGGGCACGCTGATCGGCAACGGTACACACCCAGGCGGGCTCGCGCCCCGACGGCGGATAGTCGTGGCACATGTACAGGCGCGTTTGCCCGGGCAGGCTGAGCAGTTTGCGCACGGAACGATACAGCGTGGCGGCATCGCCGCCCGGGAAATCGCAACGCGCCGTACCCACATCGGGCATGAACAAGGTGTCGCCCACGAATACCGCATCACCGACCTGGTAGGCCATGCATGCCGGCGTATGGCCGGGAACATACATGGCCTTGAGCGTCAGGCGGCCGATCGGCAGCTCGCCGCCATCGGGGATCAGTTGGTCGAACTGGCTGCCGTCTAGGCAAAATTCAGGTTCAAGATTGAAAATGCCGTTAAAAACTTTTTGCACATGCGTGATGTTGGCACCGATACCGATTTTTCCACCCAGCCGCGTCTTCAGGTAAGGCGCCGCTGACAAATGATCGGCGTGCGCGTGGGTTTCAAGTATCCATTCCACATGCAGCTGATGCTGCTGCACGAACTGCACCAGAAGATCGGCCGATGCAGTACTGGTGCGCCCCGCCTTGAAATCGTAGTCGAGCACGGGATCAATAATGGCGCATGCCGTGCCGGGCTGAACAGACTCGCCGACAATATACGAAACCGTGCCGGTATCCGGCTCGTAGAACGGTTGCACAAAGGGCGACGGGCTGGGGGTGAACGACATGCGCGAGCTCCTGCAGTAAAGCACGAATAAATTAATGTGAAAACATTATATTGATCTTAAATATATTTTTCAATATAATGTTTTTTGATAAATCCAATTATTCACCTGCCACCTCCATCGTGCAATGAAACCATGCAAGAAACCTTGATTGATATCAACGTGATGCGCTCTGCCGCGAAAGACGCCTGCCGCATCATGAAAGTACTGTCCAACCCCGACCGCCTGCTGCTGCTATGCCAGATCATGCAGGGCGAGAAGTGCGTCGGCGATCTGGAAACCCTGCTGGGCATTGTTCAGCCCACGCTGTCGCAGCAACTGGGTATCTTGCGCCAGGAAGGTCTGGTGCTTACGCGCCGCGAAGGCAAAAACATTTACTACCGTGTTTCAAACCGAAAGGTTCTTGCGGTCATGGAAACGCTTTACGAGCAATTCTGTCCGCCGCCGGAACCGGTTTCCTCCCGCCGTCAAGGAATCGCATCATGACCATCGATTGGGCAAACTTCACCCCTTGGGCCTCGCTGGCCGGCGGCCTGCTCATAGGCCTGTCCGCCGCGCTTTTTATTTTGTTCCACGGGCGCATACTGGGTATCAGCGGCATTCTGGGCGGCCTTCTGCGGCCCCAGCCCGGCGACTCGCTGTGGCGCCTGAGCTTTTTGCTGGGCGTCATCGCCGCGCCATTGCTCTGGTCGTGGGTGGCCGACGCCCCCGACGTTCAGATCGATGCCGGGTTCGGCACGCTGGTCGTGGCCGGCTTGCTTGTCGGCATTGGCACACGCTATGGCTCAGGCTGTACCAGCGGTCACGGGGTATGCGGCCTGGCGCGTCTGTCACCCCGATCCGCAGCCGCCACCCTGGCCTTCATGGCAACAGGTTTCCTGACCGTTTATGTCATGCGCCACTGGCTCGGCTAACCCCCACACCTTGAAGGAATCCCGTCATGAAACGTTTGTCTGAATTTCTTATCGGCCTGGTATTCGGCACCGGCCTGATTCTGTCGGGCATGAGCAACCCGGCCAAGGTCATAGGCTTTCTGGATATTTCAGGCCTGTGGGACCCCTCGCTGGCCTTCGTAATGGGCGGCGCCGTACTGGTGGCGCTCATCGCTTTCCGGGTCGCCAGGCAGCGTACGCAGGCCTTTTTTGGCGACGCCTTGAAACTGCCCACGGCCACACAGCTCGATAAGCGGCTTATTGTGGGTAGCTTGCTGTTCGGCGTTGGCTGGGGGCTGGCCGGCTTCTGCCCCGGCCCCGCGATTGTGTCGCTGGGCGCCGGGTACACTCAAGCCCTGGTGTTCGTCATTGCCATGGTTGCCGGTATGCTGGTGTTCGAGCTGGCAAACCCCGACCGACGCTAATTGCCTTTTGCCGCCGAAGCCGCGCTCACTGCATTTGCCTGCGCAGCCGCCAGTTTTTGTTCCAGTGATTCCAGCGGCATGGCACCGTTCACCCGGCTGCCGTCGGCAAAGATAATGGCCGGCGTACCCTGCACCATCAGCTCGCGGCCCAGCTCGAGCACAGGCTGAATGGGCGCGTCGCAGCGGGCGTCGGCAGGCACTTTTCCGCCAACCATCCAGTCTTTCCAGGCCTGCGCCTTGTTTTCGGCGCACCAGATATTTCGCGACTTGTCGATCGAGTCTTGCGAAAGAATGGGGTAAAGCAGCGTGTAAACGGTAACGTTGTCCACCGACTGCAACGTGCGGTGCAACTGCTTGCAATAGCCGCAATTGGGATCTTCGAAGACCACCATGACACGCTCGCCGCCGCCTTTCACCTGCTTGATGGCATGCTCCAGGGGCAACGAGGCCAGCGGAATGCGATTGATTTCGTCAAGACGCTGCGCGGTCAGGTCAGTGCGCGATTTGGCGTCGATCAGCGCCCCCTGGATCACATAATTCACCTGGGCATCGGCATACAGTAAATCCTTGCCCAGCTGGACCTCGTACAGACCCTCGAACGGGGTGGGCTTAACGGCATCAACCTGAATCCCGGGAAAGCGCGCCTCGAAAGCCAGACGCACGCTTTCCGGAGTGGGCGCCGTATCGGCCCATGCCGACATGGCAGGCGCCAGACAAAGCGCTGCCGCTGCCAGCCTGAATTTCTTGCCCCAATGCATAACTAAAACTCCTGTGAATATTCGGATTGAACTTCTCAATGCTTGTTGCCCGACGCCGAGGCGATGAGCCAGCGTTTTATGGAGGGCAGCCGATTCACCAGCTGCATGCCCGCATTGCGCGCCATGACAACCGGGGCAACATCGGTGCCGAACAAACGATGCAGGCCGTCGGTGGCCATGCCCATGGCACCAACCGGCTCGGCACGGGACCGCCGGTAGCGGGCCAACACCCGTTCATCAGCGATGCTGCGGAAACTTTCCTTGTCGCGCAGACAACGAATCAGGTCGTTGACGTCGCCCAGGCCCAGATTCAGGCCCTGACCCGCCAGCGGATGCACGCGGTGCGCGGCATCGCCGACCAGCGCTACGGCGGGCGCGATCATTGCACTACGCTCCAGGGTTAACGGAAAACCGTGCACAGAACTGCGTAACTGCAGCCGCCCAAGCACACTTTGCGACAACGCACCCAACTGCGAGGCAAGCCGGGCCGCCTGCTCGTGTGACGAAGAATTCAGCAGCGCCGCCGCCTGATCCTCGGGCATGGACCACACCATCGACACCTGCGGCCCGTCGACGGTATCGGGCAGGGGAAGCAAGGCCAGCACGGAATCGCCCGTGAACCACTGGTAAGCCACCCCCAGGTGGGGGCGGTCAGCCGTGAAGTGGGCCACCACACCCGTATGGCCATAGGCCTTCACTGTATGCGCGATACCCGCCGCCTGCCGTACCGGCGACGCGGCGCCGTCGGCGCCGACAAGCAGCGTTGCCGGAAGGGTTCGCCCTTTGTCGGTCACCACCCCCGTGGCATCGCGCGAGGCGAACGACTCGGCTACCCAATGAACACCCAGCAGGCTGACTGCCTGCTGCAGCACACGCTCCAGTTCAGTAGACTCGATAATCCAGGCCAGTGTGGTTTCCGAGGCCTGCCATGCATCCAACACGACATGGCCGCTGGCGTCGCCGCGAATGTCCATGATGTGCACCGGCGTGACACGGTGATCCGGCAAGCTGTCCCAAACCCCCAGCCCCTGAAGAAAATCGCGCGATGCCGGCGAGATGGCGTACACACGCGGGCAGAAATGGTCGGGCTGCGCGGCCGGCACCGCACGTCGCGGCCCCAGCAGCGTCACCGGAAAACCCGCCCGGGCCAACCCCGCGGCACATGCCAGCCCCGCAATGCCCGTACCGCAAACAACCACTGATTCTTTACTCATCGGGCAGACGGCGCTCCTGCCTTGCGGGGCCACAACACCCATACCTCGCCCGGCTGTTTCATCCGCCCGGCCAAGGCACCGGCGTCGTCGCCAAAGCCCCAGTAAAAATCGACACGTGCAGGCCCCTTGATTGCCGCGCCGGTGTCCTGGGCAAACACCAGGCGTCGTAACGGCTGGGCGGTCGCCGGGTACTGGGTGGCCACATACAGCGGGGCGCCCAGCGGCACGTAGCGGGTATCAATGGCCACGGCGCGCTCGCCGATCAAGGGAATGCCGTAAGCCCCTTTAGGCCCCAGCTCGGGATCGACCACGTTTTCTTCCCTGAAAAACACCATGGCCGGGTTCACATTCAGCATTTCCTGCACGCGCGACGGGTTCTGTTGTGCCCATTGCTTGATGTTCTGCATGGAGGTTTGCGCCAGAGGCAATTGCCCCTGATCCGCCAGCCACCGCCCGATCGAAGCGTACGGGCGACCATTGTGATCGGCATAAGCCAGACGTATTGTGGTGCCGTCGGTAAGCCGGGCGCGCCCCGACCCCTGTATTTGCAGGAAGAATGCCTCGACAGGGTCGTTCACCCAGACGATGACGGGCGGCTGCCGGTGGGGCGATGCGGCAATTTGTGCCCGCGTATCGTAGGGCACCACCCGTTTGCCATCGAGTTTGCCACGAATACGCTTTCCGGCAAGTTCAGGATACACACTGCCAAGATCAATGGTCAGAAGATCGGCGGGCGGCGCATACAAAGGCCACTGGTAAGGGCCCTGGCGCTGGCGCGAGGCCTGCACCAGCGGCTCGTAATAGCCGGTGACGGTGTTGCGTGCCGGCTTGCCGTGCTCGTCGAGCAAACGCCAGGGCTGCAGCTGGTTTTCAAGAAACGTGCGCAATGGCGTGCCGGTTAACCCGGCCTGCTCGCCCTGCTGCTGCACCGCCGCGCATACCGGCTGCCACACCCGCGGCGACGAGCGGGCGGGCAACGCCAGCGAGCCACCCACAGGGCGCATCAGGCCTTTGCAATTATTCACCAGCCCCTTCCATACCCGGTTCAGGTCGTCGTCGTTCCAGCCGGGCAAGGCCGCCCAGGTGACCGGCACGAACTTGCCCGCCAGGGGCCGCACAGGCGTTTCCACAAACTCGGCAAGCCCGGGAACGACCAGCGGCTGCCGGGCAATATCGGGAGCCGCTTCGGGCGGGCTGACGGCCGGCTCTTCCAGAGGCACCGACGAGCAGCCGGCCAGCACAGCGGCAAATACAGACAGCGCAAGAAGTTTCTTCATGAAAAGGCGATAGTAAGTGCGATGGATCGACGCATAAAAAGGCTGTAGCGTGCAGTGTATACCGCGCCGCGTTAATGGAGCGTACGCGGCATGGCCAGCGTGAACTCCGGAATGGTAACGTCGAACGGAACACCGTTTTCGCCGACACAGTGGTAAAAGCCACGCATGGTTCCCACCGGCGTGGGCAAAGGACAGCCGCTGGTGTATTCAAACGACTCGCCGGGCCCCAGCAACGGCTGCTGCCCCACGACACCCAGCCCACGGACTTCCTGCGTTTTCTGGCGGCCGTCGGTAATTATCCAGTGGCGGCTGATCACCTGGGCCGCCTGTTGCCCACGGTTGGAAATACGCACCGTATAGGCAAAGACGTAATGTTGCTCGTCGGGGGCGGATTGATCGGGAAGATAACGCGGCGTAACGCTGACCACTATGTCATACGGTTTCATGAAATACCCCCACCTTTACAAAGCCTGGACTTGGGCAAAGATCGCCCTTCCCTGCAATAATTACACATAATTCGTTGACCGTGCCAACCGCGCACCCCACTTCGCCCCGAAGGATGCCCTTTACTATGCCGACCACACCGCCGGTGCGTATCGCACCCAGTCTGCTTGCCGCCGATTTTGCCCGCCTGGGCGAAGAAGTCCGCAATGTCGTTGCCGCTGGTGCCGACTGGATACACTTCGATGTCATGGACAACCATTATGTACCGAACCTGACGATCGGCCCCATGGTGTGTGAAGCCATTCGCCCCCACACTGACGCCCCGATCGACGTTCACCTGATGGTCGAGCCGGTGGACGACCTGATTCCCCTGTTTGCCAAGGCCGGCGCAAATATCATCTCGTTCCACCCCGAAGCGTCCCGGCACCCCGATCGCACGCTGTCGCTGATCAAGGATCACGGCTGCATGGCCGGTCTGGTATTCAACCCGGCCACGCCGCTGAACTGGATGGACTATGTCATGGAGAAGCTGGATCTGGTGCTGATCATGTCGGTCAACCCCGGCTTCGGCGGCCAGCGGTTCATTCCGGGCACACTGGCCAAGCTGGCACAAGCCCGGCGCAAGATCGACAGTTGGGTGAATGCCGGCGGTCAGTCCATTGCGCTTGAAATCGACGGCGGCGTCAAGCCCGACAACATTGCCGCCATTCGCGCCGCCGGTGCCGATACCTTCGTGGCCGGCTCGGCCATTTTCGGCCAGCCCGATTACAAAGAGGTCATCGACACCATGCGCCGGCAAATTGCCAAGGCCCACGGACGAGGCGTCTGACGCCCCCCGGACAAATGCCGGCTTACGCCGGCACCAGCGCCCGCCGCTCAATGAACAGGGCGTTCCCGGCCTGTTTTTTGGCCTGTGTTTTTGCGCGGGCCGCAAACTCGGCCAACTGGTGCGTGGAAAGCGCGGGCGACGGAGGCACGCGCACTGCACCGATCGACACACTGACCAGGCCATGGAACACACGCTGGCCGGCCCGGTTTTCCGCCAGATAACCCTGCGCAGCCAGGTGTTCCTGACGATACAAATGGCGTGTTGACGGCAGGAAGCCATCCAGAATTTGCCGGCAGCGCCGCTGCCAGTCGGGGCTTCTGAACACAATAATGAAATCGTCCCCGCCGATGTGGCCCACAAAATCGCGCGCTGCATCGGTATAGCGGGTCAGCAGGCCGGCGGTCAACTGGATGATCTCGTCGCCCTTGCGGTAACTGTACAAGTCGTTGAACGGTTTGAACTGGTCAAGGTCGGCGTAGCACACCACGAAACTTTCATTGGCGGCAAGCAAGGCATCCATGTGCTCGTTGATGGGCACGCTGCCGGGCAGGCCGGTTAAGGGGTTGGCATAACGCGCCGCATTCAGCTGCAACTGCGTAATGGCACGAATCAGATCCAGCCCGGTTCCAACACCTATGAATTCGCCGTCCTGGGTAATGATGAAGCCATCCGACAACTGATACGGATTGTCTTCGGCGATCAAATGGCCCAAACTGCCCAGCGGGGTGGTGTGCTCCACCACCAGGGGCTGGTTGTCAATAAACTGCTCGCACGACTTGTTGCCGTAAAGCTCGCGATGGTAGGGCCTGGCCAGTTTGTCGAGCATACGCAAGCGGTGGATCAGGCCGATCGGTCTTGTGCCCTTCAATACAGCCACCACATGCACCTGGGGATGCGCATCGAACAGCTCATACACAGCGTTGGTGGGCAACGTGTGGGGAACCGTGGGCACCTCGCGCAGAATCTTGCGCACCGATGCCGCCGACAGCGGAATCCGCTCTCGTCCCGCTTTGATCAGGGCGTTCTCCCGGGCGATCACGCGTACCACGGCATCATCGAGCGGAACCTGGGGGTGCGCCACGGGGCGGCCCAGCCAGTATCCTTGCCCGTAGGCAATGCCCAGCTGCACGGCCGACGGGTACTGATCCTCGGTTTCAATGCCTTCGGCAATCACGACGGTGCCCGACTGCCTGGCCATTTCAAGAATGGACCGGACAAACTGGCGCTTCACCGAATCGGTATCGATCCCGTTAATGAAATACTTGTCGATCTTCACGAAGTCCGGCCGCAGTTCCGCCCACAGGCGCAGGCTGGAAAAGCCCTCGCCCAGGTCGTCCAGGGCCACCCCGCTGCCCGCGCGGCGATAATGCCCCACGGCCTCGCGCAGCGCGTCGTAACCGGCCGATGAAAATGACTCGGTCAGCTCCAGCACCAGCTGATTGCCTGTCAAGCCCTGCGCCGTGTCCAGCCACGCCGCAGCGTCGGGCTGATCATCCGGCGGCGGAGCCACCAGCGACTCGGGACTGATGTTCAGAAACAGCTTGCCGGGCAAGCCCTGCTCCACAAAGGTGCGCACATGAATCTGACGGCAAAGCTGCTCAAGCTGGGCCATTTCCCCCGCCATCCGCGCCACACTGAACAACTTCGCGGGAGAATGCAGGGGTGTGCCCAGCGGCCCCCGGATCAAGCCCTCAAAACCCAGCAACGTTCCCGTGCGAAGGTTCACGATAGGCTGAAAATGCGGCGTCAGCGCCTGGGCCTGCATGACCCGGCGAAACAAGGTCAGCAGGCCGGGCGCGTCGTCGCCACCGGGCTCGTTGGAAGTAGACACCGCGGTAGTCAACAGCGTCAGCGCGGGGGAAGTGGTCATGGCACGGCTCGTTCTCGAAAGTTGGCAGATAAGCGTCAGGCCGGAAGGTGGCGCAACAGTAGCACGGAGTCGTGACACGGATATTGCGGGCGCCGCCCGCCCCGAACCCGCAATCTGCGCCTACAATCTGGCTGTCTGGTTTTTTGCGTATGCCCATGCCCTACACTGCCGCCCTGCTCGACCTTGACGGAACATTGCTCGACACCATTCCCGATCTGGCCGCCGCCGCCAACGCCATGCTCACCGACCTTGGCCTGGCCACCTTGCCGCAAACCACGCTTGCAACATTCGTCGGAAAAGGTACGGCCAATCTGGTGGAGCGCACGCTGGCGGCTACCGGCCGCTGTTTTTCCGCCACGCAAACCCGGCAGGCACTCGACAACTTCCACGAACATTACCGCACTCTCAACGGCCGGTACGCCCGCCTGTATGACGGTGCGCTGGAAGGCCTGCAGCGCTTCGCGAAACAGGGTGTACAACTGGCCATCGTGACCAACAAGCCCACTGAATTCACCCTGCCCCTGTTGCAAAAAACCGGCATTTCCGCGCTTTTCGATGCCGTTGTTTGCGGCGATACCTGTGACGAGAAAAAGCCCCACCCCATGCCCTTCCTGCATGCGTGTACGCTACTGAAAACATCGGTAAATCAAGCAGTTGCCATTGGCGACTCGGTGAACGACGCGCTGGCCGCGCGCGCCGCCGGCGTAGCCGTGCTGGCGGTTCCCTATGGTTACAACGAAGGGCGAAGCGTGCACGAGCTTGACGTTGATGCTATAGTTGATTCCGTTTTCGACGCCGCCAACTGGGTGTTGGCCCGTAACCAAACTGCCTGAACCAAACAGAACATCATGTTGTCTATCCGTACCATCCGCACTCTTTCCGGCGCTTATTGGCGCTGGTGGCGTTTGTGTTCCGGGTAGCGGTAATACCTCCCGGCGCCTGAAAGCACTGTGTTTTTACGGCGCCCCAGAAATTACCTTCAGCATATAGCCCGGAACCCGAAATGGCCGGGCTTTTTTGTTCCTCTGTCCCGGCCTGTATCCAACTTACAGAGACCCCCATGACAGAGATTGAATTTAATGCACTTGCCGCCGACGGGTACAACCGCATACCGCTCATTGCGGAAACCTACGCCGATCTGGACACCCCCCTTGGCATTTATCTGAAACTGGCACACAACAGCCCCGAGGGCGGACGCAACACCTGCCTGCTGGAGTCGGTGGTGGGCGGCGAGCGTTTTGGTCGCTACAGCTTCATCGGCCTGCCTGCGAAAACCGTGATCCGCTCCCACGGCAACACGACCGAAGTGCTGCACAAAGGCAAGGTGGTCGAGCACCACGAAGGCGATCCGCTGCAATTCATCGAGCAGTTCCAGCAGCGCTTCAAGGTGGCACTGCGCCCCGGCATGCCCCGGTTTGCCGGCGGTTTTGCCGGCTATTTCGGGTACGACACCGTTCGACACATCGAACCGCGACTGGGCCCTGCCGTAAAGCCGTTTCCCGCCGGCCAGGACGAAGGCACTCCCGACATCATGCTGCTGCAGATCGACGAACTGGTGATTGTCGATAATCTGGCGGGCAGAACCTACCTGGTGGTATATGCCGATCCCGCTCAGGCCGAAGCCTATGCGCAGGCCAAGCGCCGCCTGAAAGAATTGCGCCAGAAACTGCGGGCCCCGGTCGGCATGCCCGACGCCTAGGCCAGC
>JBFWLP010000036.1:0-30360 GCA_050252075.1 Burkholderiaceae bacterium | reverse complement strand
GCCTTGATGCGCACGGTTGGCGCCGAGCAGTACAGGCAACCAGGCCGACGCCTGGGTCGGGCCCACACGTGAATATCCTGAGCTCGTTTGACCTGCTGCACCACCAAACCCTCAATTCCTAAGATAGTATCGATTGGGGACATCGACATTACCTCCATTAAACGTGTTTCTTCGCAAAAACAAGTCTAATGAATGTCGGCGTCCCCCTTTAGTGATGAAGAGCCGCTTTTATTTTGTCGTGGTGGGGGAAAACTTGGCCGTCGATCGCACGAGCGGCCTGCTCGCTGGACCTAGTGAAGCGGCCGGTGGCGTCCCGCTGTCGCTCTGTCGCCCTGGTCGCGTCATCAGTCGCCTTGCGGGCCGAGCGGCTGTCCACGGCGATTGCCAGCGATGCTATTTCCATGTGCCATCCATAAAAAAGCCCACCGCGCGGTGAGCTCATAAAAAAACCGCCCGAAGACGGCGCAAACTCAAAAAATCATATTGATTTCGGAACGGCGCACTTTCCGGGTCTTTAATATTTTTCTGAACATAATCTCGCGCCAGGCGCTGCAGCTTGATCTCTTTGATTTCCGCTGAGTCCTCTTTCTGCCCGCACCCAATCACCAAAAGTGACAAAGACAAAGCCGCCGCCAGCGTACGCATAGCCAACCTCCCGTATCAAATTGATACGGGAATGATTGCAGCACGAACAGCCACCTCATAGGGTGGCTGCCAGCGCGTATTAACAAATAACTCTTGCGCCCACAATTAATTGTTAATACAATAAATTCATGCTTACCGTGATCGAGACCCCCATATTCCAGCAGTACGCAGCCGCAGTGTGGGGTGACTCCGAGCGCGAAGCCTTCATCGACTGGATCGCACAGAACCCGGAAGCGGGAGACGTCATCCCTGGCGCCACACCGCTGCGCAAAGTCCGATGGAGCCGGGCCGGCACAGGTAAGCGTGGCGGCGTTCGGGTGGTCTATTACGCGACGCTAACAGACGGAACAATCAGCCTGCTGATCGTGTATCCCAAATCGACCACCGACAATCTTTCTCAAGCGTTCCTGAGGGAACTGCGCAAACTTGTGGGGTGAAACCATGCCCAAGACTAACGAACTGAGTCAACTTGAACGCGACCTGCTGGAATCTATCCGGCAGGCAAAGAGCGGGAAACATGCCCGCGTACACACGCCCGAAGACATCCAGGCGCGCCAGCGTGGCCGGCCGATCGGCTCGACTGCGGTCGCTCGCAAAACCCCTACGACCATCCGATTTGATCAGGATGTCCTGGAAGGCCTACGCGCGACCGGTCGAGGCTGGCAGACTCGTGTCAACGATGCCATGCGCGAATGGCTGCGGCATCAGCACTGACTGACGCCCAGTCCATCCATCCAGTTCCGCCCATCGCCCTGGCGCGTTATGTTTCCTGATACGACAAATTACAAGGAGACGGTTATGGCAACAGGCGAAACTGTGGAGCTGACTATCAGGAAAAGTGGCGGCAAGTTTCTCGCTACGATGCGCCTGGACTGGGATGGAGCCCACACCATAAATTACACGGTAGCCGTCTCGCCCAACCAGACGTTCGCTGAAATCGAAACGCTTATCCTGCGTGCGGTGAAAAACCGCTTAGAGGACATGCTTCCGGCTGGGGACGCATAGCGCATCGCAGGCCATCAAAGCTCGTTCGGCTCGATTGAATTGGCCCGTTCCCGCATGGGCAGTCAGCGGCGCCATGGTCATGGGGCGATTCGGCACGAGTAAAGCCAATGAGCTCCGGGCCAGTCTCACAACAGCCCTGATCTCCCATTCATACGGAGCGATATCATCAACGGCCCTGGCGGAAAGCCTGCTTTTGTCGTGATCCCCTATGACGAATACGTCGCCGAACGTGCCCAAGATCGTGGCTTAATCCCCCATGGTGTTATCAGTCGCACCGTGGACGGCGCCACCCCGGTCAAAGCGTGGCGTGAGTACCTCGGCTTGACCCAGGCCGAGGTCGCTGAACGCCTCGGTGTTACCCAATCCGCATACGCGCTGCAAGAAAACAGTGATCGTTTGCGCAAGTCGAGTCGTGAAAAGATCGCGGGCGCCCTGGGTATCGTTCAAAAGCAGCCGGCAAGCTTGTCAATTCGCGTCAGGTACTGATGTAATCACAGCTCATAAACAACTTTGGGCTCGATCAATGACAACCCCCTCGCCTGTCATCCAGTTCTGGAAAGCCGCCGGACCGGAAATGTGGTTTGCAAAAAACACCGATTTCGACACTGCATTCAGGGCCGGCTTCCTTGAATCGCACATGGCGGCGGCTCGCCGCGAACTTGACGGCTGGTCGGACACCGCCGAGGGCAGCCTGGCCTTATTGCTTTTGCTGGACCAGTTTCCACGCAATGCATTCCGCGACACGGCACACATGTTCGCCACAGACTCCCTGGCCCTGTATTTTGCCCGCAAGGCGCTGGCCGCCGGCCATCACGACCACATCGACCACGATCTGAAAGTCTTCCTGATTCTTCCTTTTGAGCACTCCGAAAATCTGGCTGACCAGGAGCTTGCCGTTCGGTTGTGCCGGCCACTGGGCGGCAGCACACTGACGTTTGCCGAGATCCACCTGGACATCATCCGGCGCTTTGGCCGCTTCCCGCATCGCAATGCCGTACTGGGGCGCGACACCACACCGGAAGAAGCCGCCTTTCTAGATCAAGGTGGTTTCAAAGGGTAGCCACACAAAGACCCGTGGGTAACCATTCAGCCGCCCGCCACGCGCCGGTCAGTCGATCAATGAGCCGTTTTCGTGAAAGGGGTAAGGGCCGTCAAACTGGCCGATGGCGGCCGTATGCGTCACCAGGCGAGCTGCCACGTCATCCCAGGCGTGAATACGAAACGCCGGCGGCTCCAGCATCCAGTCGGATGACGCATCGGGCGCCAGATTCAACGTGACCTGATGTGCCGGTGCCGGCGCGGTCGCCGCTACCGTACCACCAAAGCGCACGTCGATCGGTCGGTGCAGATGCCCGCAAATGATGCGCTCGATATTTGGAAAACGGCGCACCAGCGCCTCTAGTTCAACACCGCCATGCAACAAGCCGATGTCATCCATATGACCGATCAGCGTACGAAACGGCGGATGGTGCATGGCAATCACGACCGGCTTGTGGGTGCTCTGTATCAGCACGTTGTCGAGCCACGCCAGCCGATCGTCGCACAACGCCCCATAACTTTCCTGCGGCACAACCGTATCCAGAGAAATCAGCCTCAGCGGGCCAATGTCGAGCCAGTACTGCACGAAAGGCCCTTGCCCCAGATAAGCATGATCCGGGAATGCCGCGCGCAGCCCCTCGCGGCTGTCGTGATTGCCTGGTAGCAGATAAAACGGTACCTTCAGGGGCGACAGCAGCTCACGCAAATGCGCATACTCATCGGCCCGGCCAAAATCGGTCAGATCGCCGGTGAGCACAACGGCATCGGGTTGCTGGCGTAATGTGTTGACGGCGTGAACGGCGCGGGCCAGAAAAGGCGCCGTATCCAGGCGCCCATAGGCAACTCGCCCGGGCTCACGTATATGGGTATCGGTAAGTTGTACCAACGACGTAATCATGATCGGTTCCTAGTCGAGCGTCAGCCGGGCCGATTCGCCCTGCCGAAGTGTGTAATCCAGAATTCGGCTGTCCCGACCCGCCAGCGGCAACCCACGGCTGATAGCGCCGGCGAGCAGGTCGACGGCCTGTTCGCCCAGTACGCGATTAGGCTGGACAATCGTGGTCAATTGCGGCGTCAGGTCCAGGCCCAGCGCAATGCCGTCAAACCCCACCACGGACAGCTGCGCGGGCACAGCAATACCGCATTCGTGGGCGGCGCGCAGACACCGCAATGCCAGCAAATCATTGGAGCAGATCAGGGCGCTCGCTCGCTGTTTGCGCTGCAGATGCTGCGAAACCTTCTCGATGGCGGCACTCATGAATGGCACCTCGATCAACTCGGGCGCCTTCAGGCCGTGATCGCCAAGCGCGGCAAGATAGCCCCGATAACGCTGCTGGGCGCGGTCGGACGCGACCAACTGGCCGGCTACCATCGCAATACGGCGATGGCCGCTTCGCACAAGACGCTTCACCACATCGCGCACAGCCGCCTCGTTGTCAACCGTTACACAAGGGTGCTGCGTATGCCGGTTATAGACCAGCACATAGGGCACGCCGTGCGTACGCGCAAGATCCAGGGCCCGGGACTGCGCAGGATTGGATACCACCATAACCAACCCTTCGACGTTCGAAGCGATCAGCCGGCTGACTGCTTCTTCCTCTTTTTCAATGCGATAGTCGGTCGTTACAGGCAAAATCGCGTAACCGTGCGCCTGTGCTGCCGGAGCGATACCATCGAGACATTCGGCAAATACAGGATTCAGCAAGGTGGGGAGCACCACGCCCACCACATGGCTGCGCCGCGTGCGCAACACCCGCGCGGAGCTGTTGGGTATATAGCCCAGATCACGGGCCGCGCGCTCCACCCGTTCGCGCGTTTCGGGCGACACTTTATCGGGCGCGCCAAACGCGCGCGACACCGTGGCGGTAGACACCCCGGCACGCCGGGCGACATCCTGAATGTTCATGATCCGGTGTCGGAGGGCACAAAAGGAAATCGCGCCTTTGCCTTGGCCCCGGCGGCGCCGTTCGCCCGAACAAAGCGTCGCGTATCGTCGCGATCCGCCTGATAGCTCCAGTCAGGGAAACGCCCAGAGGCGGCCGCCACTCGCTTGAGGAACAAACGACGCTTCTGGCTGGCCAGAATGTCCTGATACAGCGCATCGGGATTCCAGTGATGCAACACCACCTGCAGCAGACGCTGCCTGGCATTATCATGGGCTGGGTCGTTGGCCAGATTTCGCATTTCCTGTGGATCGGTTTCCAGGTGATAAAGCTGCAAGGGATAGCCATGGGTGTATATGAGTTTATACACTCCGTCGCGCGCCATGCGTGCAGGCGCGATGACACCCATATCGGTGTACTCGGAAATAACAGGGCAAGACCCGGCGCCGGTTTCTTCGTTGCGCAGCAGTTCAAGCAAAGACCGGCCATCGATGGGGTCGACGTATTCAGGCTCGCCGCCTGCCAGAGCCAGCAAAGTGGGCATAAGATCAACCAGCGCCACCGGCTGGCTCACCCGCTTTCCGGCAGGCACCCGGCTATCGCATGCGCCGCGTATCAACAAGGGTACCCGCACCGAAGGTTCAAAAAAGTTCTGCTTGTACCACATGCCCCGCTCACCGAGCATCTCGCCGTGATCGGCGGTGAACACCACGACGGTGTTCTCGGCCAGGTCACAGTCCTGCAGCGTGTCGAGCAACATTCCGATCTGGTCATCAATGTACGAGATCATGCCGTAGTAGGCATGACGGGCGTTGCGCACCTGGTCGGCAGTGATCGGCGTGGTGTCTGCGCCATGCGATACATGCAACCACTGGCTGAGGGCGTCGCGCTGATGAACCGGAATGGGGGGAACCAGCGGCATATCGATGGCATCGTGCGCATAGCGGTTCCAGTAGTCGGCCGTAATGGTGAACGGCGGATGGGGGTGACTGAACGATACGGTAAGAAAAAACGGACGCTCGTTGTCGCGTCGGGCCAGATCATACAGCTTCTGCCGGGCGAAAAAAGCGACCTCGTCGTCGTAGTCCAGCTGCAAACTGCGTACGCACTGCCCCGCCTGCGTAACATTGCGCAGATTGATACCCGACGGTTTGTCGGCCGGCCCGGCCAGCCAGTTCGGCGTCCAGGAGAAATCGGCCGGATAGATATCGGTGACCAGTCGCTCCTCGTAGCCATGCAGCTGATCCGGACCGATGAAATGCATTTTCCCCACCAGTGCGGTGTGATACCCCGCATCACACAGATAGTGGGCCAGCGTGGGCACCGACGCCGGAAACTCGCTGGCATTGTCGAAAGCGCCGATGCGCGTGGGTAACCGTGAGCTAAGCATGGAAAACCGCGATGGCGCGCAAATGGGTGAGTTGCAGTACGCATTGTCAAACACCACGCCCTGGCCGGCCAGCGATTGCAAATGCGGCGCCTGAACCACCTTGCCACCATACATGGGCAAGGGAGCTGCCGCCATCTGGTCAGCCATGATAAACAGAATATTGGGTTGTTTCACGCGGTTCATCGGCGGACTTCCATTTAATCGATACGAGCGCCGGATTTTTCGACAATGTCGGCCCAGCGCTGCTGTTCCTGCACCAGCGCCTGCTTGAAGGCCTTGGGCTCCAGCGTGACGACATCGGCCCCCTTCTGGTTGAAGAACGTTGTTACATCGGGCTCTGCCAGGCTCGCCACCGTGGCGTCATACAGCGTTTGAACGACCGCGTCGGGCGTACCGGCCGGCGCCATCAGCCCGTACCAGGATTCAACCACAAAACCGGGCAAACCGGCTTCCTGCATGGACGGAAACTGGGGGGTCGCCTGGGAGCGCACGCCCGTGGTTACCGCAAAGGCCTTCAGCGCACCAGACTCTACATGCGGTAAGGATAACGGCGTATTCACAAATGCAAAATCCACATGGCCGGCAATAAGGTCGGTGACCGCCTGGGTGGCACTTTTATAGGGCACGTGCAGCACGTCTATGCCGGCCAGTTGCTTGAGCAATTCGCCTGACAAATGGTTCGACGTGCCATTGCCGAACGAGGCAAAACTGTACTTGCCCGGATTCGCCTGCGCCAGCGCAACCAGCTCGGTCAGCGAGTTCACCGGCAGGCGAGCGTTGACCACCAGCAGGTTGGGCACCGAGGCCACCGTGGTAATGGGCGCGAAATCCTTGTTGGCGTCAAAAGGCATTTTTGCGTAGACCGCCGGGTTGATGGTATGTGTGCCGGTGGTGGCCATAACCAGCGTATAGCCGTCGGGCGCGGCCTTGGCAGCTTCCACCACACCCACATTGCCGCCCGCCCCGGTCAGGTTCTGGATAATAACCGTTTGCCCCAGGCGCTCACCCATGGATTGGGCCAGTTTGCGCGTCAGAATATCGACGCCCCCGCCGTTGGCAAACGGCACAATGATGGTGACGGGTTTTTCCGGGAACGCCGCCTGCGCGCCCGCCGGGGCCGCACACCCCAAGGCCAGAACAATACCCAGCATACGAACTATTTTCTTCATGAGCTTCTCCGATTAAGCCTGTTGAAATTCATTTCTTCACCCAGGGTGAATAGTAATGTAATCGATTACATTGTTGAATCTTCTCATAGATAAATGACCGCAATATGTCAGTTTGTTCTGAAAAACCCGATTCGCCCTAAATGCCGCACATGATCGAACTATAGGAAAAATGAGCCTAAAATCGACAAAAACATCGCAACTTGCATAGAAAACAAAAAAACAACACGGGCGCAAGAATACTGTGTTGTTTCGATGCACCATTTTGGTTATAGGTTTAATCTAGATCAATAATTTGGCGATATAAACGTTAAAAGTGGCAGGCTGAATTGCTACAATTACCTTATCGGCTTAAAACTAGCTGAACGATGTTAACCTTACATCGAGGTTTCGGGCCATTCGGGGCTTATTGTTCTTCTTCTACCCATTGGGGGATATATGCGTAAACTTCTTTCTTCTTTGCGTCGTGACGATCGCGGCGTCAGCGCGATTGAATATGCGATTTTGGCGGCAGTGATTCTTGCAGCAGTTGTCGCGTTCATTGGAAGCGCCGATCTGGGCACCATTTTCACCAACGCAGAGACTGCGATAACTGGCGCTAGCACTGCTACAACACCATAAACGTTGACACGTAGATCCCGGGTTCGTTCGATAGTCTGACCTCATCGTACACGGTGCATGTTGATCTGTTGATAACGATCCTGGGGGTGTTCGTACTTGCTCGATTGGCCTGGCACGACCTGAACCAAAGACGTCTGCCCAATGTCTGGGTAGGCGTCTTTGGCTTTCTGTTTCTGGTGCATGCGGCGCTAAGCCCGATGGGGTGGACAGACGTGGGTTGGCATGCGGCCATTGCCGTCCTGACCTTTGTCGTTACTACGGTATTTTTTGCCCTGGGCTGGATGGGCGGTGGCGACGTGAAGCTTTTCACGGCCCTGATGCTGTGGGCCGGGCCCATATTGGCTTTGCCGGCCATTGTGATCACCACGCTTGCGGGCGGGGTGCTGGCCGTGGCGGGGCTGATGGCACGCTTTTTCCTGCAACGACAATGGCTCACTCCGCTGTCGCCATGCCTGCGGCGGCTTGACGCTCGCCGGGGTGTTCCCTACGGTGTCGCCCTTTCAGTGGCCGGCGTTTATGTTTTGTATTTTTCTATACCATAGCGGTATGTCGTCTTTGTTTCACATGGCGCTACTCAGCAAAGGAACTGGCTTATGTCCACGCCGCTAAAACTGGCCCTGTTGTTTCTTGGCGCGGCGCTGGTTGCTCTGGCGGTGCGCTCGCTGTACGTAAGCCATGTGCGCAAGGCCCCCACCCCTGAAAACACCGTCCAGATCCGGGTGGCGGCCGACGATCTTCCGGCCGGGCTGTTATTGCGCAACGAAGACCTGGACTGGAAAACCGTGAACCGGCTCGATGCGCCCTCGGGGGCGATTGTGCAAGGCAATGCCCCTACCGACGTCACCGGCGTGATGATCCGTCGCGCCATGCGGGCGGGTACTCCCATTCTTGAACGCGATGTTATCCGTCCTGACGCCCCAGGCTTCCTTTCGGCGGTTCTGAAACCGGGCATGCGTGCCGTATCTGTCTCGGTGGACAACGTATCGGGCAATGCCGGCCTGATCCAGCCCGGCGATTATGTTGACATGATTCTGGTGCAGGGGGGCTCCAGCTCATCCGGCTCCGGCCCGTTTGCCGGGTTATCGCTCCCCAGCAAAGCGCAGGCCGTAGTTAGTGAAACCATTGTGCAGAAGGCTCGGGTTATTGCCGTGGGCTCGGTGTTTCGCCAGGCGATTGACTCGCAGGGGAACCGGGAAGACGGCCGCGCATCCACGGCGCGCACCATCACCGTTGAAGTTCGCCCCCGTGCCGCCGAAGCTGTTGCCATTGCACAGCGGCTGGGCACTGTTACGTTGGCGCTTCGCAGTTTTGCCATTACCGACCGGAATGCCGACCGTGACCAGGAAACCGGCAATGTCGTGGGTTGGCAGGAGCAGTCGGGCAACGACACCGGCCCGCTATGGGCCGGTGATATTTCACGGGCCATCAGCGATGCGGAAAAAGCCGCACAAGCACAGGCCGCCGCCAAAGCCGCCGCCGATAACGACGCTCCTGCGCCACCGGCCCCCTTGTCCATGACGCAACAACCCCGGGAAATCACTGTGTTCCGGGGCTCCCAACAGGCGACACAACCGCTAAACTCGGCAGGTCAAGCCATTTCCTCGCCAAGTGCGTCGGGCCCCATCGGGGCCCCGGCAGGTGTCGGTGGCTTGAGCTTTTAGCGGCGTAACAGGTAAACCATGACAAGACACCTTACCAATATAGCGGCGGTTGCCGTGCTCGCCCTGGGCGGGGTATCGGTTGCAACGGCAACCCCCCTGGCCGTGGGCGAAGGGCGGCTGATTCGCTTTCAGGGGTCGGCAAAAACCGTGTTCGTGGCCGATCCGGCCGTGGCCGATATTCAGGTGCCCTCGCAGAACGCTGTGCTGATCATGGGCAAGAAGGCAGGCCAAACCACACTGTATGTGCTGGACGACGCCGGCAACACGATCATTCAGCAGAACGTGCAAGTACGCCACCCCACCGGTGAAATTACCCAAGTGCTGCGCCAGCGGTTTCCCGGCTTGCGTATTTCACTGGAATCGGCACCCGGGTCGTTGATGATCAGCGGAGCCGTCCCCGACAGCCAAACCGTCGATGCCATTTTGCGCACGGTCAAGGCCTATCTGGGCGAAACCGAAGAGCTGATCAACCGCATGGCGCTCAGCAGCCCCACGCAGGTGTATTTAAGGGTGCGCGTTACCGAGGTTTCCCGGGAAGTCACCCAGCAACTGGGGATCAACTGGTCTGCCATTGCAACGCCGGGCAACTTTTTTGCCGGCGTGATCAGCGGCCGCGCCTTCCAGAATATCACCGGCTCCTTCGCCCAAGGGGCGGCAGCCATGGCCTTCAGCTCCACCGGAACCTACAGTGCGGCACAGAACGGCGGCTACTCTTTCCTGGGCGGTTACGCCAAAGACGGCCGGTCCATTCAGGCCATGATCGACGTTCTGGACAGAGAAGGCCTGATCAGCATTCTGGCTGAACCCAACCTGACGGCTGTGTCCGGCGAGACTGCCAGCTTTCTGGCCGGCGGCGAGTTTCCCATTCCGGTCAAGCAAGACGAGAACAACAGCATCACCGTCGAATTCAAGCCGTTCGGAGTTGCCCTAGATTTCACGCCCACGGTGCTGTCCGACGACCGGATCAGCATCAAGGTTCGCCCGGAGATCAGTGAAATCGATCCGAACAGCAGCATTGTCATGGAAGGCATGGCCATTCCGGGTCTGGCGGTGCGCCGGGTTGAAACCACCGTGGAAATGGCCAGCGGCCAGAGCTTTGCCATTGGCGGTTTGCTGCAAAACAATATGCGAGATATTTCTTCGCAAATCCCGGGGTTGGGGCAAGTGCCGGTACTGGGCCGACTCTTTTCATCGTCAGACTACCAGAACAACAAAAGCGAGCTTGTTGTCATTGTCACGCCCTACCTGGTGAAACCCACCGACAGCAGCCAGCTGGCCAGCCCGCTGGAAAGCATGCGCCCAAGCACCGACATCGAACATATTCTGAAGGAAAAAGTGGGGCTTGATCCGCTGTCGGGCCAGGTGCCTCGCCTGACCGGCGCCGCCGGCTTCGTTTATTAACCGCCACGCCGATTCCGTTCCGGGGGATTACCTATGACATCACTGAAGACCGCTGTCCGCACCGCCACGTTGCTGGGGCTGGGTATGGCATTGGGCGGGTGTGCATTCCCCAACAAAGAGAATGTGGCATTACCCAACCCCGGCATCATCACGGTTACGCAAGATGCGTCAGGCTTTCGTGCCGTGCCGCCGGACTGCACCCCGCTGCTGGAGGCGTCGCGGCTGGACAAGCCCGAAGACCGGCGGCCGGCCATAGCCTTTGGTTGTGCAACCTACACCAACCTGGCCAACCAGGTTGCACGGCCTAACGATCTGACCCATCCCAAACCCTACGCCGGCCAATCGGCGGATACCGCCGCAGGTGCCGCCCAACGCTATCGCGAGGGTCAGGTTACCGAACTGCGCGGAACGTCCACCACCGATGTGGGCGTTACCTCTAACTAACGCGATCACTAAGCAGGAACGGCACAATGGGTGTACTGGATGCCTTTGACAGCAAGAAGCGCAACGACCCGGCACGCAACGCCGGTCTGGTAATTTTCATGGCCGACACGGCCGGCCGCCAGCAAGTTGAACAGGCGTTGCAGCAACTGGATATTTCCGACGCTTACATCGACGTGGGGGGTATCGACGACATCATTGCTCACCTGGGCAAGGTCGATACGCCGCCCCAACGCATGATCATCGATATTTCGGGGCTGACGAAACCACTCGACGCGCTTGACCGGTTGGCCGATGCCTGCGATCCGTCGGTACAGGTGTATACCGTTGGAGACCGCAACGACGTCACGCTTTACCGCCTGCTGCTTCAGGCCGGCATTGCCGACTATCGCTACAAACCTATCACCACCGATGCGCTGCGCCTGTGGCTCGACGAGAAGGACGACTTCTCCGTGCGCCAGTCGCGCAGCGGCAAAGTGATCGCCGTAGCCGGTACCCGGGGGGGCGTGGGCGTTACCACGATCGCCGCCCACCTGGCGCGGGAACTGACCGCCGGCGGCGGACTGCGACGCGTCGTGTATCTGGACATGGATTACTACGGTGGCGCAGGAACAACGCTGCTCGGTTTGCCCAGCAACCATGCCATGTCTGAAGCACTGAACAACATCGAGGCGCTGGACCCCCAGTTTCTTGAACGCGTACTCACAACGAAAGATCACCGACTGTTCGTTCTGGCGTTCAACCACAGTTATGAAGACGAATTCCATGCCGCACCGGGCGCCATCGCCCGGCTGATGGAGCTGCTGTCCCAGCATTTCCATTACCTGGTCGTTGACCTTCCCGATGCCGGCGGCATGGTGGCCAACGAGGTGTTTTCGGTCGCCAGCATGGCATGCATAGTCTCGGATCACTCGATTCATTCCGGCCGCGTCATGACACAGCTGGACGCCCATTTGAAAGGCCACATGCAGGCACCCGTGCTGCATCTGGTGCTGAATTCAACCCGGTTTCCTGCGTCCAGCCATGTCAGCACGCAAGAATTTTCCCAAGCGGTCGACCACCCGGTATCGCTGGATATCCCTTACGACGGAAAGTTTCCGTCACTGGCGGAAAATCTGGGCGAACCGCTGGCCAAAGACAGTGCCATGCGCCAGGCAGTGGCCCGCCTGGCCCGCCTGCTCACCGGTGAGGCGGTAGGCAATGTCAATAACGGCTCGTGGCTCAGCCGCCTGTTGCGGAAGCGCTCATAATGTTTGGGCGCAAGAAACCGGGATCCGGCGCGTCGAAGCCCTCCGCATCAGACGCCACGCCCTCCCTGCCCAGCAGCATGCCTGAACCAGAGCCACAGGCTCCAGAGCCGCAGGGGGCGGCACTTCCCGATCTGGCCTCCGCCGCACCGGCGCGCAGTGCACGAGTGCGGGCCGATGCCCGCACCTTGATTCGCTCGGAACACTATGAAGCCGCCCGTCAGTATGTATTTTCCAGCCTGAATGTGTCGTCGGCCATTACCCAGTCACGCCAGCACCTGCGTGAAGATATTGAGCGCCTGATCGCCGAATTGGCACTTCGCGACCGCCTGCCTATCACGCAGAGCGAACAAACCCAGATGACCGACGAGATTCTGAACGATATGTTCGGCGTCGGCCCCATCGAGCCGTTGCTGAAAGACGAAACCGTCTCCGACATCATGGTCAACGGACCCGATCACGTCTATGTGGAACGTCGAGGCCGTCTGGAGCTCACCACGCTGAAGTTTCGCGATAATGCCCACCTGCTGAATGTGGCGCAACGCATTGCGGCATCGGTCGGACGGCGGGTGGACGAAAGCAGCCCCATGGTCGATGCGCGGCTGGCCGACGGCAGCCGGGTGAACGTGGTCATTCCACCGCTGGCGCTGGACGGCGTGGTGCTGTCCATACGCAAGTTTTCGCGACGCAACCTGACCCTGCCCCGGCTGGCCAGCCAGGGCAGCATGTCGCTTGCCATGGCACGGGTTCTGCAGATCGCGGCGGCGTCACGACTGAACATCGTGATTTCCGGCGGCACGGGCTCGGGCAAAACCACCCTGTTGAATGCACTTTCGCATTACATAGACGCCGCCGAACGTATTGTGACCGTGGAAGATGCCGCCGAACTGCAACTGCAGCAGCCTCACGTTGTGCGCATGGAAACGCGCCCGCCGAACATCGAGGGCAGGAATGCGGTCACCCAGGGCGACCTGGTACGCAATGCCCTGCGCATGCGCCCCGATCGCATCATTCTGGGAGAAACACGGGGTGCCGAAGCCTTCGACGTGCTTCAAGCCATGAACACCGGCCACGACGGCTCCATGACGACACTGCACGCGAACACGCCACGCGACGCCCTGATACGCCTGGAAAGCATGGTCATGATGGCCAACGGCAATCTGCCCCTTTATTCCATACGGCGCCAGATAGCCAGTGCGGTGCAACTTGTCGTTCAGGTGGAACGTATGCGCGACGGTGCCCGGCGGGTAACCAGCATCACGGAAATAGTCGGTATGGAAGGTGACGTCATCGTCACCCAGGAACTGTTCCATTTCAGTTTTGACCCGGTTTCCTACGGTTCGAATGTCACCGGAGCGTATGAGTCTACCGGCTTGCGCCCGGCATTTTCCGAGCGCGCACGTTATTTTGGTCTGGAAACCCAGTTGCTGGAGGCGACCAAACCATGAGCCCCGACGATCGTTTGGCCGTTTTTGCCTTTCTGACTGTGCTGATGGTGGGCGGGTTTGCTTTTTTCGCCGTGCGCCTTATGTACGAATCCCCGCGTGATCGGCTGCGCAAACGGCTGACGACAACCGTGCGCGAGGTCATGGGACGGATAAGCACGCGTGATGCAAGCGACACCAACCGGGCCGAACGTGAGCAACGCAAACGCAAACTGCGTGAGTCGCTGGGCATACTGGGCCCCTACATTGCCCGCCTGGAAGCCGTGGGCGGGCGCAAAGCGCTTTATATCGCGGTCATTGCGGTTCCCTCGCTGTTTGCGGTAACCGCCGCCGTGGTGTGGCGTTTTGTTTCGTTTCCGCTCTGGATCGAGCTTGCACTGGTTGTTACGGCCCCCGTTACCGGAGCCATTTATATTTACCGCTGGCAGGTTCAACGTTTTCAGGAGGCTTTTCTGGCGCTCATGCCCGACGTGCTGGACACCATCACCCGGGCCAGCCAGGCCGGTGTGCCCATCACGCGATCGCTGAGCAATGTCGGCGAGGTCTTTGCCTGGCCTATTGGTCCGGAGTTTCAGCGCATAGGGCACAGCCTGCAACTGGGTAATGATCTGGCCCTGGTGCTCGATGAAGCCGAACTGCGCATCCGCCTTCCGGATTTTTCGTTTCTGGCGGTTTGCCTGTTACTGCAACGCGAGACCGGCGGCTCGCTGGCCGACACGCTGTCGAACCTGGCAACGGTGATACGCGGCCGCCGGGAATTGCGCATGAAGGCACGTGCCCTGACGGCCGAAGGGCGACTGACCGCCAAGATGCTCAGCATTATTCCGCTCATGATCATGGCGATCATGTGGTTTGCCAGCCCCGACTATATCAGCGTGCTGTTCACTACCGAAGCGGGTAACGATATTCTGGGCATTGCCGGCATCATGATGCTGATCGGCATCGTCGCCGTGAATCGCCTGTCCAGGCTGGGAACCTGACCATGCCCCTGACACTTCTGGACTCACTGAACCTGATCGTTCTGCTGCTGGGACTGCTCAGCCTGGCGTTGTACCTTCAATCGGAACTGGGGGTGCGGGCGCGCATGCGTCGCCGGCTTGAAAAAGTGGTGAAAGGGCCGGATGCCGACTCGCGCCCGGAAGGCGAACC
The DNA here is from genome assembly GCA_050252075.1 of Burkholderiaceae bacterium. GTDB lineage: Bacteria > Pseudomonadota > Gammaproteobacteria > Burkholderiales > Burkholderiaceae_B > JAAYGT01. The sequence continues at coordinate 15,268 of JBFWLP010000036.1, read as the reverse complement.
CTCTGTGCTGGCACGCACGGTCGGCCTGTTACATGCGCTGGGCCGGATTGCCCCCTTGTTCAACACGGCTCAACGCCGTGAAATGCATCGCAAGCTTGTGGCCGCAGGTTTTCGTCAGGGCGGCGCACTGGCGATTCTGATGGGAACATCGGCTGCCAGTGCCCTACTGTTTGTTTTTCTGACCACGGTTCTGGCCTGGCCGCATCTGGACAACGAACCGCTTTACCGCGGCCTGAGCCTGCTGGTCGCGGCGTACCTGGGCTTGTTGATGCCCCGTATTGTGCTCGACAAGCTGGTGGCCCGGCGTCAGGAAACCATTGCACGGCAATTCCCCGACGCCCTCGATTTAATGGTGCTGTGCACCGGAGCCGGCCTGGGGCTGCACGCCGCCATACACCGTGTGGCGCAGGAAATGGAGCTGCTGGCACCCGAGGTGGCCCAGGAGTTCGCCCTGACCGCCGGCCAGCTTCAGCTGAACGGCGATGCGGCGCAAGCCCTTCACGACATGGCCGAACGGATAGGCCTGGATTCGGTTCGAAGCCTGGCCTCTACACTGATTCAGTCACGACAGTTTGGTACCCCCGTGGGCGATGCGCTGCGCGTACTGGCAAAATCGGAACGTACCACACGCATGCTGCGTACCGAAGAAGCCGCCGCCAAACTCGCCACAAAAATCACCCTGCCCATGATGCTGTTCATTTTACCGACCGTTTTGCTGATAGCCGCCGGGCCCGCCTTTCTGGGCCTGATGGATACTTTCGGCAGTTTTGGAGCCAGCCGATGATACGACGACTTGGCATCATTGCCTGCTGCACGCTGTTGGCGGCCTGCTCGCCCATGCGCGAAGTCAAGGTGCAGCCTGTTACCACCGCCATGGACAGCGCCGCCATTGCCGCCGGCGAATTGCGCATAGCCAACAGCGCGATGGCCAGCGGCGACCTGGAAGTTGCGCTTTCTCTTTTCCAGCGAATTACGGCCGCGTATCCCGACAACCTGGATGGCTGGATTGGTTTTGGCAATGCTCTGTACCTGTCGGGCGATATTTCGCAAGCCCGGCAGGCCTATCAGGCAGCACTGGAACGCGACGGCAACCAGCTGGACGCCCTGTTGGGCCTGGCGCGCATGGACGTGCGGCAACGCAAGCTGGACGACGCACGCCTGCGCTACCAGCAGGCGCTGCAGGCCTGGCCTGACAATCCGCTGGCAATGGCCGGCATGGGGGTTACCTATGATCTGGCCGGCGACCACGCACAGGCCCAGCGCATTTATCGTGACGGCCTGGCCAAACACCCCGACAACCCGGCCCTGCGCAGCAACCTGGGGCTGTCGCTGTCGCTCAGCGGCAAGCCCCGCGAAGCGGTGAATGTATTGCTGGATGTGGTTGGTGTTCCGTCCGCCTTGCCCCAGGGTAGGCAGAACCTGGCGCTGGCGTATGCCCTGATGGGCCGCGAGGATGCCGCCGAAACCATCTTGCTGGGCGACATGCCGCGCGCCACGGTCGAGGACAACCTGACGTTCTACCGTGAAGTGCGCCGCCGGATGGGTTTACGGGAAACACCGTGACGGCAGCCCGAGCAAGCGCCCGACGCCAACGACACGGATCACGCGGGGTGACGGCACTTGAGTTTGCGCTGGTATCACCCCTGGTGTTTCTTGTGCTTTTTTTCTCGATAGAAATGGGTATTGCCATGATGGCCGATGCCACGCTGGCACGCACTGCGGCCGTTATTTCCCGTCAGGGCCAGTTGGGAGGCTTTTCCGATGACGATTGCAACACGGCCGTGCGGCAGGCGTTGCAGCAGGGCATGAGCCGGTGGGTTTACGATCCGGGCAATCTGCTGGTGGATGTCAGCGTGTACTCGCCCGGCAACTACACGCCTGCGCCACCCGATGACGAAAACTACATTCCCGCCTGCAATACCGGCGAACGCGGCGACCTTGTCGTTTACCGGCTTGGATTCAGCCGAACCGGGTTTTCGGGTGTATTGCACTGGCTGGGTATCGACGTGCTGCGTTTCGAACGTACAATCATCATTCAGAACGAGCCCTGAACCATGAGCCGAACCCGACCCCGCCATCTGGCTGCGAACACACAGGGTACGGCCGGCCTGGAAGCCGCGCTGCTTCTGCCGGTATTCGTGTTCTTTATCGTAGGCGCGATTGAGCTCTACCAGCATTTTCGGGTGAAATCGCTGCTTGATCGGGCCGCCTACAGCGTTGCCCACAGTGTGGGTACCCAACGGGAACTGTATCGCGACAGCCCCGACTGCCCGGTAGCCAACGACATATGTGTCTACGGAGCAGTGGCCGCCGATCTGTTTCGTCCCTTGAACTTTCAGGCGAACGGACGCCTGCGCATTACCACCTATGTCGCCCAGAACGGTGCGTGGCAGATCCTGCCCAACAGCGGATGGCCTGCCGATTTCGGAAACGCGTTGATTTCAACCGGCAATGTGGGCAATACCAATGACCTGCCCGGCCCGGTGGACGACGGCGAGAGCGTTGTCATGGTGGAAGCCCTGTACCAGAGCACGCCATTTGCCCTGAGCTCGCGCTTCTGGGAACAATTAGGCGGGCAATCCACCCTGTATAGCCGTGCCGCCTTCAAGCCACGCTACCTGGATCTTCATACCCTGATTTCCGCCGGCAGCCCGCCATGAGTCATCGATATTTTCTGTCCCGTTTACGATCGATCGCCCGCATGGCGGCGCGTCTTCATGGTAACGACCGCGGGGTGGTCGCCCCGCTGTTCATGGTGACAGCCGTGCTTACCATCGGCATTTCGCTGGGCGCCTTCGATCTGATCCGTTATGCCATTGTCAAGGAACGCCTGCAGAACGCGCTGGATAGCGCCGCACTGGCGGCGGGACAGCGCGCCGTTAGTGGCGCCAATGACTCCGCCGTTACTCAGGACGCTCTGGCATTCTTCAGCGCCAATTTCCCTCCTGCCTATCTGGGCAGCAGTATCACGGGCAACCAGCCCGTGGTGCAGCTGCCCGCGCAGACATCCGACGGCTCCCTTCAGCTGAGTGCCACCGGCACACTGCCCCTGATCAGCACCGGATTCCTGAAAACCACGTCGCTTGACCTGGTGGCGCAGAGCAAAGTCTTGGCGGCGGGAAATTCGGACCTTCAGATCGTCATGGCGCTGGACGTCAACAGCTACACGTCACCGGCCACCGGCAGCGCGCTGCAAACCGCCGCCGCGCAGATCACCCAGGCATTGCTGAACGACACCGGAAACTCGGGCGCCTACGTGGGCGTCGTTCCTTTTGCCGAAACAGTGCATGTGGGCTCGCAGGGCCTGCCCTGGGTTCAACAATGGACAACCCTGGGCAGCGCCGCGCAAACACGGCTCACACCCAACAATTATCTGCAAACGATATGGGATGGATGCATTGCTGAACCGGCCTCGTGGAACGGCCCCCCGGCCACGGCATCGCCGCTCAGCCCCAATGCGCAATTTCAGCCTTTGTTCGTTCGTGCCCAGACACGCACACTACGTGAAAAACTCACAGGCCAGTTCAGCGGCGACCTTCAACTTCAGGGATTGCAAAACCGGGAGTGGGTAAATATTTCCTTAAGCAACAGTCAGCAACCCATTGCCATCACCGGCCTGAACAACGCCCTACCCAGTCGCGGCTTGTGGGCCGATTTCGGCACCACTGCCACCGGCGGCGGCAACTTGACCGGCGAAGCATTTTTTATGGTGTACGGCGCCCTGCCGTTCCGGCACTGCCAACCCAATACGCAACTGGAGTTTCTGCGGGGCCAGCGAAGCACTGTAAACAATGTACTTAACCGTACCGCCAATGCCGGAATAACCGACCACACCCTGTTGCCGGCAGGCCTGCTATGGTCGTGGCGTATGCTGCACCCCACATGGCGCGGTGGAAACGGCTGGAGCACCCAGCACCTGCCGGACAGCGTGGCCGATGCCCCGCGCGCCATTGTGCTGGTGTCACAAAGCGCCAACGCCGGCTGGAGCCAACTGAGCCAGTCCACGGGCCCTACTGCCGCACCCCCGTGGACCACTCCATTCTCGTTTTCGCTTACCTATTCTGCACAACGCTGCGCGAAGGGCAACAACTGCCCCAACCCTCTGACGTTTTCTCGCATTCATGATCAAACGGGATCGCCGGCCACGACCCAGGGGTGGCAATATCCGGTCAGCTCACTAACCATGGCCAACCCCTACCAAACCGGCGATGTCCTGGACACCACCGGCTGGACGGATATTGACACTTATACCCTGCAACTTTGCAACGCAATAAAAGCGCAAGACATCACTATTTACGTCCTTCATGCGCAAGGAAGCAATGTTCCTCCGGTGCTTGATGCCTGCGCCAGCGGCCCGGTCACCAGCAAGCACATCTACGACACTACCCAGGTTTCCACCCTGCTTACCCGCCTTCAGGCACTGCGCTCGGGCGATTCCGAACTGCGGCTGGTGCCGTAATCTGTCAGCCCATGCGGGCCCACGTGCGGGCGCAAGTACCAGCCCGCATTGCAACCAGCGACAAGTCGGTCTACCATAAAGCGTGCTTGTCTCTTCAGGAGGTTGCATCATGGCCATACGTTCACTGAACTACGTTATTGACGTCAACGCCAACGGCTCGATCAGCCTGTGGGAACTTTGGGAATTCGCCAAGTTCATCTACCGCTTGCCGGGCAATCTGGTGGTCGAGGGCTTGGGCAATGTACCCTACGTGGCGCCGGCCCTGAACCTGCACGCGTCCGCCGCACAAGGTTACAGCAGCCTGAATGGCACACTGGCCGTGGCACTGTCACTGGTTTTCTGGGTGGCTGTGTTGTTTGCGGTACTGACCTGGGCGTCACCCACCGACGTCACCCGCACCGACAACGACGCTGACACCGCCATGAAACCATTAAATACGTCGGCGGCCCCGCCGCCGGTATCCGCCGATAGTGGGGTGTCGGCCGGCGAGCCGGCACGGCAGGCGTTACACCACCGCCCCCACCATCCGGTAAGCCGGCCCGCTTACGCCGCTCCGGGCACCCAACCGGCGCGCAAACGCCACCGACTGCGGCATACCCACTGGCGCGGGCTACGAATTAATTAACGAGCTGGGCAGGTTGATGATGAAATCGGTCAGCCCGCGTGCGCCCTGATCAAGGCTAATGTGCTTCATCATTTTTTCGTGGGTCAGCTTCGGATCGCGCAACTGAATAGCCTGAAGAATTTCGCCGTGCTGGGCATACGATGAATGAACGCGCCCCAGGGCGCTGAACGCATGGCGAATGTAGGCTCCGGTACGTGCACGCAAACGCAATATTTCCTGCCGCAAATAGGGGTTGCGGCTGCCTTGGTAAAGCACATCGTGAAACGCGTGGTTGGCCGGGCGCCAGCCGTCGAGATCTTCTTTTTCAACAATGGCATAGGCGTCGGCATGCACTTTTGCCAGCTGATCGACTTCCTCTTGGGTCATGCGCTCGCATGCCAGCCGTGCGCAGACACCCTCCAGCTCGCACAACAGCTCCCAGATCGCCAATAGCTGGCGAACATCCATTTTGGCCACCACCATGCCTCGACGCGGCTGGCTGATCAATATGTTCTGAGCCTCAAGCTGTAACAACGCCTCCCGGACAGGGGTGCGTGACACCTTGAATCGCCGTGCGATTTCGTTTTCGTCGATGACATCGCCCGGCAGCAAGCTGCCCGAGCGAATGTCGTCCTCAATGGTTTGCCGGATGCGTTCGCTTGTTTTCATGGTGGCGCAATTATATAAAACATTGGTGTACCTTAAATAAATTGTAATTCACCCCAAACTTGTATATAAATAGATAAATTAAAAATATTTAAGACCAGTTTTATGAATTCAAACAAGCATATACATGCAGAAATCAAAATCGGTGCCTTGCCGCAAACCCTAGAGGCGCTGCTTGCATTGCAAGGTATTGCGGTATCGCCGCGCGAACTGCAAGGGCTGGCAAAAACACTGGAACGCCTGGCACCCAAACCCGCCGCGCATAAAAGCCACGCCGCATGACACACGAACTACCTGGAACGCTGGTTGAGCTGCGACGACAGATTGTCGCCAAACGCTGGTCCGTCCGCGACGCCCTGGCATACCAATGGCAACGTCTGGAAGGCGGCAAAGAACACTGGAACAGCATAGTCACCGTCTTCGACGCACCGGCCACGCTACCGGATGCCAACGCCCCGCTGGCCGGCATTGGGGTGGCCCACAAAGACATCTTTGTCGTTGGAGGCCGGCTGCCACAATGCGGGGCGCATCCACAAACACCCATTCGTCTGGCAAAGGTACCCAGCCCACCTGTCAAACGGCTTGGGTCACTGGGAGCAACCACTCTGGCAATGACAGCCATGGCGGAGTTTGCCAGCGGTATCACGGCCGAGAACCCCAACATTGAGCCACTGCGCAACCCGTTGTACCCAAACGCCATGGTGGGTGGATCGTCGAGCGGCTCGGGAGTTGCCGTCGCCGCAGGCTTGGCCTATGGCTCCCTGGGAACCGACACGGCCGGGTCGGTTCGGGTTCCCGCAGCCACCTGCGGAATCCTTGGGCTAAAGCCCACCCATGCCCTGCTATCGACAAGCGGCTGCCACCCGCTTGCGCCGTCGCTGGACAGCGTTGGTGTATTGGCACGGTCGGCCCGCGACGCCCTGCAATTGCTTGCAGGCAGCCTTCCTTACGGCAAGCGACGGCAAATTCTGGGCGACGTCAAACTCGTCTCGTCGGAGCTGCCTCTTTCCGGCTGGTATCGTGATCTGGACCACGACCTTCAACTGCCGGCCTCCCTTCGTGCGGCCTGTTGTTTTCAACACCCCAACGGTCAGTACTCTGCCGATACCCGCCAGCAAGTCCTGATTGACGACTATCTTGCCGGGCTGGATCGGCATTTGTCGCAACGACGCGACGTGTCGATCCGCGAGCTTCCCGACCTGATGCAGCAGGCAAGCATTGTCATGCACGCTGAAGCGGCGGCAACTCACTACGAGGCTCTGCGCAATGCCGAACCCTTGTCCGCACTGACCCGGGCAACCGCGCTGCCCGGTGCAGCGTTGCCAGCGGCATGGTATGCCATGGCGTTTCACCATCGCACTGCGGCCCGCCAGCTATTTATTCAACGCTATCTTAAAGACAACGATCTGCTGATCACGCCCGCACTTCCGCAGGGGGTGCCCGATGCTTCTCAGGTCGATACCAACAGCCCGGCATTCCAACCCAAACTGTTGCTGGGCCTGTTTGCCTGGATGTCGTTTGTGAACTACCTGGGCCTGCCTGCGATTGTGTTTCCTGTCGGGCACGACAGATCAGGGCGCCCGGTATCCATCCAGGCTATTGCCCGCCCCAACAACGAGCGGCTGTTACTCGCTCTGGCCCATCATGCCGAAACAACGCGCTTTGGGAATAAAGGCTTCATTGCCTTTCCCCCGGCGCTACAAACCAACCCTTCTTACTGAGAGACTGTATGCCCAGTATCCACGCTTCCGAAGCATTACGCCCATTTCGAGTACTTGATCTGTCGCGGGTGCGGGCCGGCCCGACATGTGTTCGCATGCTCGCCGACTTCGGCGCCGACGTTATCCGTATCGAGCCCCCGAAGGGAGTCGACCCGAACGAGGCTATGTTTGCCGCCGACCGCTGGAGCGGCGACTTCCAGAACCTGAATCGCAACAAGCGATCACTCACACTGAACCTGAAGAAACCCGAAGGCAAGGCCATACTGGAAAAGCTGGTAAAACAGGCCGATGTCCTGGTCGAGAACTGGCGGCCCGATGTAAAAAACCGGCTGGGGCTAGACTACGAGGCCCTGTCGGCCATCAACCCCCGCATCATTCTGGCCAGTATTTCCGGCTTTGGCCAAAGCGGGCCTTACGCATCGCGCCCCGGCTTCGACCAGATCATTCAAGGCATGGGCGGCCTGATGTCAGTTACCGGCCTGCCAGGCCAAGGCCCCGTGCGCGCCGGCCTGGCGGTTTCCGACTCCAGCACCGGCCTGTATGCAGCCATCGGCATTCTTACCGCTTTGCTTGAACGCGAACGCTCCGGCAAAGGCCAATGGGTGCATGCCTCATTGCTGCACGGCCAGATCGCCATGATGGATTTCCAGGCCGCCCGCTATCTGAACGACGGCGATACGCCGGTTCAGGTCGGCAACGACCATCCCACCAGCTGCCCGATGGGCCTGTTCGACGCCAAGGACGGTCAGTTCAACCTGGGCGCCTCCGGCGAGGGCAACTGGCAACGCTTTTGCCGGGTGCTGGGCAAGCCCGAGTGGCTGGACGAGCCCGACTTCGCCAATGAAAAGCTGCGGGTCAAGCACCGCGACCGCGTGAATCAATTGATACAGGAAGTTTTTTCAAGCAATACGGTCGCCCATTGGGTTGAGCTGCTGAACGGAGCCGGCGTGCCCGCCGGTCCGGTGTATACCGTACCGCAAATGTTCCAGGACCCCCAGATCCAGCACCTGGGCGTCGCCCAAACAATTCCTGCCTGGCAGGGCGGAGAACGCACATTCATCACCCAACCTGTCGTACTGGAGCGCACACCTGCAGAGCTTGCCCGCAGCGCTCCCGGCTGGGGAGAACATACCGACGAAATTCTGCTCGAACTGGGCTATGACGACAACGCGATCACTGCGTTGCGCAACGAAGGAGTCGTCTGATGAAACCGGGAGAACTCCATTATCACGTTGGTACTGACGGCAGCGTCGCCACCATCACCGTCGACAATGCCGCGCGCTACAACGCGGTGTCACTGGCTATGTGGGAAAACATGGTTCGCTACGTTGCCCAGGCGAACAATGACCCCTCAGTTCGTGTCATCGTATTGCGAGGCGCGGGCGAAAAGGCCTTTGTTTCCGGGGCCGACATCTCCGAATTTGCCACTCTGCGCGATAGCCCGGAACAGGTGGAACGCTACAACAATGCCGTCGACGCCGCACAGAGTGCACTGATCGAGTCGCCCAAACCCGTCATTGCCGTTATTCGAGGCATCTGCATGGGAGGAGGCATAGGCCTGGCCTTGTCCTGCGACCTTCGTTTTTGCAGCCACACCTCGCGCTTTCGCATGCCGGCGGCACGGCTTGGCCTGGGGTATGACCGCAAAGGCCTGCAGCGCGCCGTATCGGTGCTGGGCGCCGCACGCACCACGGATATTTTCATGACGGCACGAACCTTCGACGGGATCGAGGCGCAACGCATTGGTATGGTGCACGACAGCTTTGCTGACGACGAATTCGACGCACAGACCAACAGCCGTGTTGAGCAGGTGGCCCAGAATGCGCCACTCACGCTGAAAGCCGCCAAACTGGCCATACGGTCCGCCATCAACGACCCGCAGATTACCGATCCCGGTGTGGTGGATGCGGCGGTACAGGCGTGTTTCGACAGTAACGACTACCGGGAAGGCCGGGCGGCTTTCAGCGAAAAACGCTTGCCCCGGTTCACCGGCCGCTGACACGATGCGCGACCTGTTTTTTATTCTTATTTGAAAAGACAATTATGGCAAATCCACGCGTACCCTTTCATTTCACCGACGACCGCAAGCCCCTGACCCCGCCGGAAGGCGGAAAAATTCTGGTGCATCTGGTGACCAACGTTGAGAACTGGACGTTTGATCAACCCATGCCCCGCACCATTATCACTCCCCCGCATGGCAAGGAGACGGTACCGGATATTCCCAACTTCAGCTGGGCTGATTACGGCATGAGAGCCGGACTGCCGCGCATGATCAGGGCAATTCAGGAGCGTGGCCTGCCTGCCTCGACCAGTTTCAACGCCAGTGTGATCGACGCCTACCCCTCGGCAGCCGAAGCCATGCTGGAAGCCGGCTGGGAATTCATCGGACACGGCATGCACCAGAAGTCACTTAATCTGGACGGCAACGAGCATGAAGCGATTGAACAGGCGTTAGCCAAGATAGAGGGCTTTACCGGCACGCGCCCTCGGGGCTGGCTAAGCCCCGGGCTTCGCGAAACTTTTGATACCGCCGATATTCTGGCCGACTGCGGCGTGGATTACGTACTGGACTGGGTCATTGACGACCTGCCCAACTGGATGCGCGTGAAACGCGGCGCCCTGCTGCAGCAGCCCTACAACGTCGAACTGAACGATTCCATCATTTGGGCCATTGAAAAACACCGATCCGACGAATATTTCGTGCGTCTGCAACGCACTCTTGAGCTCTTTGATCGAGAATGCGAAACCAACCCGCGCATTCTGGCGCTGGGATTACACCCGCATCTGATCGGTGTTCCTCACCGGTTTGGTTACTTTGAGCAAATGCTGGACATGCTCATGGCCAACCCCAACGTATGCTTTATGACAGGCAGCCAGATTACCGACTGGTATGCCGGGCAGGAGCCGGCGCCTACATCCACCCCCTGACACGGCGTAAAGCCGTCATTTCGCCAACCCCAGACAGCCAAAGAGCCGGTAAAAACAACCGGCTCCCGGCACAGGGAAGGGATACTTCCGCGGGCTATTGCAGCAAATAACCACCATCGACCACGATATCTTCGCCCATCAGGAAAGCGGGGCTTGTTGCGGCAAGATATAAGGCCACATTGGCGACCTCGTCGGGTTCACCCAAACGCCCGATGGGAAGTTTGTCGTGCTTGTCGGTGTTCCAGGCAGGGATCTTGTTGATATCAACCGCCGCACTTTCCAGTTGATCGGGTGTTTTCTCGTACAAATCCCGCATGCTGGACATACCCATATCACGCAAGGGTTGCGTGGCAATAGGGCCGGGACTAAGCGCATTCACAATAATATTGTCCTTGCACAGCTCAACCGCCATGGATTTGGTGAGATGGATAAGTGCCGCTTTGGTCAAACCATACAGGGTGCCTTGCGGCGCCGCCACCTGCCCCATCTGACTGGTAATGTGTATGATCCGCCCGCCACCTTGCGCACGCATAATTGGCACCGCGGCCTGACTGGCAAAAAAAGCCGCCGCCAAATTTACCGAAATCATTCGATCAAAGGTGGAGCGCTGAAAATCACCGAAGTCATAGGGCGCCCGAATACCGGCGTTATTGATCAAAACATCCACCCGGCCTAACAGTTGGTGCGCACGCGCCACCATAGCCTCGGGCTGGCCCGGCTGACCAAGATCGAATATACCCGTCTGGACAGCTCCACACCCTTCAATTCCCACGCACTCGCTTGCAGCTTCGTCTAGCTGTTGCTGCGTGCGGTCCGCCACAAGATACAGCGATGCCCCGGCTTGCGCAAAGCGCTTGGCAATAGCCCTGCCGATACCATGCTGTGTGGAAGCTCCTGTGACAATCGCCACTTTACCTTTTAATTCATTCATGTCTTGCGCCTAAAAAACTTAAGTCGATTTCTTATTGAATATATCAATCGGACAAAACCCGGGGTAACCACAATGCGATATCGGGGAAAATGGAAAGTATCAAAATCATCAGAATCAACATCACCACAAAAGGCAGACTGCCAATAATGATGGGATTCATTGATCCGCCCTTGCCCAGACTATGAACCACAAAAAGGTTAATGCCGACAGGAGGGGTAATAAGCGCCGTTTCAACCAGAATAATAATGATGATACCCAACCAGACGGGATCAAAACCCAAGGCAATCATAATGGGAGCAATGATAGGGATCGTCGTAATCATCATTGAAAGTGTTTCCATCATGCAGCCGAGGATCAGATAGAAAATCACAACGATCAACAGCATGACGGGCGGTGACAGATTAAGGCCAATTACCGCTTCGGTGAGTGCCGACGTTACACCCGTGGCCGCCATGACAAAGCTGAGAAATGCCGCCGCAATCACAATGAGCATAACCATGACGGAAGCGCGCATTGTTCCCTCGATGGATTCGCGCAGCATTCGCAGGTTCAGTTGCCCCGAGAAAGCCGCCAAAAGCAACGCCCCCATGACACCCAATGCCGCCGCCTCGGTCGCCGTTGCCAGACCGGCATAAATAGAGCCCACCACCAGCAAGAACAACCCAAGGGGCGGAAGCAGGTCTAGCAATGCAACCACGCGCTGGCGCCAGGAAGCCCTGACACGGTGCCCGCCCCACTCAGGTCGCACAACACACGCGCCGGCAATCATCAACATGAAAAGCGTGGCCAACACCAGGCCCGGCAGGAATCCGGCTAAATAAAGCTTCGGCACCGATGTGTTGGTAAGCACCCCATACAGAATCAGGTTGATGGAAGGCGGGATGAGAATACCCAATGTACCGCCTGCAGCCACACTGCCCAGAAACAATGACTCTTTGTAGCCATGCCGCTTGATCTGCGGCAAGGCTACGGTGCCCACAGTTGCCGCCGTGGCAACACTGGAGCCCGATGTCGCGGCAAACAGCGCCGAGGCACCGATGTTGGCGTGCATTAAGCCGCCGGGTAGCCAGGACAGCCACAGTGCCATGGCATCGTACATGCGGGTGGCAAAACCCGACCGCAAAAGAATCTCGCCGAGAAAAATGAACATTGGCACTGCCATGAGCAGGAACTCATTGCTGGTGCTCCAGGAAATCTCACCCAATGCACCGGTAAGCGGCAGCATAGAAAACAGATTATCAAGTACCAGCCCCAAGACACCCAGCGAGGCAGCGATCGGGATGCTGAGCCCGATCAGGACCAGCAAAACAATCAAAGTCGTTGCAATCATTGACGATCTCCCATCGCGACGCGCTCCTCGGCAAGCGCAGCCTCTTCCTCGGCTTCATCCAGCGATGAGCGATGTCCGCACAGCTCGCGAACAACAGCGATATCTCCGGTCACCAAAGCAATCGATGAGCGAAACAGCATCAGTGCAATTACGATACACATCCACGCCATGCCAATAACCCATAAAAACTGCGGGATCCATAGCGGGGTACCCAGAGACGTATTGGCAGTGGCCTGCTGCATCCACGACGTCTGGGCGACAATGGACGCATAATAGGTAAGGTAGCCGGCGAAGACACCCAGAAGAACCAGGCTCAGCCAGTCAAGAATGGCCCCCACCCGCACCGGCAACAGACGGTACAGCACATCCACCCTGACATTAATGCGTTGCAGTACCCCAAAGGCCAGAGCCCATGAGGTACTGATCGCAAACGCATAGCCGGAGAGCTCATTCGAACCATTGGCCGCAAAATTCAGAAACTTTCGCGTTAAAACGTCGAAGCAAATTAAGACGACACTGGCTAACATTAGCGTCCCGGCAGCCCAGACCGCCCAACGCGAAAAATCTTCCGCTTTCTGCAACATGGCACCGATTAACACGGCACGATTCGAATTAGAGCTCACGCTTGCCTCTCGTTCTACTTCTTCTCAACCGTCAAACCCAGTTGCTTGCCTATGGTCTCATTAAAGCTCTTGACGCAATCGGCCGAGCAACGCTGCGCCCATCGGGGAACCACAACGTTATAGGACGCATCTTTAAGCAGGGCGAAATCTTTCTCGGTAGGTTCAACGAGTTTCATCTTGCCTTTGACCTCTGCTTTACAATTGGCTGCCCCGGTGTTGCAGGCGTACCCTTGCTCTGTCTGGTCGGCAACAGCCACCCACAGATCATTCAGCATTTTGTCGAAATTGGTTTCAATGAACGTTTGAACCTTGGGATCCATTTTGTCCCATGTTGTTTTGTTGACCGCGTAAATGAGCGGATTCCAGTTCAGGGGCAGTTTCACCAGATGGGTTGATACCTCATACCACTTGGCGTTGTAGCCGGGGAGCGAACCAGTAATAGCGCAATCAATAACCTTGGTCTGTAGTGCGGGCACCACTTCGGCGAACGCCATGTTCACACCCGACCCGCCCAGCGCTTCAACGAAGTCGGCCTGGGTACGGCTGGTTGTACGCACTTTCTTGCCCTTGATATCGGCCAGGCTGTTGATCTCTGTATTACAGAACAGCACCTGGGCGGGATTGACCGCAAAACCAAGCACTTTGATATTGCGCTTGCCCAGCACATCGTCGTATACGGGCGCGAAGGTATCGGTGATCATTCGCTGAGTTTTGACATCGGGTGCCATGCCCACCAGGTTCATTGCATCGTTAATCGGGTCTTCGCTGGCAAAGTACGATAACGTGGCCGTACCAAACTGTATTACCCCTTGCGACATCAGACGCAGAATCTCGGCGCCCTTCAGGCCCATTTCATCAAATGATTTGAAGTCTGCCGTTACCTGGCCGTTGGACAACTTTGGTACGGTTTGAGTCCAGAAAGGCTTTTCGAACGACACTGTGGATGGATCAAAGCTAAGGTTACCCACCACGGTAACGTGCGTTTTGGGTAGATCCTGGGCAACAGCGGGCGCTGCGGCAACTGCAGCCGCCAAAACGGCAAGAGCAAGATGTTTCTTCATTGGTAGAACCCCTATTGAGTGGCCGAAGGTAACAAAAGCAGAAAGAATAAAAATTATATTTTAGACTGTTATATATACAATTAATTACCTAGTATTTATACCTATATGATAACCAAACGCCATTGCCGATAGCATGCAGAAGTGCGTGTACGTGGCAACCGCTTTTACCCTGACTCAGCGCGATCACACCAATGCCCAGGACCATACCAGCGACGGCTATTTGATTCAATAGAAAACAAAATAAATATATGTTTGTAATTACACAATATAAAATTAATGGTTTATAAATTAGCCCTGAGCCATCCCATGGTATTGGAAGCTCAAGACACATCCTGCAGACGCAAAAAAGCCTGCATGTGCAGGCCTTCAAGCAATTCCTGTGCCACCCATCGGGTGAGCGTAAATGTCTATTACCGGGTATCCGGCACCAGGCGCTCTGCCCCCCCCATGTACGGGCGCAAGACGTCGGGCACGATCAGGCTGCCGTCCTCCTGCTGGTAGTTTTCAAGCACGGCAACGGCGGCACGCCCTACCGCCAGCCCGGAACCGTTCAGGGTATGCAGGTATTCCGGTTTGCCCTTTTCGGGGCGGAAGCGGGCCTGCATGCGACGGGCCTGAAACGATTCGCAATTGGAAACCGACGATATTTCGCGCCAGGTGTTTTGCGCCGGCAGCCATACCTCAAGATCGTAGGTTTTGGCGGAACCGAAACCCATATCGCCGCCACAAAGCAGCATGACGCGATACGGCAAGCCAAGGCGCTGAAGCACCTTTTCAGCGTGACCCACCATTTCCTCCAGAGCGTCATATGACCGTTCCGGGTGCACGATCTGCACCATTTCAACCTTGTCGAACTGGTGCTGGCGGATCATGCCGCGCGTGTCGCGGCCGTAGCTGCCGGCCTCGGACCGAAAGCACGGTGTGTGCGCTGTGAGCTTGATCGGC
>JBFWLP010000035.1:0-30590 GCA_050252075.1 Burkholderiaceae bacterium | reverse complement strand
GGTCGGTCATGGCGTTGCCGCCGTACTTGATGACCATGGTCTTGCCATGAAACTTGCGGATGTAGGGCAGCGCCTGGGCCAGGATTTCAGCCTTGTCGCGGGGGGCGATGGAAAGAAGGTCGGTCATAGGGGCTAAACCATGAAGTTGGGTACGTAGGTACCAGGGAAAACAAAAAACACCGGGGCTCAAGCCCGGACAGACACTGGATACGATAGCGCACAAAGAGGGGGGAGCCGCACGACTCGCCAACGCGCCGTGCACACCGCCTTCATCAGGCCAAAGGGGTCGAAAGAAACAGCAGTGACCGCCCGGGTCACTCCTCGCCCTTGCCACCCTTGACCCATCCGGGCACCTTGAACCGGATGATGGCCAGATAAGCCACCACGTACATCACTACGAAAAGCACGCAAAAGCCGATCAGCACGACGGTGTTTTTCCAGAACAGCACGGCCGGCACCACCGTCAAAAGCGTGAAACCCCACAGGTAGGGTGAGGTGCGGTTGTTGCGCATCAGCATGCGGCGGGATTCGTCGTCGTGAAAAACGCCCCAGACTATGCGTCGGTAAATCAGCTGGTGCAGGTGCAGTGCATCCGCCATGCCTGGCGACACGCCACGCACCCACTTGCGGTACATCGAAAACACCGTCTCCCACACGGGATAAATCAAGAGCAACATGGGAAACCAGGGGGAAACCAGGTCGTGGCGCTGCACTAGTTGGATACTTCCAAACGCGATCACCACGCCCCACAGATAGGCGCCACCATCACCTGCGAACAACATGCCTCGTGGGTAGTTCCAGAAAAGAAACCCCGCGGTAGCAGCCGCCGTGGTGACCAGCAAAACTGCCAAAGCCCTATCCCCTACCTGCAACGCCACATGGGCAAGCGCAAGGCAAACAATCAAGGCCACCATGCCGGCCAGGCCATTACAGCCATCGATGATGTTGAATGCGTGAGGCAGTCCAGTCACCGCCAACAGGGCCACAGCGATACCGATCCAGGGATTTACGACCATCCAGTCATCAACCCAGGGTAATCCAAGACGTGGTACGGCCAAGCCCAACAGGGCCGTGGCCAAGGCTCCAGTGAGCATCGTCAAAGCCAGCCGATACCGCACCGCCAGCCGATGGGTCAGATCCTCACCTACACCACCCAGTACGGCCGGCAGTAGTACAGCAGCCCACCACAGCGCCCAACCGCCCAACCGTAAAAAAGACGGGTCACCCAGCATCTGGCTGGTGACCACACCAGCGCCCCAGCTCACCAGCAGGCCTGCCAACAAGGCTATGCCGCCGAGTCGCGGCACCTCACCCACATGGATGCGTTGTGGCATTTGCGCGCCATATGTAGCAGCGCAACCCTGTGACCACCGCAGCACTGCCGCACCCGTCATCAAAGTCACCAAAAATGCCATCACCGAGAGCCAGATCATGAAACGTTGCCCACCCTTATTCGCGGCGCGTTTGATTTGAATTTTTTGACAAGCTGCGTCCTCGGCAATATGCGTCTGAGCACCACAAGCGAAGCAAGCTTCGCACATGCCACTGCAAATGGCGCCATTGCTTGCGGCTCGCGCGCTGCCCCACATGCAGGACCTGTGCCTGCGCCTTTTGCAGCTTCAGCCCGGCTATACGCAGCCGCAAACACAGGTCAACGTCTTCGCAATACATGAAATACGCATCATCGAAGCCACCCACCAACCGCCAGACCGACACTGGCATCACGATACAAGCTGCGTTCACCCAGTCCACGGCACGCTGCGGCTGACGCAGAACCCGCCGGCGCCACAAGGCCGGCAAAGTAGGTAACTCGCGCTCATAGTCCTGCTCCCGCCCCTCAGCATCCAACTGCCGAGGGTACGCACAGCCCACGCCCGCAGCCATCGCCGCCTGCATCAGCGCCTCGAAAGGCTCCTGCGAGGGCAACAACGCCACATCCGGGTTGAGTACACAGACAAAAGGCTCGGCCGCATCACGCAGGGCGCGATTATGGTTGGCGCCAAACCCGAGAGGCGCCGCATTACAGACTATTTCCAGCTGGAACGGCCAGCCATTGGCGGGCTCCCGCAGGGCTGGCTCTGGGATGTTGTGGGTCACTACAACGCGGGCGACGCTGCTCGCACTCAGCTGCGCCAGCTGATAAAGAAGCTGCTGCACCAATGCTCCATGCCCATGACTCACGATGGAGACCACGAGTCGCAGCATGCGCCCGTTTGATGCTTCGGCCTGCAGGCGGTCTGAACCCATATTCGAAAAAAATGAGCGTCAACGAATCAGCCATGCGTTCACCTGATCGATGCTGCTCCAGCGGTCATAACCCGCTAGAGACTGCAATCGGATGCGCGACAACAAATACAAATAGCGTGCCTGGGCCAGATCGCGCAGAGTGATCGTCTGCTGCTGCTCGGCATTCAGCACATCCACCGTCGTGCGCACGCCAGCCGCAAAAGACATACGGCTGGACTGCACCGCCTGCTGGGCTGAGCGCACAGCCTGCTCCAGCGCGGCAATGCGCAGCACCCCCTCGGTCATGGCGCGGTACTGCTCATGCACCCGGGTGCCCAGTTCCAGCCGCGCTGCCTCCAGTGCCTCGCGTGCGCGCTCACTGTCGGCCACTGCCTGGCGCACGGTCGAGTTGACATAACCACCGGCATACAGAGGCACACTCAACTGCAGTCCGATGAACTTCTGGTTGTAGACATTGTTCACGCTGGTGACGGAATCGCTGTCCTGGCGCGACCAGCCCGCCACCGCATCCAGCGTAGGCTTGTGGCCGGCCTTGGCCTTCTCGATCTCCATGCGTGCGGATTCAAGCTGCGCGCGCAGAGCGCGCAGTTGCGGACTGGCATCTTCAGCCTGGGCAATCCAGTCCTCCACCCGCTCGGGCACCGGCAGCGTGGGCTTGAACCTGTCCACATCCAGATCCGCGATCGCATCGACTGGCTTGCCCACCAGCACCGCCAGGCGCCGACGCGTGAAATCCACGTTCTGCTCTGCTTCCAGCTCCTGGGCGCGGGACATGTCCACGCGCGCCTGCGCTTCATCCACATCGGTGCGCACGCCGCTACCCGCCTTGAACCCCTTTTCAGCGGCTGCCAGTTGCGTCGCATAGGCTGCCTTTTGCGCAGCAATCAAATCAAGCTGAGCCCGCGCCAACAAGGCATCAAAGTACGCCTCCGACACCCGCACCACCAAGCTTTGCTCGTCGCGCTCCAGCGTGGCGTTGGCATCATCGACCAGGGCCTTGGCCTGATCTACCAGCGCGCTCACGTAAGGGCGGTAGATGGGCTGGCGCAACTGCAGCACCTGGTTGTTGCTGCTGTAGTGGTTGGTGTAGGAGATCGGACCGGTCAAACCCGTCGTGCTGGTTCGCAGGTTGTTGCGATTGAAGCCCGCGTTAAACGCCACATTGGGCAAACGCTGCGCCTGTGCCTGGGGTAGTTTCTCGCGCGTTGCGTCGGCGGCCGCGCGTGAGGCGCGGATGCTGGCATCGTTTTGCTCGGCAGCCTCATAGGCCTGGCGCAGATCCAGAGCCCAGGCCGGTGCCAGCAACAGCCCGGCTCCTGTTGCCAAGGCCGCGCAAACGCGAACCCACCTCAGCCGACCATTGCCGGTTTCTAAGCCGACACCACGCCCCGCATCATGGCGAGCTTGCACATGGCTGGTTTGCAAACGGTTCATGCTTACTCCTCCGTCATCGAAGCCGCCAGGCGCTTGGTCAGCGGGTGCAACAAATAGGTCAGCATAGTCCGCTCGCCGCCCTTGAAGATCACCTCCACCGGCATGCCGGGGTGCAACTGGCGCCCCCCCAGTGCCTTGACACCTTCTCTGGTCACCTGCACGCGCGCAAGGTAATAAGTGGCATTCGTCTGCGGCTCGGTCAGAAGGTCACCAGACACCGAATCCACCTCGCCCTGCACCACCAGCTGGGGCGAATTGGCGAACGACGAGAAACGCACATCAACCGGCATACCAGCCTTCACCCGATCGATCATGTGCGGCGCCACATGGGCTTCCAGCATCAGCGGCGCGTCCTTGGGCACGATGTCCATCAGCTTCTGCCCCGGCTGAACCACACCGCCGACCGTCTGAACCGCCAGGCCCACCACCTGCCCTGCCGCGGGCGAACGAATTTCAGTGCGCTCCAGGTCATTGCGCACGGCGCGGTACTTCTCACCGTCGGCCAATACCTGGCGACTCACGTCGGCCAGCTGCGTCTCCACCTCTTTGCGGTACTCCTGCTTGCGCGAGATGGCCCGCTGACGCAGTTCCGAAATCGCGCTGCGCGCGCGCAGCGTATTGCCCTGCAGGTCCGCGATCGACGCATTTGTGTCGGCCACCATGCGCTCCAGTTCCAGCTGACGGTTGCGTGGGGCATAACCCTCCTTGACCAAACCGCGCAAATGGCCCAGCTCGTCATTCAACAGCCCCAGCTGACTCTGGCGATTGCCCAGCATGCTGGCGTAAGACTGAAGCAGACCCTCCTGCCCCTGGATGTTTTCCTCGATCGACTGCAAATCCGAGCGCAGCAAAAGACGGCGGGTGTTGAACAGCTGCTCCTGGTTCAGAATCTGCTGCTGAATCAGCGGGTCTGACGATGCTTGCTGCAAATCAGGATGCCAGCTGATGCTGGACTTGCCCAACTGCTCTGCCTGCAGGCGCCCCTGCATAGCCAGCAAACCCAGATAGCTTTGCCGCGCTGACTCGTAATTGGCCCGTGCCACGGCCGCGTCCAGCTTGATCAAAATCTGGTTTTCCTGCACCTCATCGCCTTCGCGCACCAAGACCTCTTTCACGATGCCACCGCTCAGGTGCTGGACTGCCTTGCGCTTGGTGTCCAGGGCCACCGTGCCTTGCCCCGGCACACCCTCGTCCAAAGGCGCCAGAGAAGCCCACAGCAAGAAGCCGCCAAAGCCAATGCCCAGAGCCCACAGCCCCCAGCGGCCCGCGCGCCCCAGGTCGGATTTGTCCATGTCACCGGGCGATGCGATCTCATGCACGTCGGGTGCCTGCGGGGAATTTTTACTTAAAAGATTTGAAGATTCAGCCATGTCACAACTCAAGCAAAAAGAGAGTGGGCAACCAGAAGCACTGGACAGGCCCGCTTCAGGCTACCAACGAAGCCGCCGGGGCAGCCGGGGCAGCCTGGGCATTGCGCAGCGCGGCCAGTACCGCGTCACGCGGCCCGTCTGCCTGGACCGTGCCGTTTTTGAGAATCACCAGACGATCGGCAACCGCCAAGATGCCCGGCCGATGCGTCACCAGCACAACCGTGCTGCCGCGCGCCTTGAGCACCTGCACCGCACGAACCAGGGCCGCTTCGCCCACATCGTCCAGATTGGCATTGGGCTCGTCCAGCACCACCAATGCAGGGTTGCCGTAGATGGCACGCGCCAAGCCGATGCGCTGGCGCTGCCCGCCAGAGAGCAGCCCACCGGCCTCGCCAATCGAGGTGTCGTAGCCCTTGGGGAACCGCAAAATCATGTCGTGCAAGCCCGCATTGGTGGCCGCCTCGATGACCTTTTGCGCATCAATCTCGCCAAACCGCGCGATGTTCTCGGCAATCGAGCCCTCAAACAGCTCGATATCCTGCGGCAGATAGCCGATATAGGGGCCCAGCTCGTCGCGGTTCCAACCGGCAATCGGCCGCTCATCCAGCAGCACCTCACCCGCGATGTGCGGCCAGATGCCGACCATGCAGCGCGCCAGCGTGGATTTGCCCGACCCCGAAGGCCCCAGCACCACGGTCACGGTTCGTGGCTGCGCTTGCACATTGACGCCTTTCAAGATCGGCTCGGCACGTCCCGGGGCCACCGCCACCACGTCGCGCAGCAACAAGGCGCCCTGCGGAGGCACACGGGTCAAGGCGGGGTCACGCTCAGGGTTGTCCTCCAGCAGGCTTTCCAGCCGCTCGAATGCCGAGCGCGCATTAATGAAACCCCGCCACGTATTGACCAGCAAGTCGATGGGCGCCAGTGTGCGCGTCATCAGCACGTTGGCGGCAATCATTGCACCCGGCGACAACTGACCGTCAATCACCAGCAAGGCCCCTGCACCCAGCGCCAGAGACTGCTGCGAATAGCGAATGAACTTGCTCCATGCGGTAATGCGGTGCGTCACCGCCTGGGCCCGCCCCTGCAACCGCTGGGCCTGTGCATGCCGTGCCTGCCAGCGTGCGCGCACGTTCTGCACGATGCCCATGGGCGCCAGCACCTCCACATTACGCAGCTTGGCTTGCAGGTACGAGGTCTCCTCGGTGCCCGCAGCCTGCGCCTGCCCCGCTGGAGCCACCGTCTGGCGATGGCCAAACCACACCAGCGCAGCCTGAACCAACGCGAAAAAGATCGCCAGATAGCCCAGCATGGGGTGCAAAAAGAACACCACGGCCAGGTAAATCGGTGACCAGGGCGCATCGAACAACGCAAAAATGCCGTTACCCGTCAAGAACTGCCGCAACTGCACCAAATCGCCGAAGGCCTTGGCCGTGCTGCCCTCGGACTGCTTGAGGTTGCTCTCAAAACTGGCATTGAACACGCGGGTGCTGAGCACGTTGTCCAGCCGCATGCCGGCACGCACCAGCACGCGCGAACGCATCCACTCCGAAAAAGCGCCCACCAGGAAGAGAAACAGCGTAATCAGCGACAGCATCAGCAGCGTCAGCTCGCTGTGGCTGAGCAGCACACGGTCAAACACCTGCAGCATGTACAGCGTGGGCGACAGCAACAGCACATTGGCCACCATGCTGAAAGCGCCCACCACCAGAAACTCACGGCGAAACGCCCACAGCGCGCGTGTCAGCTCACTTCGGTCAAAGAAACCAGGGTTCGTCATCGTTGGACTCATGTCGTCTTTTTTCTACGGTGGCCGGTCAAGCCGGCGCCTGCGCGTTCTGCAAAGATGCCCTGGGCGCCGCGCCACCGGCCGGCGTTGCCTGCGCAGCCGCCTGCCGTGCCGCCTGATTGAGCGCCGCCAGCACCTCGTCGCGCGGCCCAAAGGCCTGCTGCTGACCGTCACGCAGCACCAGCAGCAAATTGGCCACCCCCAGCACGCTGGTGCGGTGGGTGATCACCACCACAGTGGCGCCGCGGGCGCTGGCCTGCTTCAGCGCTGCCGCCAGCGCGGCGTCGCCCTCCTCGTCCAGGCTGGAGTTGGGCTCGTCAAGCACCACGTACACCGGGTCGCCGTACAGCGCGCGCGCCAGCCCCACACGCTGGCGTTGCCCGCCAGAAAGACGCGCACCGCCCGGCCCCACGAGCGTGTCATAGCCCTGCGGCAGCTCGCTGATCAACCCATGCAGGCCCACGGCCCGCGCGGCCGCCTCCACCTTGGGCTGGTCCACCTCGCCAAAGCGCGCAATGTTCTCGGCCACCGTGCCCTCAAACAGCTCCACGCCCTGGGGCAGGTAACCCACATGCGGGCCCAGCTCGTCTTTGTTCCAGGCGTGCACGTCCACACCGTCCAGACGCACCTTGCCCACGGTGGCAGGCCACAACCCCACCAGGGCGCGCGCCAGAGTCGTCTTGCCCGATGCCGATGGCCCCACCACCGCCAGCACGTCCCCCGGCTTGAGTGCAAAACCGACACCGCGCAAGATGGGCGTATTGCTGCCGGGCGCCCCGGCCACCAGTTGCTCCACCTGCACATTGCCGCGCGGGGGCGGCAAAGGCATGGCAGGCGGCTTGACAGGCACGGCTGCCAGCAGCGCGTCCAGCCGGTTCCAGGCATCACGCGCATTGACCACCGCCTGCCACTGCGTGACGATCTGCACCAGCGGTGCCAGCATGCGCCCGCCCAGAATGGAGCTGACGATCATCATGCCGCCGCCGCCACGCAGCTCGTTGTACAGCATCAGCCAGCAGGCTAGGCCCAGCAACATCGAGCTCAGCACGTTTTGCAGCAACTTGCTCAGCGCCTGAAAACCGCCTGCGCTCTCTGACGCCTGGGCCTGCAACTGCAAAAACTCCTGCTGCTTGGCGATCCAGCGGCGGTGCGTATTGCGCAGCATGCCCATGGCTTCGATCACCTCTGCATTGCGCAGCGTGCCATCTGCGTACTGCTGCGCCGCGATGGCCGTGCGGTTGGCCTCCATCAGCGGTGGCTTTGTGCGGCGCTCGTTGAGCCATGTCACCCCCACCTGCAAAACGCCAAACGCCACAGCCGTCCAACCCAGCACCGGGCTGATCAGGAACAGCAACACCATCATCACCAGGGCAATCGGCGCCTCCATGATGGCTAGCAGGGCCGGCGAATGCAGAAACTCGCACACCTTCTTGAAGTCCTGCATGGGCTGCACCGTGCCACCCGGAACGCGCCGCACATTGGCCTCAAAGATCGCGTCAAACACCCGCAGGTGCAGCTTGCGATCCAGCGCATCGCCGGCCGCGCGCATTACCTCGGCGCGCGCCCACTCCAGCACTTCCAGCAACACAAAAGCGCCAATCACCAGCACCGTCAGCCACCACAGCGTCAAGTGGTTGCGGCTGTTGACCACACGCTCGTACACCTCCAGCATGTAGCCCGAAGGCGCCAGCACCAGCAAACTGGCAAACACGCTGAACCATGCGGCGCGTACAAAAAACGGGCGCAAGGCCATGACGGCCTGGCGCAGTTCGGAAGGGGTTTGATTGGGGTTCATACGGCTTCGTCAACCATCACATATTCAGGAAGCTCGCCTGCCTGCGGGGGCGCCACCGCCCCCTCGACCGCGGGCGCATCGCCAGGCTGGGCCTGGTCTACCAGCACAAAAGACAGCTCATACCCACCCGCCGGCGTGCGCGACAGCACGATCTCGCGCAGCTTTTGCGCATGAAAGCGCGCCTGCACCTGGGCATCCAGCGACAACTGAAAGCGCATGCGCCCGTCCAGCGTGAACATCGACAGTTGCCCCGCCTTCAGGCTTAGGGTATGGCGGTCAAAGTACACCGGGCAGGTATCGGCAAACCGCAGCAAAGGCAAGGGCCTGGCGCCCAGCTTGTCCAGGTGCAGCGGACTGCCCGGGTGCTGAAACACCATGCGGCAGGTGCGGGACACAGAGTAAATGGCATTGCACACCATCTGCGACCCCATGGCCGGAAACTGCTCGCGCAACTGGCGGTAGGCCAAATGGTGCAAGGCCACCCGGTTCCACACCCGCGTCGATTGCACCAGCGGCGCCAGCGCATTGCACAGCTGCGCAAAGCCCCGCTGCAAATCCTGCAGGCGCTGCGCCTGCTCGAGGGAGGCGTTAAGGGGAATGCGAAGAATGGAATCCATGGTGTGGCGCGAAGTGTAGCGGCAAATCCTATATGAAGTTCATATAGGACTGATTTTTTGCATTCGCGCCCACCTCCCCAGTGGCCAGAGCGCTACGCTTTGTGGACTTTTTCATTGCGGATTTACCACGATTGCACACAATTCTCACCGCACCGCAACGTCGGCTAAGATGACCGAAACAATTGACGGCAAGGAAGATTCATGGCGCAACCCTTTGTAGGTGAGATACGCATATTCGCCGGCAACTTTGCCCCGGCAGGGTGGATGCTCTGCGAGGGCCAACTCCTGCCGATCTCCGAGTACGACACACTCTTTAATCTCATCGGCACCACCTACGGCGGCGACGGTGGGCTCACCTTCGCCCTGCCGGATATGCGCGGCCGCATCCCGATTCACCAGGGCAACGGTTTCGTCCTGGCCGAAACGGGTGGTGCAGAAGAAGTCACACTGACGGTCAACCAGATTCCAGGCCACAGTCACCCGCTGCTGGGTTCGGCCGACCCGGCCAGTTCGCGATCACCGGCGGGACAGGTTCTGGGGCGCACTCCGGCGGAAGCCTACGCTGGCGAATTCACTGCCCAGGCTCTATCGCCCCAGGCGGTTGGTTCTGCAGGTGGCAGCCAGCCGCACACCAACCTTCAGCCATACCTGTGCGTCAACTACATCATTTCATTGTTCGGAATATTTCCCAGCCCCACCTGAGAGCGCGACCATGGATCCTTTTGTTGCCGAAATCCGCATCTTCCCCTTCAACTTTGCCCCCAAGGGCTGGGCATTTTGTGATGGGCAAATACTGCCCCTGTCTCAGAACACCGCGCTGTTCTCGCTGCTGGGTACCACCTATGGTGGCGATGGCAAGAGCAATTTTGCGCTGCCGGATCTGCAGGGCCGTGCGGCCATGCATCCCAGTCAAGGCCCGGGGCTGTCGCTGCGTGATCTGGGAGAGACCGGCGGCACCGAGACCGTCACGCTGCTGGAGAGCGAAATTCCAGCGCATTCGCACACGCTGAGCACCAGCAGCAGGCCGGCTGACGCGCTCAACCCCGGGGCACAGGCTGTCGGTACCGGCAACAACGCGTTCGCACCACCCGGCAACGCCGCTGTGGCCTCGCCGCAGGCGCTGGCACCTGCTGGCGGCGATCAGCCACACAACAACATGCAGCCCTACCTGACGCTCAACTTCTGCATTGCGCTGCAGGGGGTGTACCCGCCACGCTCCTGAAGCGCGCAACCTGACTCCACCGGATCTGAACCATGGCCGAACCCTTCCTCTCCGAAATCCGCCTCATGAGCTTCAATTTCGCACCCAAGGGGTGGGCGTTGTGCGATGGGCAACTGCTACCAATCAACCAGAACCAGGCCCTGTTCTCGCTGCTCGGCACTACCTATGGCGGCGACGGCAGGGTCAATTTCGCGCTGCCGAATTTGCAAGGCCGTACGCCCATTCACATGGGCAACTGGCATACGCTGGGCGAGCGGGGCGGCGCGCAGGCCCATACGCTGAGCATTAGCGAAATTCCTACGCACACCCATGCGCTCACCACAAGCAACAACAATGCCACGACCGACACCCCCGGCACCAATGTGGTGATGGCGCAAGCATCCACCGACATGTACCGCAGCCCGACCAGTCTGGTGGCCATGAACCCGGGTAGTGTTGCCAACACGGGGGGCAGCCAGGCGCACCTGAACATGCAGCCCTTCCTGACGCTGTCGTTCTGTATTGCGCTGCAGGGCATTTTCCCAAGCCAGACCTGAACGCCGTCCGTATGGCCACCAATGCTGCGCCTGCCCCGGCGGATCTGCTGCGAGCGCTGCCCCCTGCTTATGGGCTCAGGCCGCGCAGCGAAGCCGACCTGCCATTCCTTTGCCAGTTGTATGCGCAGACGCGCGAGGAAGAACTCGCCCCGGTGCCGTGGACGGCGCAGCAAAAACAAGCCTTTCTGGCCGACCAGTTCGACAAACAGCACCGGCACTACCTGCAACACTACCCACGGGCACAGTGGTGGGTACTGACCCATCAAGACACCCCGATGGGGCGCCTGTACCTGGAGCAGACGGCGCACGAGTTGCGCGTCATGGACGTGTCGTTGCTTGCCGCCCACCGCAACCAAGGCCTGGGCACGGCCCTGATGCGGGCTCTGCTCGGGCATGCGGATGACCGGCGGCTCACGGTGTCGCTGCATGTGGAGCCTTTCAATCCGGCCTTGCGGCTATACCAGCGGCTTGGTTTCGCTCATGCCGAAACCCGCGGCGTCTATTGGTTCATGCAGCGCCCGCCCGCCGCGGGGTCAGTTGAAAATGAGTTCGTAGCGCGTGTGACTGGCATCGCGCCCGATGGGCACCATAAACAAATCCAGGCGGCCGTGCTGCGGATGTAGCAAGCCGTAAATGCCTTGCGGCAACAGCGGCAACGCGGGACCCGCCAGCACCAGTGCAAACGGGTTCTGGCGCGGAGAAACAGGCGGCAGTGCCCGCGTTTCGACCACCTGCAAGTCAAGCCGCAGGCCCTCGTGTTCAAGGCTGAGGCTGCCGGGCAACAAGGTGTCAAAGTCCTGGCGGGTCAGGTTTTCAATCATCGTGATGTGTTTGGTTAGACGTTAATATTCTTTGGCATCAAAGGGGGTTTATCCCGGGTGCCTTCCACAGCAATCCATCTCAAGAGCAGTTCATGAATGTAATTGACCGTCGCACCTTTATGTTGGCCGGAGCAAGCTTGGCACTGCCTTTGGCCGGATGTGGCGGTGGTGGCGTGGATCTGCCGCCTGTCGCATCACAAAGCGCGCCAATGGCGGTAAGCAAATCGGGCAGCCAGTTCATGACGCAGGCCATCGCGCACAGGCTGGTGGTCACCGACAGCAAAGGCACACGCACCACCGTTGGCGGCGTAGGCCAAGGCCCGGGCCAGTTCAATTACCCGGCGGACGTGGCGGTGCTTGGCGAGCTGGCCTATGTGGTCGAAACCGGCAACCACCGCGTGCAGATTTTCGATGGCGCGGGCCGCTCGGTCGGCTTCATGGGTGAAGACATCCTCAACTACCCTGGCGGCATCATCACCACCGCCGACGAGATTCTGGTTTCCGATTCGCGCAACGCACGCATTGTGGGGTTCGACACATCGGGCCGGGTCACGCGCATCATCGGCGAAGGCGCGTTGAGCGCCCCGCGCGGCCTGGCCGTGGTGCCGGGTGGACTGCTGGTTGCCGACCCCGGCCTGCGCAAGGTGCTGCGAATCGACATGGATGGCCGCAAGACCGGTGAATTTGGCACTGACTGGGTGCTGCCCTGGGACGTAGCCACTGATGGCACCCTGGTCTTCGTGGCCGACGTGTCAGCCAACGAAGTGGCGGTGCTGGACGAAGCCGGCCTGCGCGTCGATCGCCTTGCGCTGGAGTCTGCGCCTCGCCACCTCTCGTATCGCGACAACAAGCTGCACGTCGTTCATTGAGGCTCCGCATCCGGGGTGCGCCAGGCGCCACGGATGCACCAATACAAAAAAGGGCCGCTTCGGCCCTTTTTTGTATGGAGGCCGCCACGCTGGCTGCGTGGCGGCCTGTGTCAAGCACCCTCGCCAAACGACGCAGGCGCTACGCCCATCAACAGCATGTCAGGCATGAGGCGCTGGCCGCTGTCGAGATGGCCCGCCATCACACTGCTGTCGCCTCCATATTGATCTTCCAGCCCGAGGACATGGCCCAACTCATGCACCAGCACCGTCAGCAAGTCCACTCGGGCACCTGCTTCGCCGGCGACATGCACTGGGTCGGCAAACTCCTCATCCAGCATTGGGGTTGCATCGACAAACCAGCCCCAGCCCGCCGCGTTGCTGTCAACCAGCACCAGCCCGGTCGTTGACAGGCCCAGGATGGGGCCCTGCAGATCGGCAACCCCGAACGACACCGACTCCAGCAACTGCCGTTGGGCCGCGTCGATACCGGCCGCCACCCAGCGCGCCACCGCAGCCTCGGCCATGGCTTGAAGGTCTGTGGAGACCAGCACCCCTTGCGGCTCTGCTGCGCCCGCAGCATCCCGTAAGGCCAGCAAGGGCAAGCTGGGCGTGCTGGGCAAAGTGGGGGCAGCCGCGGCAAAGTCTGGCGAACCCGAGACAGTCACCGACGCGGATAGGTTGTCGCTGGTAACGCCTAAAGCAGAAGCCTGCTGCACCTTCACCGTGGAACTGCCGGATTCAGTGATCTGGATGACGCCAGTCGCCCCTCCCGCCAACACATTTCCGGAAAAGCTCAGGTTCAGATTGCCCCACCCATCAGTCGTGCCCGCCGTTCCCGCCAACTCCAGATGTGAACCGTCGGTGTCGGTAATGTTGTTGTTGGTGAAGGTAGCGTTCAGAACCCCGGAGCCACCCGCACGCGCACGCACCACTTCGACGCCAGCATTGGCCGTGATCTGGTTGTTCGTGACCAGTGCGTCCATCGAAGCGCCATTGCTGTTTGTCAGAAAAACCGCTTCGGCGGAACTGGTGCCAGCAGTCCAGAGCGCGCCGGCCTGGCCAATTTGGTTGTTCTGGATGGTCACATCCACATTGCCCACTGCCGCGCCGTTGTTCGTCGAATTCACGCTGATCGCGTACTTCGACGCCGAACCCAGCGAGTCGATCGTGTTATCAGCAAACATCAGCTCGGTATGGCCACCATCCACCGTGGCCGTGATTCCGCGGCCCCCGATGATGTTGTCCAGATCGTTGTTGCGCACCGTGATATCGGTGGTGGCAGTGCCCCCACTGGTGATGCCGATGGCGCCGGTGGTAACCACGTTGTTGAGGACACCGTTGAAACTATTGCTATTGATGTCGGCAATGAACCCGACGTTCCCAAAGGCATTCATCGCGATACCGCCGTTGCCCGAGGCCACCGCATTGGTGAAGTCAGAAAACATCACCTCCAGTTTGACGACACCGCTCGAACCCGTCACCCCGTTGACCTGGATAGCATCGCCGTAGAACTGGGTGAACTGGCTACCGATCACAGACACCGCCATGCTGGACGTACCCTGGGCCTCCACGAAGAGGCCGTCATTGGCACTGCCGGCGTTGGAAAAGGTGGTGTTGGTGACCGTCAGCGAGGTCATGTTGGCGTTGTTGTTGACGATGCGAAAACCATCTTCCAGATTGCCCGCGCCCGTACCAAACCCTGTGATCGTGCTGTTGGACAGCGTGTTCACCCCGCGCAGGTTGGTTGCATCGATGCCGTAGCCGGTCGAGTTCTGGATAGTCATCCAGGCCAGATTCAGGTCTTGCGTATTGCTGGCCACGATGGCAGCCGAACCCGTGGCACCCGAGAGGGTGCCGCCCGAGGCCGCTGTGCCCGAGCCGGTGACCGTCAGGCCGCCTTGGGCACCGGTATTGTTCAGCACGATGCCACTACTGGCGTTGCTGGAGTTGATCGACACAAACTTCAACCCGGCGGCACCGATGGTGCTGTTGGTCACGTTCAAGCCAACGCCACCCGTCGCTGCAATCGTGTTACCGCCGCCCTGCACGGTGATGGTTCCTGCGTTCGCCGCGTAGAACCCGGTACCGCCCGCCGTGGTGACAATATCGAGGCCGTTGCCCGTGAGGTTGAACGAGGTCGCACCGGTACCCCCCGTGATGCTGACCCCCGCGCCGCTGCTGGTGCTCACCGCGACCTGGCCACCGGTAAAGCTGACAGCACCGCTGTTGTTGTTGACTGCAATACCCGTACCGCTGGTCGTATTGATGCCCAGGTTGCCGCTGAAGTTGACGACAGCCCCGGCTGCGATATCAGCGATATTGACTGCGGGGGCGCTGCCAACAGCGCGGTCGATATTGCCGGACAAGGTGACGCTGCCTGCTCCCGACACGCGATCCTCGATCGAAACGGCTGCCGCCGAGCCGCTGGCGGTGATCGTGCCGCCGTAGGTGATGGCCACTGCGCCACCAGTATTTGCCGTACCCGCGCCATCGCCCACCAGAAAGCTCACCCCTGTTGCGCCGGAAATCGAGCCGGTTGCCGCGGTGAAAGTGCCCGTCAACGCAGCGCCCGTGGCGGCAAGCTGCACCCCTTGCTGCAATGACCCGGTGGAGGTCAGGCTGTTGATCGTGACATCGAGCACGCCGCCCTGGTCAATGTCCACCGCCATGCCGTTACCCGAAATATCGACGTTGGAAACCGTCAGCGTACCCACCGTGCCGCCGCCGTCGGCAAGGGCCGTCTGGCTGCCCACCGTAGTGGCCAGGTTCAGGCCTTTGAGGGTGTTGTTCGTCGCCAGCGAAACGGCTTTGTTGCCTGCGCCTGTGATCGACACGGTGGGCGTGGTGCCCCCGGCACCGGTGCCGAACCCCACCACTTCGCCGGTGACCGGGTTGGTGAACGACAGCGATTCGCCCTCCCCCATCAGCCGCTGGCCCGCCAGCAAGGTGAAGCCGCTGGCCTCCGAATAGGTGCCCGTGCCGTGCTTCAGGTAGATGTAGTCGTTGACACCGTCAGAGGCCAGCGTATTGAAGTTGGCGATGGTGTTGAACGGGTTGGCGACGCTGCCTGCACTCGCATCATCGGCCACTGCAGTGCTGTTGTCGATCACGAACACCTGCGGGATGACGCCAATCTGGAACGTGCTGGCCACACCACCATTCGACTGCAGCACGCCGCCCGTGCCGGTGTTGCCCAGATCGCTGGTGATGACCGAAACCGTGGCAGTGGTGGGCGCAGCCAATCCATCGGCCCCCTTGAACGTAAAGGTCGATAGCGCAGCATTGACCTGCGCCACCGTGCCCTGCAGGGTCACGCTGGCCGATCCGTTGGCACCCGCTGCAACGGTCGCCCCGCCCGCCAGATTGAACGTGGCCACCCCGTTGGTGACCGTCACGATCGTTTGCACGTTGGAGCTTCCCGCATCCACATCGCTGATGGACACCCCTGCCACCGCAAAGTCCACATTGGACATGGCCGTAGCCAGCGCACTGCTGAGCGGCACCACCGTTACCGGCGCGTCGTTGACCGCCGTCACGTTGACCGTGGCCGATCCGGTCTGCATGCCGCCGTCGCCATCGGTGACGATGTAGGTCACGGTGCGCGCAGTGGTGGAAGGGGCTTCCGAATCGTTGCGGTAGCTGATGGCCCGCATCAGCGCCTGCACGGCCGCCGGCGTTGCATCGGCCGTGGTGAAAGTAACCACCAGATCGCCACCGTTGGTACCGCCTGTGACCGTACCAATGTTGGCGCTGCCAAACGATACGTCAGTACCGCTGACACCAATCTGGCCAGCACCCGTACCCTGATGGATGACAGACAGCTGGTCGGCCGCCGATGCGGTTCCACCTAAACCCACCATGAGTGAACCGCCGTTGAAGTCTGCCGAATCGGGGTCGGTGATGGTGCCACCGGGAGATATCGCTGCGGCGGCGCCGTTCTCCGTGTAGGCCAGCGTGCCGCCGCCGCCCACCACCGGCGCGTCATTCACGGCAGTAACGTTGACGGTGGCCGTGGTGCTGGCGCTCTGCGTGCCGCCATCGCCATCGACCACCGTGAAGCGCACGGTACGCTCCAGCGTGGACGGCGCGTCCGAGGTGTTGGCAAACGTGATGTTGCGCGCCAGGGCCTGCACTGCCGCTGGTGTGGCGGCTGCGCTATTGAAGCTGATCACCAGGTCGGTGCCATTGGTACCGCCCGTAAAGCTGCCGATCGCAACACCACCAAAGGTGATGGTGGAGCCGCTGACCCCGATCTGCCCGGCGCCCGCGCCCTCGTGGCGCACCGCCAGCTGATCCGCCGCTGTGCCGTTAGCGGTAAAAGCCACGGTGAGCGAGCCGCCATTGAAATCGGCCGAGTCGGTATCACTCACGGTCGTGGCACCGGCAATCACCGTGGGGGCAGCGTTCTCGGTATAAGCCAGCGCCGCAGCCTGGGCGTCAATAGCCGGGGCATCGTTGACAGCCGTCACATTGACGGTGGCCGTGGCCGAACCGGTGTCGGTGCCGCCGTCGCCATCCACCACTGTGTACGTCACGGTGCGCGGCGCGGTTGAGGGCGCCACAGAACTGTTGCTAAACGTGACCGCCCGCGCCAGCGCCTGCACCGCCGCCGGTGTGGCCGCGCTGTTGAGCGTGACCACCAGGCTGGCGCCATTAGCGCCACCGCTGAAAGTGCCAATGTTGACGCCGCCAAACGCAACGTCGGTGCCGCTGACGCCAATCTGCCCGGGGCCTGTGCCCATGTGCAGGATGCCCAACTGATCGTCTGTCGTGCCGTTGGCGCTGAAGCCCACGGTCAGCGTGCCGCCCGCAAAGTTGGCCGAATCCACATCAGTGACTGTCAGCAGCGGCGAGATGGCGGCGGCCGCCCCACCCTCCACATAGCCCAGCGTGCCCCCGCCGTTGACCACCGGCGCATCATTGGTCGCGTAAACGTTCAGGGTGACCGTGGTGGTATTGCTCAGATTCGACACACCCTGGCCGTCGTTCACCTCAAACGCAATCGTGCGCGGCGCGGTTGAGGGCGTGTCGCTGGTGTTGTTGTACGCCACCGACCGCAGCGCCTGCTGGTACTGGGCCGGAGTGCCGCTGCCGCTCATCGACAACACCCCTGTCGCGCTGTTGTAATTGCCGGTGATGGTGCCCACCGGGGTGAACACCAGCACATCCTGGCCAGCTTCAAAGCCAGCGGTGATTGACACAGTCGCACCCGCCAGCACGGGCGTATCCGGGTCGGCCACGATCAGCGTGCCATCCAACATCACCGCGCCCCCGCCCTCGGTAAATGCCGCCACGCCACCGCCGGTGAGCGTGGGCGCCGAGTTGACTTCGGCGATATCGATGGTCTTGGTCTGCACCGTGCTCAGGCTGGCGCCTCCATCACCGTCATCCACCTGGAAAGAGATCACACGCGAGGCGCCCGGGCTGGCGCTGCTCGAATCAAAGCGCACCAGGCGCAACGCCTCCTGCCACTGCGCCACCGTCGCGGTGCCGCCCGCCGAGGTCAGCGTCAGCGTGCCAGTGCCCACATCGAAGGCGCCGACCGCAATGTTGCCGGTCAAGCCGCTGCCGACAAAGGCCAGCGTGTCGCTGCCGCTCTGGTAGCCACCGGTGATCTGCACCGTGGCACTGGCCAAGGTGCTGCTGTCAACGTCGCTCAAATCCAGCCAGCCGTCCACCACCACGGCCCCACCCGCCTCCGTATAGGGCGTGTTGCCAAGGCCGGGTACCAGCACGGGCGCGTCGTTGACGCTGGCCACTGTCACCGTGGCCGTGGTACTGCCGGTATCACTGCCGCCTGCAGCCGTACCGTCCCCATCCACCAGCGTAAAGCTCACGCTGCGCGCGCTGGTGGACGGGTTGTCGGAACTGTTGGCAAACGCAATGGCGCGCGCCAATGCCTGCACTGCCGCCACGGTGGCCGCACTGTTCAGGCTGATCACCAGATCGGCACCATTGGCGCCGCCAGCCACGGTGCCGATCACCGTGCCTTCGTAGCTGATATCGGCGCCCGCAACACCGATCTGACCCGCACCCGCGCCCTGGTTCAGCACGCTCAGCTGGTCGTTGCCCGTCCCGGTGCCGCCAAAACCCACCGTCAGCAGGCCCCCATCAAAATCTGTGGAGTCAACGTCTGTGACCGTTATGCCGGGTGCAATGGCAGAGGCTGCGCCGTTTTCCACATAAGCCAGACTGGCGCCATGCGCATCGACCACCGGCGCATCGTTCACCTGTGTGGTCACGGGGGTGACGGTCTGGGTGCTGGATTCATTCGGAACCCCATCGTCGGTGGCCGTCAGGCTGATGGCGGGCAAAGTACCGCCGCCATTGACAAAAGCAGCGCCAGCCGCTGTCAGCGTCACTTCGCGATTCACCGTGTTCAGCGCGTAGTAGCCCGCTGCATTGCTGCCCGCCGTGAAATCCACGGTGATGGCGTTGCCTTCCGGGTCGGTCACGGTGTAGGTGGCCACCACCAGGCCATCGGCGGTGGCGGGGGCATCTTCCACCACGGGCGCGGCGGCCGTCAGCGTGAGCACCGGCGCGTCGTTGACGCTGGTCACCGTCACCGTGGCCGTGGTGCTGCCGGTATCACTGCCGCCTGCGGCTGTGCCATCGCCATCCACCAGCGTAAAGCGCACGCTGCGCGCACTGGTGGACGGGTTGTCGGATGTATTGGCAAAGGTGATGGCACGCGCCAGCGCCTGCACCGCTGCCGGTGTGGCTGCGGCGCTATTGAAGCTGACCACCAGATCGGCGCCGTCAGTCCCGCCCGTCAAGGTGCCGATCGCAACACCACCAAAGGTGATGGTGGAGCCGCTGACCCCGATCTGCCCGTCGCCCGAGCCCTCGTTGCGCACCGCCAGCTGGTCTGCAGCAGTGCCGTTGGCCGCAAAGGCCACGGTGAGCGAGCCGCCATTGAAATCGGCCGAGTCAATGTCGCTCACTGCCGTGGCGCCTGCAATCACCGTGGGGGCATCGTTCTCGGTGTAGGTCAGCACAGCTGCCTGCGCATCAATCACTGGCGCATCATTCACCTGGGTAGTCACGGGGGTGACGGCCCGGGTGCTGGACTCGCTGGGCACACCGTTATCGGTGGCCGTCAGGCTGATGGCGGGCAAGGTACCGCCGCCGTTGACGAAGGCAGCGCCAGCCGCGGTCAGCGTCACCTCGCGACTCACTGTATTCAGCCAGTAGTAGCCCGCTGCATTGCTGCCCGCCGTGAAATCCAAGGCAATGGCGTTGCCGTCCGGGTCGGTCCCGGTGTAGGTGGCCACCACCAGGCCATCGGCAGTGGCCAGGGCACCTTCCACCACGGGCGCGCCAGCCGTCAGGGTGAGCACCGGCGCGTCATTGGTGGCTGTCACCGTCACTGTTTCAGTGGCTACAGGCGATGTGCTGGTGCCATTGCCCACCCTGAACTCGATGGTTCGCGCCGTGGTGTCCGGCGTGTCGGAGGTGTTGTTGAACCGTACCGACTCCAGCGCCGCCTCGAAGTCGGCATTGTCAACGGTCAGCCCTGGCTTGCCAGACAACGTCAGCACCCTGTTGCCGCTTGCGTTGGTAGTCACAGCACCAGCAATCTTGAATGTGTCGGTAAACAGCAGCTCGTCACCGGGCTTGGTGTTGGCAATAGTCACCGAGGCCAAAGACACCGTCCCGCTACCCGCAAAGGTGATGGCGCTGTTGATCAGCAACGCATGCGTGCCGTCGTCCAACCCTGCCATTTCGGTGAACGCCGGAGACTGATTGGCCAAACCGATAGTCACTGTGAACGTCGCCGGTGCAGGTTCCGGCTCAGGTTCTGGCTCAGGCGCGGGCGCGGGTGCAGGCGGTTCAACGGGTGCGGGCGGGGGGGCAAGTGCCGCATCCACAATCGCCTTCAGCTTGGCGGGCGTGGACACATCGGTCTGCGCCGTCACGCTGGCCAGTATGCGCTGCAAGGTGGCGAGCAAGTCCGAGCTTCCCTCCATCACCTCGGTGTAGTACTGCGCCACTTTCACCTGGTTGGCCAGCAGTTGGGCCACGCCCACAAAGGGGTCGGCCGCGTTGTAGCCGGGCTGGGCGGGGTTGGTCTCGCGGCCCGCCAGGTTGCTGAACAGGTGGTAGATGGCTTCGCCGCGCGACATGCCCGATTCAAGGGCCTCAACGATCTGGCTGGCTGCCAGTGCCTTGGCCTGGGGCGTGGCGCTGGTCTTGACGACGTTGTCGATCAGCCGCTGGGCAAACACCTGAGGGCTCAGGCTGTTGGGGTAGATCGACAGAAACTGCGCTTTGGACGTGAAGACCTTGACGATGTCCAGTGTGGACATGCCCGATTCGACCGCCTCTTGCAGTTGGCCCCAGTACGTGGTGCCCGGTGCGGCGCCAAAGGCCACCGAGAAGAACTGGTACATCTCGGCCTTGCGGCCTGCGTCAAACAAGAGCGGCCCCACCAGCGCTTGCAGTTTGGCGGGCGTGGACACGTCGGTCTGGGGTGTCACGCCGCTGATGATGCTTTGCAGGGTGTCCAGGCTGTCCGAGTCTGCCTTCAGCACTTCGGTGTAGTGCTGGGCCACTTTGACCTGGTTGGCCAGTTGCCGGGCTACGCCCACAAAGGGGTCGGCCGGGTCGTAGCCGGGCTGGGCGGGGTCGGTTGCGCGGGCGGCCAGGTTGTTGAACAGGTGGTAGATGGCTTCGCCGCGTGTCAGGCCCGATTCAAGGGCCTCTACGATCTGGCTGGCCGCCAGTTGTTTGGCTTCGGCCGTGGCGCTGGTTTTGACCACGTTGTCGATCAGCCGCTGGGCAAAGACCTGGGGGCTCAGGCTTTCGGGGTAGAGCGACAGAAACTGCGCTTTGGATGTGAAGACTTTGACGATGTCCAGTGTGGACATGCCCGATTCGACTGCTTCTCGCAATTGGCCCCAGTAGGTGGCTCCCGGTGCGGCGCCAAAGGCCACCGTGAAGAACTGGTACATCTCGGCCTTGCGGCCCGCGTCGAAAGTAGCCATGAACAACCCTTCTCAAACTGGTTAAAGAAAACTGCATCGAGAGAGTAGTCGACCCCCCTGACGGAACCGTCTATACCCACAAACCCTGACAGACATGTAATGTTTATAACAATTTTATATCGATGGAGTCAGGGGACTCTCTCTGCCAACGATGCCAACTGCCGGTTCTGCGGCCTGCTGCGCGAAGTGCCCCCGGCGATGTCGTCACGGTGATGAACTGGGCGCGCGAAGAGTTGTGCGAAGCCAGCCCAGTGCGCGTCGCTCGGGGCTCCAGCACCCTGGCCTATGCCGAATGGCTGGGTAATGCACTGCGCTGCGGGGCGGCAATGCAACTGGTCGAGCGGCGGATTTGAATGCGCAAGGCGCATGCCCCTTAAATACGTACGCCACCAAGCGACGTTGAATATTTTGATAGCAGCCAGCGCTTGATTTATAAGGGCTAGAGGCAGATTTGATCTTTGATTGGAATCTGACCCCGATTATTTCCGCAGGGTGGAACGACCGATCTACCCCAGCAGCAACACATTCATGCCGGCCATCGCCACGTCGGGCACGCCGACCACGTCGATTACCAGCGCTTGCGGATCATCCGTCTGCAGCGCCGCCGGGCGGCCCAGGTGCAGGTAGGCGCCCTGGCCCAGAGGCAGCCAGCCGATGCTCTCCGCTGCTACGGCGGCCAGAAACTGTGCGTCTTCGGGGGTGGCGGGGTTGTGCATGGGGCTCTCAATGCAGTGTGGCACCGCGTGAACCTGCCGGGGTGGCTGGTGGCGGGTGTTGCAGCCAGGCGGGCCACACGCCAGCGGGCCACGCAGCCAGGCGGCACTGGGCGTGCAATACGTCCAGCCACTGGCGCAGCTGTTGTTGCGACAGCGTGAGGGTGACCTCATCGGTAACGGTACCCTCGACAGCAGTACCACCCAAGGCAGCACCTGCGTCCAGGGCTGGTTTGAAGACCAGCCGCACCGCCTGGGCATGGCTGGTCAGTTGCACCGAGTCCACCACAAACTGCTGCGCCGCCCTGTCGGCTGGCACCGGGGCCTGGGGCACGAGCTGCGCACGGGCCAACTCTTGTGCAAAGCCCTGCACGGCTGCCTGTTGCGCCACGGCCGCACCCATGCGCTGCGCGGGGCTGGCGGGCAGCCCCGGGTGCGCGGCGCCTTCCAGCCACCGGCAAAGCGGCGGCACCAGCCGGCCCAGCAGGCGCTGGGTCAGCCACAGCACCACCACCCGGCCGTCGGCACACGCGCCCGTGATGCGGATACGGTCTTCATGCGCGATGTAGTCCGTGGTCATGCGCTGCAGGGCGAGCATGCGGGGCTCCTTTTGTCTCTTTCAGGCCGTTGCGGATGCAACCGGCTGTGCGGCGGCTTGCGGCAGCGCTGCGCGCAAGGCGCTGGCATAAGCCGCGCGCGCGGTTTGCGCAATGGCCAG
The DNA here is from genome assembly GCA_050252075.1 of Burkholderiaceae bacterium. Classification (GTDB taxonomy): domain Bacteria; phylum Pseudomonadota; class Gammaproteobacteria; order Burkholderiales; family Burkholderiaceae_B; genus JAAYGT01. Next base: position 7,472 of record JBFWLP010000035.1, on the reverse strand, counting down.
CTGGGCCTGCAGGCGGGCGACTTCCTGGTCGGTCACGCGCAGGTTCATCAGCTGCTTTTTGGCTTCAGCGCTCAGGTCGTTCAGTGCGTACTGCACGCCGTCCACCGTGATTTTTTGGTTTGTATTTGCCATAAGAACTCCTTGGTCTTTCGTTAAAAAATATCTACCCGGCCATGCCTATCGGCGGCCGAAGGCACTCCAATCGATGGTGTCAAAGTTCAACGCGGCACCAGCGCCGGTTGCACCACCGCCCTGCGGCGTTGCGGCCTGCGGCTGGGCGCCATGCCTGGCAATCCAGCCGTCTTGCAGGTTGGTCAGCGACAGCAGGTGCGCGTGGACAAGCGCCAGCGCGCCCTGGGCGTGCAGCTTGGACAGCACGTCTGGCGTCAGCTGGGCCAGGCGGGTACGGTCTATCACCCGCACACCTGCCACGGTTTTGGGCTGGCCGTCGGCTGCGGTGATTTTCAGTTCGGTCTGGCGAAGCAAGCCCAGCGCATCCAACTGCTCCACCAGAGCCTGGGTGCGCTGCGCGTCTTGCTGAATGGCGGTCAGCACCTGCTGAATGCGTGCCAGCACCGGGGTGGGGGCGCCCGCATCATCAAACAGGCGCTCGCCCTGATCGAGCCCCAGGTGCTTTGCCGACTTGTCAAAGTGCATCACAAAGCGACGGCTGGTGGCGCTGGCCTCTTCGGGTGCGGCGGGCACCTGGGCCAAGATGAACGGGTAGCGCCGGATATGGGCCGGAATGTAGCGCCCCAGCCATTGGCCGTTGGGATGTATATGAAGGCTCTTGCCGGGCTCGAACCCGGCAAGGGCTTGCGGCAGCCCCCCCTGGCGGGGGAAGACGATCGGCATTTCGCGCGCGACGCGCTCCACCTCGCCTATCGTGACGGGAATAAGAACGTCTGCCGCCGCAAAGTCAAACGGCTGCGACGCCGACAGCCGCAGCGCGCGGTGCTGCTGCGGACTCAATGGAACAACTTCTTTGAACATGGCATTCCTGCGTAACTGCGGGGGCAACGGGATTCAAGGGATGTGCTTACAACCAAAAGACCCTTCGGCCTAATAGCAGCAAGCGGTAGCAGCTATCAAATTTGTAAGGCCTGGCGAGTTTGACGCGGGCACCAGCCTGCATCATCCTTCACCCAAAGCGAAAAGGGCCACCCCCGAAGGGGTGGCCCCTGACTAGACAACAGTCACATCAGCGATACGCGGATTAGGCGATACCGGCGATGTTCTCGTTCACCACGTCAGCCACGGCCACACCAGTCAGAACGATGGTGAAGTTGAGGCCTTCGTTGGAGGAGATGACCGTGTCGCCAGCACCGAAGCTGGCGGCGAAGTTGCCACCATACACGGCGTTGAAGTCCGCCTGCTGAGCAGCCGTCAGGCCGGCCCAGAACGCAGCGGCGTCTTCCACCACAATGTCGGTGGCGCTGTTCACACCCAGGTCACGCAGGTCGATGATGGACTGGTTGTTCAGGCCAACGTTCGCGCCCGCTTCGAAGGCGTAGAAGTTGTCGATCTGCCACACCACACCCACATCGTTCGCATCGACATTGAAGTCGAAGGAAGTGATGAACTCGGGTGCAACGGTGACCATGTCGAAACCGGTCACAGAGCTAGTGTCACCCACCGTAGCGTTAAGCACAGCAGCAGCACCCAAGTTGACGTCGGTCGTCGTCACGACAGGGTTCAGGCCGGCGGCTGTCAGGTTACCGAAGGTGGTAGCCGTCAGCTGAATCAGGCCAGCGCCGTTATCGGCAATGCTGAAGCCTGCCGGGGCGTTGGTTGCATCAGCAATGATCGCCGCATTCAGGTTCGCTGCGTTGATCGCCGCTGCGGTGGTGTTGGTGAAGGTGTAGGACGAACCTGCGAACGTGATGGTGATGGAGGCACCAACGTCCAGTTCATTCGCTGCGGCGGAATAGTCCACCGTGTTGACTTCATAAGTGTTAGCCGCACCAGGCGCAACTGCAACCACCGCGTTGTTACCACCCACGTCGAACGTGAAGTTGTAGCTGTTCACCACGATGGTGGCGTTGGTGCCTTGCAGGCTGTCCCACACGCCCAGATCCACTTCGCCCTGGAAACCAGAGATGTCGATGCGGGTCAGGCTGGTGTTCAGCCCGCCTTCTTGGGTCAGGCTGATGTCCTCGTTGGCATTGCCGCCGGTCAGGGTCAGCGTGCGTGCGTCGTCGTCCAGCACGGCCGTGAAGAACAGGTTTTCGGCAGCCGTTGCCAGGCCGCGGTCGAAGCTCATCGCCACGTTGGTGAAGTTGTTCACGTTGACGGTGACTTCACCCATTCCAAACTGAGCATCGTCCACACGGGACAGCGCATTGATCGTCAGGTTGCCCTGAGCGGCCGTGCCTGCGCCGGTGAAGGTCAGGTCGAGTGTGGCGCCGGAGTAGATCGCCTGCTGAGTAGCAGCCGCAATCGTAGCATCACCCAGCTGAACCACGTTGCCCGAGCGCAGCGACTCGATACCGAACGCAGTTGCAACACCCACGTTACCCACGATGTAGGTGTTCACGCCAGAGGTGTTGCCTGCATCGAACGTGCCGGCAGCAGTACGCGGTGCAGTAAAAACGGCATCCAGGCTGCCGCCATTCAGCCAACCGAACTGCACGGTTTCGAAGGCGCTGACTTCGGTATTGGTCGTCACGCCACCGTACAGAGCCAGCAGGTCGCGGGTACCCGCGGTGCCGATCAGCTCGTCGTCCGCGCCACCGTCCAGTTCGTTACCGTTGACGGCCAGCACCAGGTCGCCCGTCAGAGCAGCACCGTTCACCACTGCATCAACCGCCGCGCCGGCAGCGATGGTGTTCACGTCGATCGCCAGGTCTTGCGAACCAACCAGGTTGAGACGGGTCACATCGGCGCCGTCGAATCGTGCCACAACGTTGGCGGTGTCGCGACGGCCAGCGGACTCCAGGTTCAGGGTGGTGATGTCGTTGTCAGCGCCGTCGATGACCAATTGATCCACCGTCAGCACGCCGTCCACGCGGGCGGTGTTGTCCAGCGTGATGTCGAAGGCCGTGTCACCCGCCACAGCGGTGGTGTTACGGACCGTCACAGTGCCGAAGTCTTGGTCGTTGTTGTTGTTACCGGCACCCAGGGTCTGGTTCTTGCCGGAGATGACCAGCTCCTGGTCGAACGCCATTTGCTCAACGGTGGTGTTGCCGCCGGTCGTCGCCACGATCACGGTGTCCAGGCCCAGCATGTTGCCACGAACGAGGTTCTGCGTAGAACCGCCCGCGCCAGCGATCACCAGGGTCTGGAAGTTTTCGAACGAATCAAAAGCCGTTGCGGCCTGAGTCGAAGCGGTCAGCTCGATGGTGTTGTTGCCTGCGCCGCCGTCCACGCTGATGTTGCTCTTGTCGGCAACCGTGCTCAGGTTCAGACGGTCATCGCCCGTACCCCCCACGTATTCCAGAGAAAAGTCAACGTCGGAGGCGACTGCGTTCACCACGTCCAGCGACAGATTGGAGCCGCCATTGCCCATCAGGTAATGGAACTGGCCAGGCTCGGCGTCGTCGGCGGTCACGCGCGCCAGGTAGTTGTCGAACGAGGCAGCCGTGATGGACGCGCCAACCTTCATAAAACCCGCGAAACCGGTGGCGTCGAACACGCGAACGTCGAACAGGCCGTCGTTATTCAGACGGTCGTCGGTCGTGGTAGAAACGCCGAAGTTATCGACCGTGCGCGTGCCGATCTGCAGGTCGCCCATACGGCCGCCTGCCAAATGGCTCACGTACACCTCTTGCAGCATTTGCTCCTGAGAGAACGAACCGGTATTGCGCGGATTGTTTTCAGAGCTGAGCGCGGACAGGTGGCTGTCGCGATCGACAAACACGTTGAACACTTCCACGCCACGGTCGCCAGACATAGCTGCCACGTTCAGCGAACCACCTCGCGAGCCATTGCCCACGCCGTCGAGCACGATGTCGGTGGAGATGAGTTGCTCTTCGGTCACGCGGCCCACTTCGACGCGGTTGCGCACGTCGATGTCAGCAGCGTTACCCAGGATGAGGGCTTCGCCGTCAACGATTTCGAAGGTGCCACCAGCGCCGTCAACGATTTCGAACACACCGTTGCCGGTGTGGTTCACGGTCAGCTCAGCCAGCGCAGGCACGGCAGCCAGGGCTTCGGCCACGGCTGCCTCGAGCGCTTCCCAGGTGTTGGCAGCGCGAATTGCGGCAGTGTCCAGGCTGTAGCCAACGCCGTCGAGCGTGAAGTTGATTTCACGAACGGTAATGTTGGCCAGCTCATTGCGAACGACGCCACCGGTGATTTCCTGCAGGGTCAGGGTCAGGGTGGATTCTGCGTTTTCACCCGACACCATGAACAGGGGGTTGAAGTACAGGTCGTAGCTGACGCGGGGGTCAGTCAGGCGCATGCCGATGGTGACGTCGTCAGGACGCGAGCGCACGTCTTCGACACGCACGTCAGCGCGGCTGTCGGCCGACCACCACTGCTGAACACCTGCCATGTTGCCGGCGTCGATGGTTGCAGAGAAGGTGGTGTTGGAAGCACCGTCGTCATTCTGAATGGCTTGCGCGCGCAGGAAGACGTTTTCGATGCTGGTGGTGGTGGCGGAGATGGCCACACCGTTGAAGTTGTCCTGGATGGTGCCGGTGGCGATCAGGGTAGCGTTCAGGGTGTCGGTGCCTGCACCGCCGTTGAGCACGTCGCCGGTTTCGAAGGTGTTGGCCAGGGCGCCGGAGCCGGTGGTGTTCTGGGTGACGGGGGCAAAGAAGACGTTGTCGCCGGCGTTGCCAGTCAGGCTATCGGCTTGCTGCGTCAGCGTGAAGTTTTGGCTGTTAGAACCACCAGCAGCGGCGGTCTTGGCGGCGTCAACCGATGCGGCGTCTGCCGTCACGCTGGAAACCAGGCCGCGCAGTTGGGCCAGATCGGTGGTGTCGATCAGCAGGGTTTCGGTGGCGTATTGAGCCACTTCGACCTTGTTGTCGAACATCTGAGCCGTAGTGCCCCACAGTGCGTCTGTGGTGGGCTTGTTGGCCAGGTTGTTGAAAATGTTGAAGATCACGTCGCCCTTGCTCAGGCCGTGGTTCAGGGCTGCAACCACCTCAGCCTTGGCTTCGGTCTTGGCGGCGGCGGAGGCGCTGGCGCCCACCACGTTTTCGACCAGCTTGTCGGCGAACTGTTCGCTCGTCAGGAAGCGGGGGTACTGCGCTTCGAACTGGGGCTTGGTGGTGTAAACGTTGACGATTTCTTGGGTCGTCATGCCAGCTTCGTAAGCGTCGCTCAGCTGGTTCATGTATTCAACGCCGGGGGCGGCGCCGAAAGCGACGATGAAAAACTGATATGCCTCAGTCGTTTGCGTGGGGGTGAGTGCCATTGAGAGCTCCTAATGGTAAAAAAAACAACTGCAGGTCCGCCAGAGACCGGCAGCCGCGAAGCGATTCTACGGGTTGCCCTTGGGTTGCAAATATGCGCCTTGTGACGGTCATCACACGCTCTGCCAAAACAAACCTGATCCGTATGGCCTGCCGCCCGGCCTTGGCGAAGCTGGCCTGCCCCCATTTGCCGCCCGCATTCTTGCGAGCGCCAGTGGTGTTTTTGCGGGTGTTTGGGCCGTCTTATGTGAGTGACCACTATGGCTGCAAGCAAGATGAGACGCCGCTATCGCCATTGGCGCTGCCAATTGAGGCTGAGGCCCTGATCCTTCCAGGCGAACAGGGGCAGGTTGCTCCAACGGCGGGACCAGTGCAGGGTGACGCCCAACTGGCCGCCCCAAAAGCTGGGGGCGATCTGACGCTCTAGCGCCAGGTAGCTGGTTACAACACGGCGGGGTTTGTTGTTGTCAAGCAACGGGCTGTAGCCAGTGTTGTCTGCCTGGGCGTAGGCGTAGCCGTGCAGCTGCCAGCCTGTGGCCAGGGGCCATTGCCCTTGCAGCCCCAGGCGCAGTGCGTTGGGGCTGGGACCGCGGGCGTGTTCATATTCGGCCCAAGCCAGGGTGCTCACGCCCATGGCGGTGGCGGGCAGGTTTTTTTGTGCGCGCAAAGTCCAGCCGCTGCGGCTGGAGCGTGGTTCGTCAAAGTAGCCCAGGCTGTAGAGGGCGGGTTGTTCTTGGGCCGGGCTTTGCGGACTGCGCGTGGCCTGCCAGTGCAGGTTGGCGGCGTTGCGCCGCGAGCCGTCCAGCGCGTGCTGCACCGATACGCTGGCGTACCAGGGCCGTTGCAGGGCATGCGCCAGGGGCGCCATGAGGGTGAGGCGCTTGCCTGTGTGGGCGCCGCTGGCGGTGCTGGCCTGGGTGGCGGCTTGCAGCTCCAACCCCTGGCTGAAGCGGTGGTACAGCTGCACCTGGCCGGTGGCACCTGCGTTGCTGCGCTGCTCCAGCGGCAAGATAAAGTTGCCCTGTGGCAGGGTGAGCACCAGTTGCCGGGCGTCGGTGGCGGCCAGGGGGTTGCTGCTGTACCCCAGGCCCCAGCCGATGACGGTGCGCGGGGGCATAGCGGACAGTAGCTGCGCAGCCAACGCGGTTTGGCTGGCGGGGCGGGCGCTATCTAGCAGGGCTTGCAGGCGCTGGCGGTGCTGCGGCGGGGTGGCGGGGTCATCTAGCAGAACCTGGATGAGTGCCTGGGCGCTGGCGGGGTCGTCACGCTGAGCCAGCAGCATGGCCAGCTGCAACAGCGCTTCGGCATGCCCGGGATAGAACATGAGGGCGCGTTCGAGCAGCAGCTCGGCCTCTGTCCATTGCTGTTGCTGCAGTGCCTGCATGGCCTGGGCGTAGGCGGCGTCGGCTTCGCGGCGGGCTTGTTCCAGGTCGTCAGGCTGATGCTCGGGCTGTTCGGGTTGCAGGGTGGCGTGCGGTGCGTCGTGTGGCGGGGCACTTGTTACCGGCGCAGTTTCTGCCGGCGGGGCTGCCTGCAGCGCTGGGCTGGCAACGCAGACCAGCACCAGCAGGGCATTTGCAGTGGCGGTGGCAATGGCGTTGGGGATTGGCTGCGCAACATGCGGCGCAGCGCTGGTGCCCGCCCTCGCGGGTCTGCGAATTTTCATAGCGGGACGCGGTACAGGGTCTTGGCGCGCCGCTGGTCGGGAAGCATGAATTGCCCGAGGCTTTGCAGTGGTTCGCTGGCTTGGGTGGTGAGGGTTTGCGCGGCTTGCGGGCCGATGAGGATGGGGCTGTCGAGTTCTTCGCACAGCCCCAGCATGCCGGCAACGTCATTGGCAACAGGCCCCAGCAGCACGCTGCGGCGCGCGTTTTGAGCGCCTACCAGGCCCAGCAGGTACACACCGCGCTCCAGCGCCGCATAAAAGTGCAGCGGGCAGGCGTCGGTGGTGTTGCGCTCCAGGATGGGGGTGAGTGTTTTGTGCAGCTGGCGCAGGCCGTTGAGGGCTGCCTGGGTGGCGTTGACGTCGCTGTGGGGCCAGCTCATGTAGAAGACTTCGCTCTGGGCGTGCTCTAGCTGACCGCCGTGGTCGCCCGATTTGTCAGAGGC
>JBFWLP010000034.1:0-31353 GCA_050252075.1 Burkholderiaceae bacterium | reverse complement strand
ACCTGACGCACGCTCTCCTCCTTGAATTCCAGCGTGTACTGCGCACGACTTCTTGAGTCTGACATTTCTTTCTCCTTCGTTCCAATTTAACCAGAACCAAGGACTACGTCATTCAGGGGCAAGCTCATCATGCCGGTGGTTTTGGCGGTTTGAATGAAGCAGTGCTCCATCAGCTGCCAGGTCAGGCGCTTGCTATGCCAGGCAAATGCCATTGACGCCACGACGCCCAGCGCGGCGGATTCGGTGGTGGTGGCAACACCTGAGTACAAGCTGCCCATTACCACCACAAAGACGACGCCGGGGGGAATCAGGTCTTTCAGCAGCCGCAGGCGTATTTCCAGCGGCACTTTTTCCTCGCGTATCCCGCCGCTGGACATGATGCTGTGAATCATGATGTAGCCCATGAAGAGCGCGGACAGCAGAACGCCGGGAATAATACCGGCCACAAACAGGCGGCCGATCGATGTTTCAGTGATGGATCCGTACACAATCATGTTCACCGACGGGGGAATCAGAATGCCCAGCGTACCGCCGGCGGCGATGGAGCCGAGCGACATGGGCATGGAATAGCCCCGTTTGTGCAGTGACGGCAAGGCCACCGTGCCGATAGTAGCGGCGGTGGCGACAGACGATCCCGAGGTGGCGGCAAAGATGGCGCTGCACCCGATATTGGTATGCAGCAAACCTCCGGGCAGGCGTCCCAGCCAGGCTGCCAGTGCGCCGAACATGCGGTCGGCAATGCCGGAGCGCAGCAACAATTCGCCCATCAGAATGAACAACGGTATGGACGTGAGCAGGTTGTCGTTGTGCACCCCCCAAACCACCGGCGCAATGGAGTTGATGAACGGCATGCCGTAGGCCATGAGCCCGCCCAGAATGCCGATCACCGCCATCGAGGCGGCAATGGGAATGCCAAGGAACATCAGCCCCAGCATCAGCAGAAAACCGATAATGACGTAAGAAACGCTCATGATGTGTGCCCCGAAGAAGGTTTGTCTGTTGTTGTGGAGACGTCGGAGCGTTCCTGAAGATCTTCCAGTTCTTCTTGCAGCTCTTCGCGGGTGGATCGGGGGTGCAGCATGGCATCGAGCTCGTCGGTGCGTCCGCGAACCAGCAATATCGTGGCATACACGGCAATGGCAACAGTCAGCAAGCCGAATACCACCAGACCGAACAGCCAGGCCGATTGCGGGTATACCAGCGGCGTGGCCCAGGGGGTTTGCGACACACTCTGGTAGCTCAGGGTGTCTTGCACGACATACCAGGCCAGCCAGGCAATCAGGGAGGCAAAGCCGGCCAGCGACACAATGGACAGCCAGTTCAGCACCGTTTTGAGTTTGCGCGGAAACAGGTGATAAAACACATCGACACGGATATGATTGCGACCCAGAAGCGCCATGCTGAAGGCGATGGTTGCCCCGAACGCCAATGCATACCCACCCAGTTCGTCGGCGCCCTGCAGCGATACGTTGAATACTTTTCGAATAACCGTCTCAACCGCGACAATCAGCGACAATGTGACGAAAATCAGACCGAACAGTATGCCGAGCCAGCGCTCTACTGCGTCTTTCATGACTCTTCTCCTAACCGTTGATTACGCCGGTCCCGGGCGCTCCGCACACCCGGGACCCGGCTTTTAGAACTTACTTGACGCCAATGACAGGGCCCACGGTTTTCTTCCAGTTGGCCGAGCATTGCGGGTTGGCCTTGTCGCAAATTTCAGCCCAGGTGGGCACGGAAATCGACGCGACGGCGTTGCGCAGCGTTTCAAGGTCTTTCTCGCTGACAGGTACTTCGGTCAGGTTGTATTTCTTGCCGGTTTTGCAAGTGTCTTTGCCGGTATTGCAGTCAATGGATTCGTTGGTCAGCTGCTCGGAATATTTCCAGATATCGTCCGTCAGCGTTGTAAAGGCGGCCTGCATTTTCTTTTGCTGTTCGGGGTTCAGGCGGTTCCATGCCTTGAGCGTAATGGTGTAGGCGTTCATGGCCATCTGGAAGCCCAGGGGATACTGGTGGGTGGTCACTTCCGGCCATCCGGAGCTGTTGGCGGAGCTGGGGCCGGTAATGGCGCAATCGACCACGCCCAGTGACAGCGACTGATGCACTTCCGTGAACGACAGCGGTACCGGTACGCCGCCCACGGTTTCAATGAACTTGGCCAGGTTCTGGTCGTAGACCCGTACTTTCATGCCCTTCAGGTCGGCCAGTTGCGTAATGGGTTTCTTGCAGAACAGGATCTGCGGGCCGAAAGGCCACGCGCCCAGCAGTTTGACGCCGAACTGCTTTTGCAGGCGCTGGTCCAGTGTGTCGAAATAGGCGTCGTACACCTTGCGGGCGGCGGCGTAATTGGGCGAGGCTCCCACCAGGTCCAGCCCGAGCAGTGTGGGTTCATCGCGCGAGTTCTGCGAAACGCGCAGCGACACGATGTCGAACAGGCCGGCTTTCATGACACGCAATTGTTCAGTGTCTTTGATGCCCAGTTGATCAATGGGTTTGTAGTCGGCGCTGACGGGCAAGCCGGTGCGCTCGGCGAAGTTTTCAAAGAAGGGGGCTTCCTTGTTCTTCTGGACCAGACCGGTGGCGGTGGGCTGGCCAATGACCTTGAAGTTGATTTTTTCCTGGGCGGCCACGGGCGATGCCAGCGCGATGGCGGCGGCCAGGGGAAGCAGGTAGCGACCGAAAGATGTGCGAGTCATAATGAAAGGCTCCTGAATGCAGTGGGTTTAAACGGGAGGGTCAGCGCTTGGGAAGCAGACTGGGTGAGGAACAGCGAAGAAACTGGCCTTTGCCGGAGCGGTTATGGAACTGGCCGTCCCAGACCACTTCGCCGCGTGCCAAGGTGATGCCGGGCCAGGCGCGCAGGCGACGGCCTTCGTAAGGGGTGTAGTCCACCGCGTGGTGCAGTGCGTTGTTGCTGATCGTGACGTCACGCTCGTCCCAGATAACCAGATCGGCGTCGGCGCCAATGGAAATCGAGCCTTTGCGTGGGTGCAGGCCATAGGCTTTGGCCGGATTGGTGGCGGTGAGCTCGACAAACTTTTCCAGCGTAATGCGTCCGCCCAGCACGCCTTCGGAATACAGCAAGGCCATGCGGGTTTCCAGGCCGGGAATGCCGTTGGGAATGTAGCGAAACGGCACTTCCTTGCCGTCGGGATGTTTGCCGTCGGTGCCTTCATAGGTGAAGGGGGCGTGATCCGACGAGAAGACCGTGAACAGCCCGTCGGTGAGCCCGTTCCAGATCACTTCCTGGTTGGCCGAGTCGCGCGGCGGGGGGCTGCACACGCAGCGTGCGCCGTGGTAGCTGTCGTCCAGCCCCAGGTCGTCGGCGGTCAGGAACAGGTATTGCGGGCAGGTTTCGGCGAATATGTTCAGCCCGTGCGCGCGGGCCCAGCGAATCTGCTCAACGGCTTCGCGGCCGGAAACGTGCACGATCAGTATGGGAACGTCGACCAGTTCCGCCAGCGAAATGGCGCGGTGTGTGGCTTCGCGCTCTACCAGCATGGGGCGTGATGCCGCATGAAAGCGGGGGGCGGTGCGGCCTGCGGCTTCCAGCCGGCGGGTCAACCATTCAATGCAGTCGGCGTTTTCCGCGTGGATCATGGCCAGCGCATGGTGTTCCCGGGCGATCGACAAAACGTCAAGAATTTCGCCGTCGTTCAGTTTCATGTCGTCGTAGGTCATGTAGATCTTGAACGACGTATAGCCCTCGGCAATCAGCCCGGGCAGTTCGTTTTTCAGCACTTCGGGGGTGGGATCGCTGACGATCAGGTGAAAGGCGTAGTCAATGTGCGCCTTGCCGTCGGCGCGCCGGTGATAGTCTTCCACGGCGGCGCGCAGCGATTGTCCTTTCTGCTGGGCGGCGAACGGAATCACGGTGGTTGTTCCACCGCATGCGGCCGAACGCGTTCCGGTGTCGAAGTTGTCCGCCATTTTGGCCGGTGGTTCCATGGGCTGGTCCAGATGGCAGTGGGCGTCCACCCCGCCGGGCGTCACGACCCGCCCGGCGGCGTCGATTTCGTGCTTGCCTGCACCAAGCTTGGCACCAATTTGGGCTATCTTGCCGTCGATAATGCCCAGGTCGCCCAAGTAGTGTTCACTGGCGGTGGCAATGGTAGCGTTGCGGATGACGAGATCGTAGACTTCGGCCATAGTAAGGTGCTCTCTGTAACTTGCGTTGCGGTCAGGGTTGTGTAAACAGCAGTGTTGACATGGTTGCTTGCTCCTGGTTGGCGTTGGGCTCTTTTTCCTTTAAGCAATTCCCGTGCCACTATTCTTTTTGCATGAAATGGCTTGTTGCCATGCTTCATGCGTGCTGCGAAGCTTATTTTTGATTTGCTTCGGTGGTATGAATGGTGGCTAAAATAGGCCTAAAATGTCAACAGCAATGTCTACGAAATTACCCTAGTTACCCCGAAGTTTTTTTCCCTTTATGCTGGCGTCACGCCTTTTAATTCAGGAATACGTATGTCCCATTCGCTTCGTCTTGGCGTTTTGACGCCGTCATCCAATACCGCGCTTGAACCGTTGACCAGTGCCATTGTTGCTACCATCGACGGCGCCAGTGCGCATTTCTCGCGTTTCAAAGTGACGGAAATCGCCTTGTCTGACAAGGCCTTGGGGCAGTTCGATGACAGCAAGATCCTGGCTGCCGCTGAACTGCTGGCCGATGCCCGGGTGGATGTCATTGGCTGGAGCGGAACCGCCGCCGGGTGGATGGGGTTCGACAGCGACCGGCGTCTGGTCGAGCGTATACAAGAGCGTACCGGTATACGGGCAACCACCGCCATTCTGGCCTTGAATGAGCTGATTGCCTTGCGTAACATCACCCGCCTGGGGCTGGTGTCTCCTTATACGGCCGATGTTCAGCAACGCATTATCAAAAATTACGCCGACATCGGTGTCGACATTGTTGCTGAACGGCATCTGGATATCCGTGTCAATTACGACTTTGCGCTGGTCAGCCAGCCCGACATGCGGCGCATGCTGCACGAGGTAAGTGCGGCCGGGTCGCAGGCGAACGTTACGTACTGCACCAATTTGCGGGCGGCCGATATGGCCGAGTCCATCGAGCAGGAAACCGGCGTACCGTTGCTGGACACCGTTAGCACGACCGTGTGGGGCATGCTGCGTGCCGCCGGCGTGTCGCCGGCTCAGGTCACCGGGTGGGGACAGTTGTATCAGTGGTAACCTAATTTACTTTTGCGGCTTGCTTTTCCAACATATATGGCACGACTTCCACGCAGCCTTGGCGCTTCCGACAAACTTTATCGCGAGAACGTAAACGACGAAATTTACGACCGCGTGTTCACCGCCATTCTGGAGCACCGCTTGCCTCCGGGCACCAAGCTTGGCGAAGAGCAGCTGGCCAAAATTTTCGGGGTCAGCCGCGCCCGCATTCGCGAGGTGCTCAGCCGCTTGTCTTACGAGCAGGTGGTGGAACTGTTCCCTCAGCGCGGCGCATTCGTGGCCAAACCTTCACCCGAAGAGGCCATGGATGTTTTCGAGGCCCGCCGCTTGCTGGAGCCGGCCATGATCGAGCGCCTGATCGGCAGCCTTACCCAGGACAAAGTGGCCCGTTTGCGTCAGCACCAGGAACTGGAGCTCGATGCCCGACGGCGCGATGATCGTCGCGCCGTGGTTCGGCTGTCGGGCGAGTTTCACGTGCTTATTGCGGCGTTGTGCGGTAATTCCGCCTTTTATCGCATGATGCGCGAGCTTTCCACGCTCACGTGCCTGATCATCTTCCTGTACGACGCACCCACCTCCATGAGCTGCCGCGCCGACGAGCACACCGACATTATCGACGCCATCGCGCACCGCGATGCGGCGCGTGCCGGGCAGCTGGTTATCGAGCACCTGCATCATATTGAAAGCAGTCTGGTGCTTGACAGCTCGGCCGAAGAGGTCGATCTGGCGGCCGTCCTCGGGGGCGCCGCGTGAGAATCCGGCTGATCAACCCGAACACGTCCGGGCACATTACCCAGCGCATGGTCGATTCGGCGCAGCCGTGCCTTCCGGCCGACTGGCAGTTTCAGGGGGTGACGGCAACGCAGGGGCCCACGGCAGTGACGCAACCGGCACAAGTGGCGGAAGCAACCGCTAATGTGGTGTCGCTGGTGCGCGAGCATGCGCCGGTGTGCGACGGGATCATTGTGGGCATTTCGCTCGATTGCGGCCTGGCTCAGGCCCGGCAGGCCGCCGGGGGTATTCCTGTGGTGGGCATGACGGAAGCGGCCTGTTTGCTGGCGTGTGCCCGTGGTGATTCATTTGGACTGCTTACCCTGGGTTCGGCCATGGTGCCGTTATATCAGCAGCTGCTGCAGTCGCGCGGGCTGGCGTCACGGCTGGCCGGTATTGGTGCACCCGATGTCGGGCAGGCATTCAGCGCATCGTCGCCGCTGCATCTGCCGCTGGTCGTGGAACAGCTCGATCGCGAGGCCCGTCGCCTGGTCGACGGCGGGGCGTCGGGTATTGTGCTGGCCGGTGCCGTGCTGTGCGGGTATGCGCAGCCCCTGGCCCGGCGCGTCGGTGTTCCCTTCTACGACGGCGCCGCCTGTGGCGCCCTGGCCTTGCGATCGCTGCTGGCGCTCTAAGCCGGCGGGTTGTTTTTGCCCGCCGCCCCTTTGACGGGCCGCGCCTTCAGTTGCTCGATCACGGCATCGCGCTTTTTCTCGATATGGTGTTGCAGCAGGCTGCGCAGGCGGTCGGCATCGCGTTTGCGCAACGCGGCCAGAATTTCCCGGTGCTCGTGCAGCGCACGTTCCCATTTCATTTTGTCCTGATTTGACCGAAACCGCAGCGCGTGCAGGCGATCATTTAATTGCTGCCAGGTCTGGCGCAGCACGGCATTGCCGGCATAGCGGCTGATAACGTCGTGTACGGCGGCGTTGGCCTGATAGTAGGCCGGCAGGTCGCCGGCGTGGAACGCCGCTTCCATGGTTTCCTGCAAGGCTTCCAGCCTTTGCAGGCCGCCGGCATCGATAAACTGCGCGGCGCGGGCGGCCGCCAGGCCTTCCAGCGCGGCGATAACGTCGAACGTTTCGCGAATGGACACCGGGTCGTGTTCCGGCACAAACGCCCCGCGGCGCGCCTCAACGACCAGCAAGCCTTCGGCGGCCAGTTGGCGTATGGCCTCGCGCAGCGGTGTTCGCGACACCCCCAGCTCTTCGCACAGCGCACGCTCATTTACCTTGCTGCCCGGCGCCAGTGAGCCGTCGAGCAGTCGTGCCCGCAACTGTTCCGCTACCTGGGTATGCAGGGCGTCGCGTATCAGCGGGGCGGGCGGCGGGGTCAGGTTCATGACAATAAAGCGGGGTAAACGTTAGGCCGGGTGTGGCCGGATGGATGGTGTGATTCTAGAGCCTCTGGCGCGCAAATAGGGGCATGGCTTTCTTTTATTGAATAATGTATATTGTATACAAAATATAATTTTGTGGTTATCGCGTAGCAGTCCCCTTCGGAGGTTTTATGGAACGCTTGAACTTTCACCCCGCCGGCCGGCATTTTCTGCACATTCCCGGGCCCAGCCCCGTGCCCGACCGCCTGTTGCGTGCCCTTAGCTATCCCACCATTGATCACCGCGGCCCCGAGTTCGCGGCGCTGGGTTTCAAGGTGCTGGCGGGTATACAGACCATTTTCCAGACGCGTCAGCCGGTGATTATTTATCCGGCGTCGGGTACGGGTGCCTGGGAAGCGGCCCTGGTCAACGTGACCAGCCCGGGTGACACGGTGCTTATGTACGAAACCGGCCAGTTTGCGTCGCTGTGGTGCAAGCTGGCCGCCCGGTTGGGCCTGAAGCCCGAGGTAGTCGCATTGCCGGGAACGTGTCCGCAAACCGGGTTGCCCAACAGCTGGCGGCGCGGGGTACAGGCCGACCTGATCGAGCGCCGGTTACGCGAAGACAAGCACCACACTATTCGTGCGGTTTGTGTGGTGCATAACGAAACGTCCACCGGTGTAACGTCCGACATTGCCAGCGTGCGGCGGGCCATCGATGCGGCGGCACATCCCGCGTTGCTGCTGGTGGATACCATTTCCGGTCTGGGCTCGGCCGATTACCGGCACGATGAATGGGGGGTCGATGTCAGCATCAGCGGTTCCCAGAAGGGGCTCATGCTGCCGCCGGGCATCAGCTTCAATGCATTGTCGGAACAAGCCATCGATGCCAGTCGCCGCGCGGGCACGCCCCGTGCGTTCTGGGCATGGGATGACATTCTTGAGGCCAACAAGGCGGGCTCCTGGCCCTACACGCCCAATACCAACATGCTGTATGCCTTGCTGGAAGCCATTGACATGCTGCTGGAAGAGGGGCTGCCCGCCGTTTTCCAGCGCCACCACCGCCTGGCACTGGCCTGCCGGCAAGCTGTGCATGCCTGGGGGCTGCACGTGCAATGCGCCGACCCGTCCGTGTATTCGCCGGTACTGACCGGCGTCATCACGCCTGCCAATGTCGATGCCGACAAGGTGCGGCGCGTTATCTACGACCATTTCAATTTGTCGCTGGGCACCGGCCTGGGGAAAATAAAAGGGCGCATGTTCCGCATCGGCCATTTGGGCGAGTGCAACGACCTGAGCCTGATGGCGGCGCTATCGGGCTGTGAAATGGGCCTGCAGCTGGCCGGCGTGCCATTGGCCGCCAGCGGTGTCGAAGCCGCCATGCAAACACTGGTGGACGGCGCCACGGTGCAGGCACGTTACCCGGCGTAGCCGTCGCGCCGACGGCGTGCGGCGCGGTAAACTGACGCCCGGTCTAGTTGCGGGCGTCATATCATGGTTGTAACCCTGGTCGGCGTTGCCTTGTTATTCGGGCTTGCGTTGAGCCGGATCGGCTTACCCCCCATGGTGGGTTTTCTGCTGGCCGGTTTTGCGTACAACCTGGCGGGGCTGGCGCACCCCGATGCCCTGACCACCATCGCCGACCTTGGCGTGACTATGCTGCTGTTCACCATCGGCCTGAAGCTCGATCTCAAGGCACTGGCCAATTCCGAGGTGTGGGGTGCCTCGCTGGCGCACATCGCCGTTTCCACGCTTGTATTCTCGGGCTCGCTGTTCCTGGCGCAGGCGCTGTTTCCCCTGCCGATACTGGATATTTCCCCGACGGCTACGGTGGTCATGGGGTTTGTGCTTTCATTTTCCAGCACGGTGTTTGCGGTAAAAACCTTTGAAGAAAAGGGCGATCTGACGACCTTTTACGGCAAGGTTGCCATTGGCATTCTGGTGATGCAGGACATCTTTGCCGTGGTGTTTCTTGCCATTACCGAAGGCAGTTACCCGGCCCCGTGGGCAGTGCTGGTTTTGCTGCTTCCCTGGGTTCGCCGGCCCTTGTTCCGTATTCTGGATGCCGCCGGCCACGGCGAGCTTCTGGTGCTGAGCGGTTTGTTTTTTGCGTTGGGGTTGGGTTACGAACTGTTTTCGCTGGCCGGCCTGAAAGGGGATCTGGGCGCATTGGTGCTGGGCGCGTTGCTGGCAAACCATCCTAAGGCCGGCGAGCTGTCCAAGGCGCTGTTCAGTTTTAAAGAGCTGATGCTGGTTGGGTTTTTCCTTTCCGTGGGTATGGAGGGTCTGCCCTCTTGGGAATTGCTGGGGGTGGCCGCGCTGATCTGCCTTCTGCTGCCGGTCAAGACGCTGCTTTATCACGTGGTGATCAGCCAGTTCAGGCTGCGGGTGCGAACGTCGGTACTGGTTTCCCTGAGCCTGGCCACCTATTCGGAATTCAGCCTTATCGTGGCCGCTATTGGTGTCAAGCAAGGGTGGCTGCCTGTGCCGTGGCTACTCATTACTGCGCTGTGCATCAGCCTGAGCTTTGCGGCCGCAGCCCCCTTCAACAAGCACGCAGAAACCATTTATCAGCGTTTCAAACGATTCTGGGAAGGGTTCACATCGTCGCACCCCCACCCGCGCGACCGCATTCTGCAAACCGGAGACGCCCGCGTTCTGGTCATTGGCATGGGGCGCGTGGGCAGCGGGGCCTACGATCAGCTGGCTTCGCTCTTCGAAGGCCACATTCTGGGCATTGAACACAATCCGGAACGGGTCGACGCGCAGCGGGATCAAGGCAGAAACGTGTTGCTGGGCGATGCCACCGACTCCGATTTCTGGCTGAAACTGAGTGCGGGGAAAGAAATGGAGCTGATCCTGCTGGCTATGCCGAACCATTCCAGTAACGTGTATGCCGCCCATCAGATTCGTAACGTGGGCTTGCAAGGCACGGTGGTGGCCATTGCGAAATATTCCGACGAGGTGCAGGAACTCGCGCAGCTGCAGGTGCCGGCGTTCAATATGTATTCCCAGGCGGGCGAGGGGCTGGCCCGCCAGGCGCTTGAGGTGCTGGGCGCACAGAAAGATACGCCCGTGTAAAACACGAAGCCGTTATACGATGTGCGTGCGTTGGCGCCCGGCGCGCTTGGCGTCGTACAGGGCGCCGTCGGCGCGTTCAATGACGCTTTCCATGGTGTCGGTTTTGCGCAAGCCAGTGATTCCCATGCTCACGGACAAGGTCAGATCGCCAAGCTCGTTTTGCAGCGTTGACGCGGCCAGCATGTCGTGAATGCGCTGCGCGATATCGCCGGCGTGGCTCAGGGTGGTGTGCGTCAGCAGGGCGATGAACTCTTCGCCGCCCCAGCGGCAAATAACGTCTTTTGACCGCAAGGCGTGCCGGAACAGTTCCGCCGCCTGTACCAGCACGCGGTCGCCTTGCAAATGCCCGAAGGTGTCGTTGATGCGTTTGAAGTAATCAATATCCATCATCAGGATGGTTGCCGGCTCGTGCTGGGTGTTGCTTAAACTGAGCTGGTAGTCCAGCCGGTTTTCAAATGCGCGCCGGTTCAGCAAACCGGTAAGGGGGTCGCGATAGGCCAGTTGCGCCATGGCGTCGCGTTCTTCGTCGAGCTCGTTCAATAAGCGAAGCTGGGCCCGGTTCGTGCGGCGGTAGTCCAGCAACAACATGATCTGGCGCCGCAGCGCGCTGAGCACCTCTAGTTGTTCCGGCCGGATATCGCGCGGCTGCCGGTCAAGGACACACAGTGTGCCCAAAGGAAAGCCGTCATGCGAGGTAATGAGCGCACCGGCATAGAATCGCAAGCCGTTGTCGGCCGCCACCAGCGGGTTGATACAGGTGCGCTGGTCGGTTCGGGTATCGCGAATGATCATCATGTCCTGCTCCAGCAAGGCATGACGGCAAATCGATATGTCGAGCGGGGTTTCCCGTATACCCAGGCCCAGCTCCGCCTTGAACCACTGGCGCGATTCGTCAATGAAGTTGATCACGGCAATGGGGGCGTTGCAGGCCTGCGCGGCAATTTTCACAATATCGTCAAACGCCTGTTCCACCTCGGTGTCCAGAATTTCGTAGGAGCGAAGGGCCTTGAGGCGACGGCGTTCGAATTGTTCTTGCATATCATGGTTACCCATTCGTATTGGCCTTCTGTTACCGCTTTCATGCCACATGAAAACGGTGCTGCAGTAGTGGTTTCCCCCCGTATGAACGGGTTATGATGTTACAGACAGTGAGTGCATAGAATGGTTCCTGCGCACTGTCGACAGGCACAGGCGGCTTGGAGCAGCAATTAACTTCAGTGTATACGTACAAGTAAGGGTTTAGATGATTTCCTTGTCTGCCACGCAGTCTTTTTTCGCCTGTTGCCTGGTCCTGGTTTTGGGGCGCCTGCTGACCTCAAAGGTGCGCTTCCTGTCCAGGTACAGCATTCCGGATCCTATCGTGGGCGGCCTGCTGTTTGCATTGGCGGCCTACGCCGTATCGGAAACCGCCGGCGTGGGGCTTGTTCTGGAAACCAGCAGCCAGTCTATTTTACTGCTGCTGTTTTTTTGCTGTATCGGGTTAACCGCCAATTTGCGGCTGCTGGCGGTGGGCGGCCCCCGGTTGATGGCTTTTTTGCTGGTGCTGGCCCCGTTTGTGCTGCTGCAAAACGTGGTTGGCCTGGGTATGGCGTGGTTGCTCGACCTGCATCCGCTTATGGGTCTGGTGGGCGGCTCAATTACCCTGGTGGGCGGGCATGGCACGGGCGCGGCGTACGCCGCCCGCTTCGCCGATGTCAACAACATTCAGAACATCATGGCGCTGGCCATGACATCGGCCACCATGGGGCTGGTGCTGGGCGGCATTGTCGGCGGGCCGGTGGCCGAATGGCTGATCAAGCGCCATCAACTGGTATCGGGCAACGCGGCGGCGCCCGGCACAGGGGCGCCAACGGCCAACCAGCCGGCTCCCGATCCGGTCGACACCGGCACCATCATTGTGTCGCTGGCTGCCGCGTTTGGCAGCCTGGTGGCGGGGGTGTGGCTGGCGTCGCTGGTCGAAGGGGCGCCGGTCAGCCTGCCGAATTTCCTGTGGTGTCTGCTGGTGGGGATCATCATCCGCAATGCAGGGCCGGCGCTGGGCCTTCATCTGAACGACAAGGCAACCGACATTATTGGCGCCTTGTCGCTGTCGCTGTTTCTGGGCTTCACCATGATGACACTGGATATCGGCAGCGTGGTGCAGCTGGCCGGGCCTTTGGCGGTAATCTTGCTGGCGCAAGTGGTGTTTGTGATTATTTACGTCATTGTGGTGGTGTTTCGCGCGCTGAAGAAAGATTACGAAGCCGCCATCATGTCGGCCGCATTTTGCGGCTTTTCCATGGGGGCGACGGCAACCGCCATCGCCAACATGCAGGCGCTGACCGATCGTCACGGGCCGGCTCCGCAAGCATTTATCGTGGTGCCGGTAACCGGCGCCTTTCTGGTCGACATCATGAATGTGGTGATACTGACAACGCTGATTTCCCTGCCGTTCGTCGGAGGGCTCTAGCATGATGCGTCGTTTGTTCATTGTGTGTTTATGTGCCTTGCTGGCCGCATGCGGCCGGGCGCCTGCTGTCGACACCCTGGAAAGCGATCTTTCCGCAGGCCTGGCGTTGGCTTACGGTGACAATGCGTTTGCCATTACCGAGTTGCAGCGTATGGGTTCGGCCACCGACAGCACCGCGCCCGATGGCATCGAGCGCAAGGTCGTGTACTTCGACGCTGCGCTGACATTGCGTCAACCCATGCAGCTGGGGGCGTGGGATCAGCCCAGCGTGGCGTCGCTGGTCACGCTGCTGGGGGCCGGTTCGCGCGGTGTCACCGGAGTGCTGTCGGGGGGCAATCAGGCGGGCGACGTCATTCTGGCGCATGGCAGCGCCATCTACCAGAAAACCCCGCAAGGCTGGGAGTGGGTTGCCCCGGCCGGGGTAACGCCGGCGGAAGCGCCCAGCCTCGATGCGGGCGGCCACACGACCGTGGTGAACAATTTGCTCGATTCGCTCAGCCAGATCACCCGGTCGGTGGCGCGCGACGGCTCGGAAACCTCGCGGCGAATTGTGCAGCAGGAACTGCAGCGTTCCGTGGCCCGTATCGACGGTCGCCTTAGTCGCATGCAGCAGGGCTATCCCATTGCCGGCGGGCCCCAGGGCGGGGAGTATGCAGCCTTCACCCGGGCGCTGGCCGACATCAAACGTCCCGATCCCTTTCGTCTGACGCCTCTGGCGACCGCCGGCGGCCGCGAGAATATCGATCTGCTCCGGCAGGGTGGGGCGGTTCTGGCCTTGGCCCAGGGCGATACCGCCCGGCAGGCCTACGAAGGCAAGGGGCCGTTTGCCTCGGACGGACCCTTTGCCGGGTTGCGCGCGCTGGGAAGCCTGTATCCCGAGCTGGTTCATGTGGTGGTTCGTGCCGGCGAAACCTGGCCCGATGTTCGCGCTCTGAAAGGCAGGAAAATAGCGCTAGGCCCGGAAGGGTCGGCCGTTCGGTCCACCTTGCTGCGTGTACTGGAGGCGCATGGTTTGCAGGCCGGTCGCGATTACACCGCAGTCGATCTGCCCTTTGCCGACGCCTTGTCGCAGGTGACGCGCGGGCAGGTCGACGCGGCCGTCCACGTTATTGGTGTGCCGGCCACACCGCTGCGTGATGCGCTGACGCAAGGGCGGTTGCGTTTGCTGGCGCTCGATGCCCAGGCGGTGCAGGCCCTGGCCGCCGCCGATGATGCGTTCATGCCTTTGCCGATTGCCGCCGGGTCGTATCCCCGGCAAACCGCGCCGGTCATGTCGGTGGGAGCGGCGGCCTTGCTGCTCACGACAATCGACCTGACCCGCAATGAAGCCATCGAGGTCGTGCGTTTCGTGTACCGGTCGGGGAATGACCTGCTGGCCAACGGGTCGGCCCAGGCGGCCCAGATATCCGTGCAGAACGCGCGCCGCGGTGTCACGGTGCCCTTGCATGACGGCGCCGAAGAAGCTTTGCTGGGGTTGGAAGAAAAAATGCAGGCGGCCGGCGCTGCAAAACCATAAGCGGCAGGCCCGCCAGCGGGCGGGCGGCCACGCGCGGGCCGTGTTTACGGCTTATGGCTTATGGCTTACGACAAGGTTGAA
Organism: Burkholderiaceae bacterium; assembly: GCA_050252075.1. GTDB lineage: Bacteria > Pseudomonadota > Gammaproteobacteria > Burkholderiales > Burkholderiaceae_B > JAAYGT01. Next base: position 16,951 of record JBFWLP010000034.1, on the reverse strand, counting down.
GGGCCCAGCGCCGAGCGGGGCAGGCCGAAAACAATGTCGAACACCCAGTTGAACACGAAGCTGTATACCAGGAAGAACAGAATAAAACCGGCATCCAGTACCAGAGCCTCCCACCACGAAATCTGCAGCAGCCAGGCAAAGAACGGCACCAGAAAAACGACCAGCCCGCCTTCAAAGCCAATGGCATGCGCCACGCGGCGTTTCACGCTGCGGCCCCGCACCTTCTGCCGTGATTCCCACCATTCAAACAGCGAATTCCACGCCAGATTCCACATGACCGCAATCGCCGAGGCGCCGACCGCCGCCATGCCGGCGTCGACGGCGGAATTGCCCAGCAAGGCCAGCACCGTGCTGGTGAGCGCGATGGCAATAGCCTCGTAAAGGGAAACGTAAACGACTTTGCGCTTGATGCCTTGCATAGGTACAACCGAGGGAAAACCCGAAGTTTAGCGGATTTTCCCGGGCCGGGGCAGTGAGGATCAGGACGCCGGGTTCAGGTAGTTGGCGATGCGGCGCTTGATGTCGCCCTGAATGACCGATTGCACCAGTTTGCCCATGTCGGCATCGGCATGACCGGCCGACAGGGCCTCGGTGATGCTCTGGCGCGTTACCGCGTGCACCTTGCCCACGGCGGCCGCCAATGCCGGCCAGTCGTGATGCTGGTCGGGGTTGGCCAGCTCGGTGACAAAACCGATCCGGTGCGCCTCTTGTGCATCGAATTCCTGCGCCGCCAGCAGCAGGCGGGCGGCGTGGGATTCGCCCACCAGTTGCCCGAAGCGCCGGGTGCCGAGCACCAGCCCGAACAGCATGCCGGGCATGCGGAATGTGGCCGACGCCGGCGCCAGACGCATCTGGCATGAAGCGAACAGATCGCAGCCGGCACCGAAGTTGCGCCCGTGGGCTATGCCAACGGTTAACCCGGGGTACGCCAGCAGTTCGTTGAACACTTCCTGCAGGCGGGCAAAGCGCAACAGCAGGTCGCCTTCGCTGTGGTCTTCGTAACCGGTGAAGTCGAAGCCGGCGCTGAGATTCTTGCCGGCTCCTTGCAGAACCAGCACCGGTATGTGTTGCGCACGCGCCTGTTGCACTGTGCTTAGCAGCGCCTGCACCAGATCGGCGGACAGGGCGTTGCGTTTTTCGGGACGGTTCAGTGTGATCGTCCAGTGCGACGCCTGCCGGTCGCACAGCACGACGTCAGTGGTCATTGGCCACCGCCTTGGCGTGCTGCAGTTCGTTCAGAACCTCTTGTGTGTGCTCGCCCAGCTCCGGCGGCCGGCGCAGCACGCCGGCGGTGCGCTGGTCAAAGCGCAGGGGCGACACAAACGTTTTGGTTTGTACCCCGTTGGGCAACTCAAGATCCTGTACCCATTGCATGTGGTCCACCTGCGGGTCGACCAGCACCTTGGAGTAGGTGTTCAGCGGCGCGCAAGGTACGCCGCCGGCACGGAAGCGCTCCAGCCACACCTCGGGGGGTTCGTGAATGAACAGGGCCTCCAGGATTTCGCGCAAGGCGTCCTGGTGGGTGGCGCGATCAGTGGGGTTGGTGAAACGCGGGTCGTCGAGCAGGTCGGTACGGCCCACTACCTGGCAGACGGATTTCCACAGCGAGTTATTGCCTGCCGCCATGCCGAAGTAGCCGTCCTTGCAGCGGAAGACCTGGTATGGCGCGTTGCGTGGGTGGGCCGACCCCAGCGCGGTGGGATCTTCCCCCGTGCCAAAGTACTGCGACGTTTGCAAGGCGGCAATGCCCAGTGTGGCGCCCAGCATGGATACATCGATATGAGTGCCTTTGTTGTCGCGCGCAACACCGCGCAGGGCGCTGGTAATGGCGAACGCGGCATACAGGCCGGCGCTGAAGTCACAGACGGGCACGCCGCACTTCACGGGGGCGCCGCCCGGTTCGCCGGTGACGCTCATGAGCCCGCTCATGGCTTGCAGGGTAAGGTCGAACCCGCCCTCATGGCTGCGCGGGCCCGACTGGCCATAGGCCGAAATCGAGCAAAACACCAGGCGCGGGTTGATCTGGCTGAGCCGGGCGTAGCCCAGCCCCAGCCGATCCATGACACCGGGCCGGTTGTTTTCGATGAGCACATCGGCATCGCGCACCAGGTCTTGCACAATGGCGATGTGGTCGGGATTTTTCAGGTCGAGCGCCACGGAACGTTTGTTACGGTTCAACGATGCGAAGTTTTCACTGAAGCCCTGTGTAATGGGGGCCCAGCTGCGCAAGGTGTCGCCGGTATCCGGGTGTTCGATCTTAATTACATTGGCCCCCATGTCGGCCAACAGCATGCCGCAAAAGGGGCCGGCAGCCACATTACAGATCTCTATGACTTTCACGTCATTCAATGTGTTTTCTTGAATCATATAAATCTCGAGAATAAGTTTGGCTTGATTGCATCGCGAGTTCAGGTTCCCGAAGAGAACAAAGCCAAAAGTGGCTGCCAGCGATCTGTCAGAAAGCCGGTGCGGTACGTACAACAAGCCACCAACCCGTGCCGCACGGCTTTTTCGGACACTACGCCGGGCGTTACTCCATGGTGGCGCCGGAAATCTTCACGGCTTCGGCCCACTGGTCAATTTCACGCAGCAGGCGCGCCTGGGCATCTTCGGCCGAACCGCCGGTGATATCCATGCCCTTGTCGGTCAGGAATGCTTTGACTTCGGGGTCTTTCAGGGTGTCATTCGCGGCTTTGTTCAGCTTGTGAATGACGTCCATGGGTGTACCGCCGGGAGCCACCAGCGTGAACCACGAGGTTACCTCAAAGCCGGGATAGCCCGATTCCGCCAGTGTGGGCAGGTTGGGCGCACGACTGTGACGCTCTTTACCCGTTGTGGCGATAGGACGCAGTTTACCCGCATCGGCCTGGCTCATCATTAGATACAGGGTGTCGAAGGTGAATGTAGTGCGCCCGGCGATAAGGTCCATCACGGCCGGGTTGCTGCCGCGATAGGGCACGTGGGTGGCATCGCCCTGGATCTCTTTCAGAAACAGTTCGGTGGCCAGGTGGGGCGAGCCGCCGACACCCGAGGAGCCGTAGGTGGCGTTCTTGTTGTTGCTCTTGATTTCTTTCACCAGATCGGCAACCGATTTGACCGGGCTGTCGTTCGATACAGAGACGACCAGCGGTGTTTCAGCCAGGTGGGCCACGGTGTAGAAGTCTTTCCGGGTGTCGTACGGAATATTTTTGTACATGGTGGCGTTAATGGCGTGCGGCGTGGCCGCCAGCAGCAAGGTATGGCCATCGGGGGCGCTGCGTGCCACGTGCTGTGACCCGATCAGGGTGCCGCCGCCGCCTTTGTTTTCCACCAGCACGGTAACACCCAGGCGCTCCTGCATGCCTTTGGCCATGACGCGGCCCATCAGGTCGGACGTGCCGCCGGGCGGGAAGGGAACCACGATGGTGATGGGACGGTTACCCGGGAAATCGGACGCCGCGGCGGCGTGCCCGGTGATGCCGGCTACCCCGAATACGGCAACCAGACCTGCTGCAAGAACTTTTCTACGTGACATGTGTTGTCTCCTATGTGTTCCAAATAATGAAATGGCGTTCTGCGAATTAGCATCATAAAAGAAGAGCGATGGCCTCGTCAATTATTCTGTTTATGTTCCTATCTTCTTGTTTACCCTTATCAAGCATGATTTTTTTATTGACGGAAATTTCTTAAGAGTTTCTAATATAAATACAGTGTTTCACTATTTGATATAAAGCTTATTGTCCGGCTGTACGGAAGGATTCTTTTTAATGACGTCAAATCTGAGTGGTTTACTCGACCTCAAGTCAATTGCCATCATCGGGGCTTCGGAAGATCAAACCAAGTTTGGTGGCCGTCTGTTCAAAAACCTGTTGCGTCATGGCTTTCATGGCACGGTGTACCCGATCAATGCCGGTCGCGCCGAATTGTTCGGCGTCAAGGCCTATCCCAGCCTGGAATCCCTGCCCGAAGCGCCCGATGCCTTCGCACTGGCCTTGCCCAGCCATCTGGTGAAAGACCAGGTTGCCGCCGCCGCCCGCCTGGGAACCAAGCTGGGCATTATCATTTCGTCGGGTTTTTCCGACGCCGGCGATGAAGGCCGCGCGCTGGAAGAGGAAATCGTAGCGGTGGCACGCCGCCATGGCATGCGCCTGATCGGGCCCAATTGCCTGGGGGTGATCAGCGCGGAAAAGGGGGTGGTGCTGTGTTCGTCACCCATTCTGAACCGGGACAACCTGCCCAAACGTCCCATCGGGTTTGCCAGCCAGAGCGGCGCGCTCATGACCACGCTGTTCGATCGCGCCTGGTCCATGGGGTTTGGTTTCACGCATGGTTTTTCGGTGGGTAATCAGGCCGACCTGGAAGTGTGTGATTTCATCGATTTTCTGATCGACGATCACGCCACGCAGGTCATTTGTGCTTACATCGAAGGCCTGAAAGATCCGCAACGTTTCCTGACGTCTGTTCGTCGCGCACGGGCCGCCGGCAAGCCGGTGCTGGTGGTGAAGGCCGGGCGCTCGCAGGCCGGGCAGGAAGCGGCGTTTTCCCATACAGCCAGTATTGCGGGCGACACGGCCGTGTTTTCCGCCGTGTGCCGGCAGGAAGGGGTTCTGGTCGTCGATGACGTAAACATTATGCTGTCGGTGGCCAATCTGCTGGCCACCCAGCCCCGTCGCACTATTCATGGTGTGGCCATTGTCACCCCGTCGGGTGGCGGCGGCGCGCTGGCAGCGGATGCCTTGGAGGATTACAACCTGCCTCTGGCCCGGCTGGGTGAGCCGGCACGCACTATTCTGGCCGCGCATTATCCGGCCGGGCAAATCAAGAATCCCATCGATTTCGGTACTCGCCAAAGCCGTGATGAATCGGTCAGCGCCGACGACACCGGGCGGGCCATCCAGCAGGAACCCGGCGTAGACGCCACCTTGTGCGTCATGGCCATGGCACCCATACACTGGCAGTTGCAACTTATCGAATCGCAGGCCAGCCATGCCCGGGCCCAGGGAAAGCCGCTAATCGTCGCCTTCGATGCCGGCTCGACCTCCGATCCTGTGCGCGAGCGCCTGGCCGAACTTGGCATTCCTTACACCAATTCCACCGTCGATGCCGTGAAAACGTTGGCCTGCGCCAAGCAATGGGGTGATATGTCGCCCGCCCTGCCGGCGCAGCGCCCCGCCCAGTGCCCGTCTCGCCCTTTCGCCTTGGTGCCGGGTCAATACGACGAGCATCAGACCAAAGCCATTCTGGCCGATTACGGTATCGGCGTGAACGCCGGCGAGGTTGCCACATCGGCGGATCAGGCGGTTGCCATGGCAGAACGCCTGGGTTTCCCGGTGGTTCTGAAAATTGTGTCAAAAGACGTTGTGCATAAATCCGATGCCGGGGGCGTACTGGTGCGGCTTGTGTCGGCGGATCAGGTACGGGCGGGCTACCAGACCATACTGGACAATGTGGCCCGGCATGTTCCCCATGCCGACATCGACGGGGTGCTGGTTCAGCGCATGCTTGAAGGTCACCTGGAGCTGATCGTGGGCGGGCGCAACGATGCGGCGTTCGGGCCGGTGGTATTGTTTGGTGCCGGTGGTGTGCTGGTAGAGCTGTTGCCCGACAAATTCCTGGCCACAGCCCCGATGTCGGCCGATGCCGTGCGACAGGGGCTGGACTCATTGGCCATTGCCCGAATCCTGCACGGCTACCGCGGCAAGCAGCTGGCGGTCGATGCTCTGGTGGACAGCATTGTGCGCCTTAGCTGGCTGATGCACGATCTGAAAGATTTTTCGTTTGAAATCGACCTGAACCCGGTGCTGGTCGGTACCGACCACGCCACAGCGGTCGATGCCCGACTGCTGATCGAGTAACTTTATTCATTTACCTGATTTTTTTGTTGAATCAAATCGTAGGAGACCTGTAATGTCGAATTATGAATGCGTGCGTGTCGAGAACAAGGACAACGGCGTGACCATCATCACCCTGAACCGTCCTGAGAAGCGCAATGCCCTGAACAAGCAGATCATTCTTGAGCTGCAAGACGCCTTCAACACGTTCGATGCCGACGATTCGCGTCTGGTGGCGGTGTTGCATGGCGAAGGCAGCTCGTTTTCCGCCGGCGCCGACCTGAAAGACATGCCGGAATTGTGGCGCGGCATTCCCAACGTGGGCATTCAAACCAACAAACCCGTCATCTCGGCTGTTACCGGCTGGTGTGTGGGCGGCGCGCTGGTCATGGCCATGATGACCGACATGATCGTGGCCTCCGAGTCGGCCAAGTTCTATTACCCCGAGGCAAAAGTCGGTTTCACCGGCGGCATCATTTCGGGCCTGGTCAACCGCCTGCCGTATCACGTTGCCATGGAAGTGATTTTGCTGTGCCGTGTGCTCGACGCTCAACGCGCCTACAATTTGGGGTTTGTGAACCAGGTCGTTCCCGAAGGCAAAGAAGTGGAAACGGCTGTCGCCATGGCCGACGAGCTGGCCACCATGGCGCCGCTGGTTCACCGCACCCTGAAAGGCTTCATCAACGACGAGGTGGTCAAGCGCGGCCCGTCCGAGCAAATGGCGCGCACCATGTACAAGCTGCGCATGCTCGACGAAAGTCACGATACCAAGGAAGGGTTTGCCGCGTTCCGCGAGAAGCGCGAACCCAAGTTCCTCGGCAAGTAAACCGCATATTGTGCAACGATAAGGAGACACCCCATGGCATCGCAGCGGCTCACCGAATTTGTCGGTGGTATTCGCCAGATTCTGGACGAATCGAACGGCAATGAGCAGCACATTCTGGCAAAGGCCGAACCTTTGCTTCGTGACCTGGTCAGTAACGACGACTGGCTGGAAGAAAAGTACACGCGCCCGCATCCCGAGTACTACCAGCAGTACTGTCTTTATGCCTGCCCGAAGGGTGATTTCTCTGTCGTGAGCTTTGTGTGGGGCCCCGGCCAGAAAACGCCCGTGCACGATCACACTGTCTGGGGTGTGATCGGCATGCTGCGCGGCGCCGAAATTGCTGAACGCTTCACGTTCCATGACAACGGTGCCTTGTTGCCGGCCGGGCGCGAGGAATTGCTTCCGGGCATGACCGATTGCGTGTCGCCTTCCATTGGCGACATTCATCGCGTGTCCAATTCCTACAACGACCGCGTGTCGATCAGCATTCACCTGTACGGTGCCGATATCGGCAAGGTCAACCGGCATGTGTTTGTGCCGGAAACCGGCGAGGTGAAAAACTTCGTGTCGGGTTACGCGCAGCCGGTGGAATAACCAGAGAAAACGCATTGCCATGAAAAAGTACACCGCGGCCCACTGGGGCTTTTACGAAGTTGTTGCCGGCAGCCACGGCGAACCCCGTCTGGCGGGGCTGGAAACCGACCCGAACCCGTCGCCGATCGGGTTTTCCATGCTCGACGCCTCCCGCGATCCGAATGTTCGCGTACAGCGTCCGGCAGTGCGCGCGGGCTGGTTGCGCAAGCGCCGTAACCCGGCGGCGCAGGTGCCGCAGCGCGGCGACGATGCCTTCGTGGAAGTATCCTGGGACGAAGCCCTGACCCTGGTGGCCGACGAGCTGCAGCGTGTACGTACACAGCATGGCAATGCCAGCATTTTCGGTGGCTCGTACGGATGGTCCAGCGCGGGCCGTTTCCATCATGCGCAAAGCCAGATCCACCGTTTTCTGAACGCCATTGGTGGCTACGTGGCCCACCGCGACAGCTATAGCCTGGGTGCAGGCCGGGTGCTGATGCCCTACATTGTGGCGTCGATGGATGAGTTGATCGCGCAGCACACCTCGTGGGATCAGGTGGTGGAGCATACCGAACTGTTTGTCAGCTTTGGCGGCGTTCCCGAAAAGAGTGCCCAGGTCAGTCCGGGGGGCGCCGGCGACCACATGGTGGGGCCGGCCCTGAACGCGGCACGCGAGCGGGGTGTGGAGTTTGTCAGTATCAGCCCGGTGCGCAGCAGTCTGGATACCGGCGGGCAGTTTCAGTGGTTGCCTATTCGTCCGTCAACCGACACCGCCCTTATGCTGGCCCTGGCCCATTGGCTCTACCAGAACGAACGTTACGACACCGCGTTTCTGAAGCGCTACACGGTGGGCTTTGATCGCTTCGCCCGTTACCTTGCCGGCGAAACCGACGGCGTGGTGAAGAACGCGGCGTGGGCTCAGGCCATTACGGGCATCGCCGAAAATGACATTATTGCGCTGGCCGAAAAAATGGCGGCCAAGCGCACCATGATCAATGTCACCTGGTCGCTGCAGCGCGCCGACCATGGCGAACAACCTTTCTGGATGGCCGTTACGCTGGCGGCCATGCTGGGCCAGATCGGCCTTCCCGGTGGAGGGTTCGGGGTAGGGTACGGTTCGGCCAATACCCAGGGCAGCCGTGCGCCGGTCTTTCCCGGCCCGACGCTTGATCAGGGCAAGAACCCGGTGCCCGACTTCATTCCGGTGGCCCGTATCGCCGACATGCTGCTGAACCCCGGCAAAGAATTCACCTACAAGGGCGCCACTTACCAGTATGCCGACATTCGCCTGGTGTTCTGGGCGGGCGGCAACCCCTTTCACCACCACCAGGATCTGAACCGTTTCATGCAGGCGTGGCAGCGCCCGGACACCGTGATTGTCAACGAGTCGTACTGGACGCCCACCGCCAAACTGGCCGACATCGTGCTGCCGGCCACCACCACATTCGAGCGGGAAGACATTGCGTATTCCAAGCGTGAACGCTACATGGCGTTTATGTCCCGCATCTACGAGCCCATGGGGGAGTCACTGGACGACTACACCATTTTCAGTCGCCTGGCGAAAAAAATGGGCGTGTACGATGCGTTCACCGAAGGCCTGAATGCCACCCAGTGGCTTGAGCGGTTGTACAACGGCAGTCGCGAACGCGCCCGCACCAAAGGTGTCGAGCTGCCCGACTATGCCACGTTCAGGCAGCAAGGGCTGGTTGACCTGCATGCGGTCAAATCCCCGGAACCTGTGATCATGCTGCGCGATTTCCGCCACGATCCGGTGGCCCATCCATTGAACACGCCCTCGGGCAAAATTGAAATCTTTTCCGCCGAAATCGACGGCTACGGCCTGCCCGACTGCCCGGGCCACCCCGTGTGGCTGGAGCCCAAAGAATGGCTCACGCCCGGCGCCGAGCAAGACGGTTATTTCCATTTGCTGAGCGATCAGCCAAAAACGAAACTGCACAGTCAGCTCGATCACAGTGCCTACAGCCGGGACGGCAAGATCCATGGGCGCGAGCCCGTACACATGCATCCCGCCGACGCCGACCGCCTTGGCCTGGCATCTGGAGATCTTGTGCGGCTGCATAACACGCGCGGGGCCTGCCTGGGCACACTGGTGGTCAGCGATGACATTCGCCCCGGAGTGGTGCGCCAGTCCACCGGGGCGTGGTTCAACCCGATCGGCGGGCTTGAAGTTCACGGCAACCCCAATGCGCTCACCCGCGATGAAGGGGCCTCGGGCCTGTCGCAGGGCTGTTCGGCCTATTCGTGTCTGGTGCGTGTCGAGCGTTACACCGGCAGCGTGCCCGACATTACGGCACATTTGCCGCCCGCGTTTGTGAGCAACGCGCAGGCAGCGTAGCGGAACGGGCGCAACAAGCTGCGCCCGCCGGCAGTTCCAACGGGGGTAACGTGGATAAAACATTTTTGAAGGGCCTGGTGCTTCTGGAGGCCATGGCCAATAGCGAAAAAAGCTGCGGGGTGACCGAACTGGCGAGCCAGCTGGCACTTACGAAAAGCAATGTGCATCGTCTGCTGCAGGGGTTGGTGCATCAGGGATTTGCCCGCAAGGTGCCGGAAACGGGCCGTTACGAACTGACGGTCAAGCTGTGGGAGCTGGGCGCCAAAGTGTTCCAGCGACTCGATTTGCGGCGCGAGGCCTTGCCCTACATGAAGCTGCTGGCCGACGAAACCCAGGAAACGGTGCACTTGTCCATTCTGGACGGTACCGATGTGCTGTACGTGGAAAAAATCGACAGCCCCCAGCCGGTTCGGGCCTATACCACCGTGGGGGGCCGGGCGCCGGCGCAATGTGTGGCCACCGGCAAGGCGATGCTGGCCTGGGCGCCTGAAGAGGTAATCGCCCAGGTGGCCGAACAATTGCAGCGCTACACGCCCCGTTCTATTGTCACCGCCCAGGAACTGCACCGGCAGTTGCAGCGTACCCGGTTGCTGGGCTATGCGGTCAACACCGGCGAATGGCGCGAGCAGGTGATCGGTGTGGCGGCGCCGGTGCGCGATGCAACCGGCGCCGTGGTGGGGGCATTGGGTATTTCGGGCCCGGCAGAGCGCATTACCGATCAGGTGATCAGTGATTCCGTGCCGCGCCTTATCGAGCTGGCCGGCAGCATTTCCGCCCGGCTGGGCTACACCCGGCGCTAAGGCGCGGGACAAAAACATCCTATTCAATTCGACAAGGAGCAGTTCGCATGGAGACAATCACCGTTCAAAACTTTGACGACGGTGTGACCCTGGTCACGATCAATCGGCCCGACCGCCGCAACGCCATTAGTTCGCTTACTGCGATCGAGCTGCAACAGGCCTTTCAGGCCTTCGACGAGTCGCCGGACCAGCGCGTGGCCGTCATTACCGGTGCGGGCAACGATGCGTTTTCCGCCGGGGCCGATATCGAGGATATTCCCGAGCTGTGGCGTTGCTTGCCCACCATTGGCATCAGCACGCAGAAACCCATTATTGCAGCGGTCAGCGGCTGGTGTGTGGGTGGCGGCCTGATCATTACCATGATGAGCGATCTGGCGGTGGCCGCCGAGAACGCCAAGTTCAGCTACCCCGAGGCGCGGCTGGGCTTGACACAAGGCATGGTGGCGGGCCTGGCAGGGCGTATTCCGCACAAGGCCGCCATGGAAATCCTGCTGCTGGGCAAACCCATGTCGGCCGCCCGGGCTTACGACGTAGGCTTTGTGAACCGTGTGGCGCCCAACGGCCAGCACGTGGAAGCGGCGCTCGAAATGGCGCGCAGCATGGCGACCATGGCCCCGCTGGTGCTCAAGACACTGAAAAAGTTCGTCACGCAAGTGATTCCGGCCGGCCCGTCGGAACAGTACGTGCGCGTTAAACATGAATTGGAAGTCATTGCGAACAGCGACGATTTTGCCGAGGGCGTTGCCGCGTTCAAGTCGAAACGCGCCCCGCAGTTTTCCGGCAAGTAAGTAAAAATCAACTCAGGAGAGAGACAATGTTGACGAAGGATGGGACCCACGCTCCGGGTATGCTGGAGAACATTACGGTGGTTGATATCGGCACCATGGTGGCCGCGCCGGTGGCCGGCACACTCATGGCCGATTTCGGCGCCAATGTCATCAAGGTGGAGCAACCCGGCACCGGCGATACGCTGCGCGCCCTGGGCCCCTATCTGGAAGGCGAAAGCTTGTGGTGGAATGTGGACGGCCGCAATAAAAAATCCATCACCTTGAACCTTCGCACCGAAAAAGGGCAGCAAATACTGAAAGATCTGGTGCGCAAGGCCGACGTTTTCCTGGAAAACTTCCGGCCCGGCACGCTCGATGGCTGGGGCATCGGCTACGAGGCTTTGGCGCAAGTGAATCCGCGGCTTGTCATGCTCAGCGTGTCAGGCTTCGGCCAAACCGGCCCGTTGTCGAACCGCGCGGGCTACGACCGTATCGGCCTGGCGTTTGGCGGGGTTATGGCACTGACCGGTTACCCCGACCGCCCGCCAGTGCGTATTGCCACCTCGATGGCTGATTATTTCACCGCCACGCTCGGTGCCTTTGCCATCATGACGGCCTTGCATCACCGCGACACCAATGGCGGCAAAGGCCAGCAAATCGATCTGGCCTTGTACGAGTCCATTTTCCGCTTCACCGAGTCGCTGACGGCGGCGTACGATCGCCTGGGTTTTGTGCGCCAGCGTACCGGCAACGTGCACTACGGCGCGGCGCCGGGCAACAACTTTGAAACCATTGATGGCCGCTACATTACCCTGACGTGTTCCGGCGACGTGATTTTCAAACGCATCTGCCAGGCCATGGAGCGCCCCGACCTGATGAATGATCCGGCGCTGGCTACGCACAAACAGCGCTGGGAGCGTGTTGAAGAGCTGAACCAGATTGTCGGCGACTGGATCAAGAGCAAACCGGTCGATGACATTTCCAAAGCGCTCGATGAGCGCGGAGTGCCTTTTTCATTGGCATTGACCATTGACGACATCGTCAAGCACCCCCACTACGAGGCCCGTGAAAATATTGTGTCGGTTGAGCATCCCACGCTGGGGCCCATTAAAATGCAGGGCGTTGTCCCCAAATTCAGCGGCGTGCCGACCAAAAAGGTTGAGCCCGCTCCGTCGGTGGGGCAGCACAACGAGGAAATCTATCTGGATTTCCTGGGCTTGTCACGCGACGAACTGAACGCGCTCATGAAGGAGGGGATTATCTAATGTCGACCGATGTTATCAAGCAAGATACGCTGGCGGGTGTAAAGGTACTGGAGCTTTCGGCCATTGGCCCGGTGCCATGGGGCACGCTGCTGCTCAGCCGCATGGGGGCGCAGGTTACCCGCATTGTGCGTCCGGGCTCGCGTACCGACATGCCCGATCACGAGCGCAAGCTGGCCGACATCGGTCGCACCGACGTGGCACTGGATCTGAAATCGGAAGCAGGCAAGGCGGCGGCCCAGGAGCTGGTTCGCACCCATCACATCCTGCTCGAAGGCATGCGCCCGGGCGTGATGGAGCGTCTGGGCCTGGGGCCCGACGACTGCCACGCCATCAATCCCAAACTGGTGTACGGCCGCATGACCGGCTGGGGCCAGAACGGGCCGCTGGCCGATCGCGCCGGCCATGACATCAATTACATTGCCCTGTCGGGCGCACTGAGCGCCATCGGGCCCAAAGACGGCCCCCCCAGCATTCCGCTGAATCTGGTGGGCGATTTCGGCGGCGGCGGCACCTTCATGATCATCGGCGTGCTGGGAGCGCTGTTCAAAGCCGGGGTCACCGGCAAGGGCAGCGTGGTCGACATTTCGATGGTCGAAGGCGCGGCAACCCTCATGGCCCCCATTTACGAACGGTTCAGCCTGGGCGAGTGGAAAGATCAGCGCGGCTCGAACCGCCTGGACGGCGGTTTCCCCTGGTATTGCATTTACCAGACCCAGTGCGGGGGCTACATGGCCGTGGGCGCGCTGGAGCCCCAGTTCTACCGTGAGCTGCTGCGCGGCCTGGGCTTTGACGAAGCCACCTTCCCCAGCCGCGACGATGCTGCCAACTGGCCTGAAATTCGCCGCTTGTTCACCGAAAAATTCCTTAGTCGCACGCGCGATCAATGGGCGCAGGTGTTTGATCCCACCGATGCCTGCGTGTCGCCGGTGCTGTCGCTGGCCGAGGCGCCGCAACACCCGCATAACCAGCAGCGCCAGGTGTTTTACAAAGATGCGGCCGGTATTTTGCGGCCCAATGTGGCGCCACGGGTTACGGGGTTTTGAATTCCCCGTCAACGTAGAACCACTGCCCGTTCTCGAAAACAAACCGGCTGCATTCGTGCAGCCGGCTGGCCTTGCCCTGATGGCGCACCCGCGCCACAAACTCCACCGTACCGTGTGTGGCGCTGCCCTGATCAGCCCGGCGAATTTCCAGCCCCAGCCAGCGCGTGCCGTGTTCGTTGGGTTCTAGCCGGGCGGGGCGAGTGTCGGGGTGCCAGGTTGCCAGCAGATAATCCAGTTCATCACGTACGAAGGCACTGTAGCGCGAACGCATCAGCGCTTCGGGCGAGGGCGCCTGCAGCCGCAGCGGGCCGCGATGATACCGTTCGCAGCAGTGTTCATACGCAAGCCCGCTGTTGCAGGGGCAGGGGTCAGGTAACGTTGAGCGTGGCACGATTACGTGTTATTGATGGCGGAGCCTGATTTTAGCAATCCGATTTTTCAACCACCACTTTCCTCGACTCGATACTCTCATGGGCCTCACCACAAACCGCCTTACGCATCTGGAACATATGCTTGCCACGATGGCGCCTGGGGACACTATTACGCTGCATTCCGGCGCGGCCAATCCCACACAGCTGGCGGCGCAGTTGGCCCAGGCGGCACCGCATTTGAAGGGCGTGCGCGTGTATTCCTTAATGCCGCTGGGCCCCGTGCCTTACAGCGATCCGCCTGCGTGCGACGCGCTGGACATTGCCACCGCGTTGCCAGGCACTTTGCGCAAGGCGCTGGGTGCCGGCCATGTGACGGCATTGCGCGAGCCTTTGTCTTTCATGCCTACCTTGTTTGCGCCGGGTGCCAGGCCGGCGGGCGCCGTGTTGTTGCGTGTTTCTCCGCCCGATAGCCAGGGCAGGGTGAATCTGGGTGTGTCGGTCGACTACATGCGCGAAGCCGTTCGCAATGCGCGCTGGGTGATTGCTGAAATCGACCCGCGCGTGCCTCGTGTGCATGGCAATGCCTGGATCGATGCGGCGCGCATCGATGCCTGGATCGACGCGCAAGACGGCCCGCACGAGGCGGTGTCCGGACGTTTCGACGCCATCGATGATGCGATCGCCGGACACGTTGCCTCGCTGGTGGACGACGGTGCAACGGTCGAGCTGGGGGCAGGGTCCCTGCCTGATCGCGTGCTGGCCAGGTTGGCTCATTTGCGTCATTTGGGGCTGCATACCGGCATTATTGGCGACGGGGCACACGCCTTGATAGAGCAAGGCGTTATCGACAACAGCCGCAAGGCTTTCCTGCCCGGGGTGAGCGTGGCCACCATGGCGGTGGGCAGCCGCGTGCTGTACGACTTCCTGGACGACAATCCCGCGGTTGAATTGCATCCGTGTGCGTTGACGCATGGCCGGAGCACCCTGATGCAGCTGCCTAACCTGCATGCCATCAACTCGGCGCTTTATGTGGATCTGGCCGGGCAGACCAATGCCGAATGGGCGGGTGACAAGCGTATTTCGATGCCGGGCGGGTTGCCCGATTTTGCGCGTGCAGCCGCTGCACAGCCCAAGGCAAAAAGCATTATTGCCCTGCGCGCCTGCGACAAGAATGGCAAGAGCTCCATCGTGCCGGCGCTGGCCAACGACAAGCCCGCCACCTTGCTGCCCAACGAGGTGGACTACTGCGTAACCGAATACGGTATTGCCCAGATCAATGGAGCGTCAGCTTCGGCGCGACGCGAGGCGTTAATTGCCATTGCCCATCCGGAACATCGCGACGCGTTGCGTCAGGCAAACCCGTAAAGCCGCTGCGGATTGTCGGCCAGCACGGCGTTACGCTGTGCTTCGTTGGGCACCCAGTCGGCCAGCAGGTCGAGCAGATCGCCTGGGTTCGGCATGGTGCCGCGAAAGGCAACATGCGGCCAGTCGGAACCCCACACACAGCGCGTGGGGGCGGCCTGCACCAGCTGGCGTGCCAGCGCAACGGTGTCGACGTATGGCGCCTGGCGAGAAATGCGGTAGGCGCCCGACAATTTCACCCACGCACCATCGCGTAGCAGTTGCGTTAATAATTCGGCATGCAGACGATGTTCGGGAGCCGGCGTGACGTAGGCTAAATGGTCAAATACCACCGGCACCTTCAACTTGGACAGTTTTGGGGCGAGCTCATTGAGCTGTTCCGGGAAAATAAGAAACTGCAGGTGCCAGCCCAGTTCCCGGCATAAGGCTTCATAACTGGCCAGGTCACGCAAGCCAATACCGCCGCCGGTGGTTGTGTTCAGCCGCAAACCCACGACGCCCGCCTCTTTCATGCGTTGCCAAGCGGGCGTTGGCAATGTGAGCGGCGCCACGGCAATGCCTCGCAGCCGCTGCGGGTGGGCGCGCAGTGTATCCAGCATCAGCGTGTTGTCCGTGCCGTGAACACTCACTTGCACGAGCACGCCGTATGTCATTCCTGTGGCGTCCAGCATATCCAAATAGGCCGACGGCGGTGCCGGATGGGGTGTGTAAGTGCGCTCGGCAATGTAGTGCGTGCCTATCACATGGGCATGGCTGTCCACCGCCCCTTTGGGTAGGGTGTAGCGCGATGGTGGCCTTGGGTTACCGTCTGGTGGGGGGTCAACGTTGAAGCGGTTAGGAACGTGGGTGTAGAGCATAGTTAAACAAAATTGTCGGCCACCAAAGTGCCGTTCACTGTTGCAACAGCAACGAGTGTGACGTCGAAGGCGTCGAACGTTGAGTCACTGTTATCAACATAGTAGATATGGGTTTTATCAGTACCTTTGACAAGAATAACCGCCTTGATGCCAGCTCCCACTGTAGGGCTGAACTTCCCAGCGCCGGTACTGAAAAGCTCGCCAAAACTACTTGAATCGCCAAAATCTTTTAAAGCAATATCTGTATTAAGATCGATTTGATAGATATTGTTATTTGCTATTGTTTGTTCCAGAGAACCAGCCCCTAACGCTAACTGACCATCGGTGACAGTCGTCGTTCCCAACGCTGTTCTGAAGTCAAAAATATCCCCATTGGCGCCAGCCGTAAAATCGGAAATAGTATCCTTGCCATTATCCGCTGCGCTTGCTTCAAATACGAACGTGTCTGAGCCATTACCGCCCGCCAATTCATCATTCCCCTGGGTGCCAGTGATAGTTTGAATACCATCCGCCCCCGTAACCTTGATGCGACCAGACCCCGTGGACGTTGGAACGAGTCCTGTAATGACGTCTGCAGTCGTTGCCAGTACTTGGCCGTCCGACAGCGTGAAGTTCGTTTCTGCAGTAAAAAAATCCGTCTGCGTCTGCTGGTAGCCGCCCGGCTTCGAGAACACAGCGTCGTTGCCGGACTTTGCCATCGTTATATCCCCCGACACATTCGTCTGGAAACTGACGACATTGCTGCTCAACGATATGGAAAAGTACAGGGTTGGCCCTTCATCTACCACAGGCGGAGGTGGTGCGGGGGGTTCGGGCGCGGGGGGCACGGAGCGGCCTTCGTTGATTCCCCAGTTCAGATAGTGATAGATGCCGGCGGTGTTTACTTCGTCTTTGGAGTAGCCGCCGATATTGCCACCCGCG